>NZ_JBIAXT010000017.1:0-174635 GCF_042896945.1 Streptomyces sp. NPDC001222
TGGGTGTTGTCCCCCCCGGCCGGGGGGTCTTTCCCCGGGGGGGGCCCGTCGGACTACCCCCGGGGGGGGCGGGGGGGGCCGCCCCGGCCCCCCCCCCCCCCCGGGGGGGGGGGGGGGGCGCGCCCCCCCCCCCCCCCCCGCCACCCTCGTCTTATGTGCCCCTCCGGGCATGCGTTCGGCAAGCGCTTTCCCGAATCGATTCACTGCCGGGGCGCACCGGCGCCAGAAACGGTCACGATCCGCCGCGTCCTGTCAGCGCCGACGTGCGCGAAGAGGATTCAGGCAGTCCGGTTCGACCGCTCCCGGTCGACCGCCCGCGATCGACCGGGCCGAATCAATCGGTCCGGAAGAGTCGTTAGGCCGGCCTCTCCGAAAAGAAGTCCCCGGAGGTCGAGAGGAACACGGACTTCCGGTATCGCGCGGCCTTTTGGGAGAAGCCCTGGACCGGGCGGCCGACGGAAATCCCGCGGACGTATTCCACAACGCCCTCGGATTCCCCGGGAGTGCGGCGGAAGGGGCGTTCCGCTCGGCCTCAAGTTCCAAGTGGGGGCCGGGAATTCGACGAACGGCCGGGCCGTGGAGCGCCGCCGCACGGGCGACGGCGCTCGCACCCGTCAGTGTGGTCCGACGCACCGCGTACGGCATGAGTACGCCTACTCAGAAACCGGGGGCACTCCCGGGCAGACTCTGCGCATGGACCCGAACCACTACCGCTTCCGCAGCCTGTGGCCGCTGCCCGCGCCCCCCGCCGCCGTGTACGCGGTCCTGGAGCGGGCCGAGGAGTACCCGAGATGGTGGCGTCAGGTGCGGGAGGTGATCCGGCTCGACGACACCACCGACATCGTCCGGGTCCGCTCGCTGCTGCCGTACGACATCACCTTCACCGCGCGCGAGGCGCGGCGCGATCCTGCGGCCGGGGTCCTCGAGGCCGCGCTCTCCGGCGATCTCGAGGGCTGGGCGCGGTGGACGGTCACCGCGACCGCCTCCGGCACCCTGGTCCGCTACGACCAGGAGGTCGAGGTCACCAAGCCGTTGCTCAGGCGCTGGGCCGTGGCCGGGCGGCCAGTCTTCCGGGTGAACCACCGGCTCATGATGCGGGCGGGGCACAGGGGACTGCTCGCGCACCTCCGAACGGTTTGAACGAACCGGTCCCGGACCTGTATTGTTCACTGCGTTCCCGGGCGATTAGCTCAGTGGGAGAGCGCTTCGTTCACACCGAAGAGGTCACTGGTTCGAACCCAGTATCGCCCACCCGGAGGAGACCGGTCCGTCACAGACGGACCGGTTTTTTCGTGTGCCGAGGTGCTGGGGCGCCGGGACGGATCCCGCTCCGTGGGCCCGGGTCAGGCGGCCGCCGGCAGCCCCGGGCGCAGCGGCCAGGCAGGGTCCACCACCTCGTCCGAGCCGCTGCGCGCGAACCACGCCTGCAGCCCCCGCGCCTGCGCCGCATGCCACCCCGTCTGCAGGGTGTGCAGCTCGACCGGCGTCAGCCGCTCCAGACGGCTCGCGTAACGACGCCCCAGCGCCCGTACGACCTCCAGTGCGGCCAGCGCGTCCGCCGCCGCGTCGTGTGCCCCCTCCAGGACCACGCCGTAGTGCGCGCACAGATCGATGAGGGTGCGGCGGCCCTTGCGGTAGCGGTCCAGATGCTTGTCGAGGACCCGCGGGTCGAGCACGCACAGCGGCTGCGACGCGAACCAGCGGTCCAGCGAGGAGGCGCGGTGGCGGCGCAACTCCCGGTCCAGGAGCGTCAGATCGAACGGCGCGTTCATCACCACCAGCGGCCGTCCCAGTGCGGCCTGTTCGCCCAGCTCCCTGGCTATCTCCTCCATCACCGGCGACGGCCAGCGGCCGTTGCGCTGCAGATGTTCCTCCGTCAGCCCGTGCACAGCCGTCGCCTCCGCGGGCACCGGCACACCCGGGTTCACCAGCCACCGGCACACCCTCGGTCGGGTGCCCGGTGCGTCCTGGACGGCGACGGCGGCCGACACGATCCGGTCGGTCTCGACGTCCACGCCCGTGGTCTCCGTGTCGAACGCGGCCAAGGGGCCCTCGTACCAGCACGCCATACGAACTCAACTCCTTGTTCACCTTCGGCAGTTGACGTACCGTCTTCTGCCCGTTTGGTGATACCCGGGCTGTTTGCGTCGTACGCCGGAAGGACACAACAGGAGTACGGGTCTTTGCAGTTCAGCGGCCCGTCACGGGGATCGATCCGACGGGGAAGGCTGTTGGTCATGGCGATAGCGCAGCCCGAGCGGGGCGGGCTGCTGCCCGAACGCACGGGCCCCCTTCGCGGCACACTCGCCACCACCGCCTGCATGGAGACATTGCAGGTGGGATATCTGCACGCGGTCGCCGCCGCGGCCGGCTGCTCGCTGTCCCAGCCCTTTCCGGACAACGGCATCGACTGGCACGTCAGCCACAGCGCCCCCGGTCACACCGTCGACGACGAGGTCACCATCAAGGTGCAGCTCAAGGCCACCTACCAGATCCCGCCGAATCCGCCGGGGCGTTTCTTCTCCTTCACGCTCGACAACGAGCACCTGGCGAAGCTGGCCCGCACCCCCGTCTCCGTGCACAAGATCCTCGTCGTGATGATCGTGCCCAGGTCCCAGGAGCAGTGGCTGCGGGCCGGCCACGACCGCCTCGACCTGCGGCACTGCTGCTACTGGATCAATCTGGCCGGACATCCGATCACAGGCCGGCACCGCACCACCGTGCGCATCCCCACCGCGCGCATCTTCGACGACCGTGCCCTGTGCGAGATCATGACCCGGGTCGGAACGGGAGGCAGACCGTGACCCACCGTCCCCTCGACGAGCCACTGCGCGCCGTGCGACCACACCCGGCGGAGCAGCCGTGGAACCAGCCGCCCGCGCCGGACCAGGTCGATCCCGCCGTACTCGGCGCCCTCCTGCACCGGCACGGCTGGCAGCGCCGCGGCGGCGCCCCCGGACGCTACGGCCGGTGGACCCCGCCCGGTCCGGGCAGCGGCGGCACCAGCCTGCTGGTGCCGGAGAGCCGGGCCTTCCCCGACAGCGACGACCTGCTCGGCGAGGCCCTTGTCGCCCTCTCCCGCAGCGGCTCGCCCTCCGCCCGTGACGTGCTGGTCGGACTCTCCGTGCCCAGCGACGAGATCCACTGGTGGCGAGACGTGCCCACGGGGCCCGTGGGCACCGCGCCCTGGGCCGTGGAGGACGAGCTGCGCTCCGCCGCCCGGGGGATGCTGCTGGCCGGTGCGCTCGCCACCCGCGCACGGGCGGGCTACTACGGCGCCCGGCACCGCAGGCCCGCCGTCGCGTCCCTGGACGACGTGCTGGTCGGCGCCGCCCCCGGCGGCCGCAGGCTCACCGCCTTCGTGCCCGTCGCCACCGGCCGGCCGCTCGCCGTACGTCTGCACCAGGCGCTCTACGCGGCCCGGGAGGCCGTCGACTACCAGCGCGCCACCGGCGGCATGGACGCCTTCGACGCCGCCGTCGAGGCGGGCGTGAGCCGTGAGCTGACCGAGGCCCTGGTGGCGCTTGTGCGCGGCTCCGAGGGCGCCCGTATCGCCGTCGAGTGGGCACCCGCCGTCGGCGTGCCCGAGGGCGGTGCGACGCCCGTCGAACCGGTCGAGTTCTCGCCGGGCGACCTGCCCGTGCTGCGCGAGGCCGGGGCCCGCTATCTGCGCGAGGAGCCGTCCGTCCGGGTGCGGATCACCGGTACCGTCGTCCGGCTGCGCCGGTCGGCGCCGGGCGGCGAGGGCACGGTCCGGTTGCGGGTCATCGCCGGGGCCGAGGTGCCGCACGTACGGATGACCCTGGACGAGGAGGCGTACCGGACGGCGGGCCAGGCCCATCTCGCCGGGCTGCCGGTGCGGGTGCACGGGCGGCTGGAGAGCCGCGGCGGCTTCCGCCGCCTGGCGGACGCGTCCGGGGTGGCCCCGGTGCGGGTGGACGAGGCCGAGCGGGACCGGCTGATGAAGTCGCTCCAGGAGAACGCGAAGGACACGGATTTCTTCGAGGGGGCGTGCGAGGAGGACTGACCGCGACCGTTTCGCGGTGGGCGGCCGTGGGTCGGTACGATCCCAGTCATGCGCGCGCTCCAGGTATGGCGCCGCATCCGCCAGCAGTCAGGAGAGACCGGTGTCAGACGTCCGTGTGATCATCCAACGCGATTCCGAGCGGGAAGAGCGCGTGGTGACGACGGGCACTACGGCCGCCGACCTCTTCGCCGGCGAGCGCTCGATCATCGCCGCGCGCGTGGCCGGCGAACTGAAGGACCTCAGCTACGCGGTCCAGGACGGCGAGACCGTCGAGGGCGTCGAGATCTCCTCCGAGGACGGCCTGGGCATCCTGCGCCACTCCACCGCGCACGTGATGGCGCAGGCCGTGCAGGAGATCTTCCCCGAGGCCAAGCTGGGCATCGGCCCGCCGGTCAAGGACGGCTTCTACTACGACTTCGACGTGGCGCGGCCGTTCACGCCCGAGGATCTCAAGGCCGTCGAGAAGAAGATGCAGGAGATCCAGAAGCGCGGCCAGCGCTTCTCCCGCCGTGTCGTCACCGACGAGGCCGCCCGCGAGGAGCTGGCGGACGAGCCCTACAAGCTGGAGCTGATCGGCCTCAAGGGCTCGGCGTCCAGCGAGGACGGCGCGGACGTCGAGGTCGGCGCCGGCGAGCTGACGATCTACGACAACCTCGACGCCAAGACCGGCGAGCTGTGCTGGAAGGACCTCTGCCGCGGTCCCCACCTGCCCTCGACCCGGCTGATCCCGGCGTTCAAGCTGATGCGCAACGCGGCCGCCTACTGGCGCGGCAGCGAGAAGAACCCGATGCTCCAGCGCATCTACGGCACGGCCTGGCCGTCCAAGGACGAGCTGAAGGCGTACCTGGACTTCCTCGTCGAGGCCGAGAAGCGCGACCACCGCAAGCTGGGCAGCGAGCTGGACCTGTTCTCCATCCCGGAGCAGATCGGCTCCGGCCTCGCCGTCTTCCACCCCAAGGGCGGCATCGTCCGCCGTGTGATGGAGGACTACTCGCGGCGCCGCCACGAGGAAGAGGGCTACGAGTTCGTCTACACCCCGCACGCGACGAAGGGGAAGCTCTTCGAGACCTCGGGCCACCTGGACTGGTACGCCGACGGCATGTACCCGCCCATGCAGCTCGACGAGGGCGTGGACTACTACCTCAAGCCCATGAACTGCCCGATGCACAACCTGATCTTCGACGCGCGCGGCCGCTCCTACCGTGAACTGCCGCTGCGCCTGTTCGAGTTCGGCACCGTGTACCGGTACGAGAAGTCGGGTGTCGTGCACGGTCTGACCCGGGCCCGCGGCTTCACCCAGGACGACGCGCACATCTACTGCACGCGCGAGCAGATGGGCGACGAGCTCGACAAGACGCTCACCTTCGTGCTGAACCTGCTGCGCGACTACGGCCTGACCGACTTCTACCTGGAGTTGTCCACCAAGGACCCGGAGAAGTACGTCGGCTCCGACGAGGCCTGGGAGGAGGCCACCGAGACCCTCCGCCAGGTCGCCGAGAAGCAGGGCCTCCCGCTGGTCCCGGACCCGGGCGGCGCCGCCTTCTACGGTCCGAAGATCTCCGTCCAGGCCAAGGACGCGATCGGCCGCACCTGGCAGATGTCGACGGTCCAGCTGGACTTCAACCTGCCGGAGCGCTTCGACCTGGAGTACACGGCCGCGGACGGCTCCAAGCAGCGCCCGGTCATGATCCACCGCGCCCTCTTCGGCTCCATCGAGCGGTTCTTCGCGGTGCTGCTGGAGCACTACGCGGGCGCCTTCCCGGCGTGGCTGGCACCGGTCCAGGCCATCGGCATCCCGATCGGTGACGCGCACGTCGAGTATCTGCAGAGGTTCACCGAGGCCGCCCGCAAGAAGGGCCTGCGCGTCGAGGTCGACTCCTCCTCGGACCGGATGCAGAAGAAGATCCGCAACGCCCAGAAGCAGAAGGTGCCCTTCATGGTCATCGCGGGCGACGAGGACATGTCCAACGGATCGGTGTCCTTCCGCTACCGGGACGGCTCGCAGGAGAACGCCATCCCGTTCGACGAGGCCATCGCGAAGATCATGAAGGTCGTCGAGGAGCGGGCACAGGTCTGATCCGCGCCGGTGTGAGATGTGCGTCCGACCCGTAGGCGACGGACGCCAGGGCCCCCGGGGAGTTCAGCGCCCCGGGGGCCCTGCCTCGTTCCTGGTCGGACCGGGGCCCCCGAGGACCGCCCCGACGCCGCACACGGGTGAAGCCATATGCTGCACTGCATGACGAGTGAGCCGGAGCAGCAGATCGGAGTGGGGACGCAGGACGCGTTCCAGCGCCTGTGGACGCCCCACCGGATGGCCTACATCCAGGGCGAGAACAAGCCGACCGGTCCGGGGGCCGACGACGGCTGCCCGTTCTGCACCATACCGGCCAAGTCCGACGAGGACGGGCTGATCGTCAAGCGCGGCGAGCAGGTGTACGCGGTCCTGAACCTGTACCCGTACAACGGCGGCCATCTGATGGTCGTGCCCTACCGCCACGTCGCCGACTACACCGACCTGACGGAGCCGGAGACCGCGGAGCTGGCCGAGCTGACCAAGCAGGCCATGACCGCCCTGCGCACCGCCTCCGGGGCCCACGGCTTCAACATCGGCATGAACCAGGGCACGGTCGCCGGCGCGGGCATCGCGGCCCATCTGCACCAGCACATCGTCCCGCGCTGGGGCGGCGACACGAACTTCATGCCCGTGGTCGGCCACACCAAGGTGCTGCCGCAGCTGCTGGCCGACACCCGCACGATGCTGGCGGAGGCCTGGACCACGTCGTGACCGCGAGGCTCTCGTAGCTCCGGTTGCTGCCGGACCGCCCGACCGACCGGGTGGCCCGGCAGGAACCGGTTCAGGCGCGCTATGCGTCGTAGAGGTCGGCCTTCCGCGGCATCGGGTCCTGCACCTGCGTGCTGAGGAACGACGACCGCGTGCCGAACTTCTCCGTGTCCACGCCGTTCTCCTCCAGCACCCGGATCGCCGCCGCGTGCACCACGCGCAGCACCGGTGTGGCCGCCCGCAGCGCGTCGTCCGCCATGAAGCGGTGGCGCCACGGCTGGTCCGCCCAGGCGTGCCGCAGACCGAAGGGCTCCGGCAGGGTCAGCGAGCCGCCCAGCCAGTTCAGCACCGGCGGATACCAGGTGAGCGGGGCGCGGACCGCCAGGCGCACCACCTCGTCCGCGTCGACCAGCGGGAGCTTCACCTCGCGGGTCTCCCAGAACCTGATCTGCTTCTGCACCTTCTTGGTCGGTGCCGAGGGCTTGGTCGTGAACAGTGCGTTCACCGGCCCCAGGGCGTGCCCGGTGACCTCGATGCGCAGCGTCTCGTGCAGCACCGTCACCGTGATCAGCATGGTGAGGACCAGCTGGCCGTCCCACAGCGTCCACTGGACGCCGAGGTAGTGCCGCTCACCGCCGCCGAACTGCTGCTTGTTGCAGATCTCCTGTATCGCGTGCGGCTTGATCTGGTACGCGTCCACGTCCGTGCCCTCGCTGCGGGACACCTCTGCGGCCTTCTCGCCGATCGGGCTGACGATCCAGTGCTTGATCGACGGCGTCGGGAAGCCGCCGGTGTTCAGCGGGCCGCGCTCCAGCATGCTCAGCTGGTCATGGATGGCCCTGACCACGTCCCAGCTGCGGAACGGGTGGATCTCCTTGTCCGGGTCACGCGGCACCAGGTCCTCGGCGAGCTGCCAGCTGCCCCAGCGTGTGCCCATGCCCAGGATGCCCTTGGGCCCCGCGTAGAAGACGGAGTTGGACCGCTGCTCGGCGCTCAGCCGGACCAGTGCCTGGCGCAGCAGCTCGGCGGAGTTCTCCCCGGGGCTGCCCGGCACCGCCTCGGGGATCTTCGCGCCCAGGCCGCCGCCGGCGAGCAGGCTCTCCCAGCGCTCGCGCAGGTCCCGTGCGGTCCGCTCGCAGATCTGCTTCGCCCAGTACCAGCCGATCACGGGCAGCACCGCCGCCGCGCGCCCGTACCACGCCCAGAAGCCCGTGAACGGCATCCGGATCAGGAAGATCACGGCGAGGGCGCCCACCGCGACCAGCAGCGTGGTGCCGAGGGCGGATCCGCGCTTGGCGTCCCGCCTGGCGATGGTGGCGCGGATCTGGAAGACCAGCAGCCACACCAGCAGCCCGGGCAGGAACAGCACCCCGCACAGCACCGTCACCGCAGAGAGCCAGTTGTCGCGCTCCCGGCGGATGCGGTGGGCGGCCAGACAGTGCTCCACGACCACCTGCGGCTCGGTGCCGAAGGACTGGATGAGCGGCTTGCGGCCGGCCCCGAGCATGCGGTCCCGCACCGCGAGCGAGAAGGCCTCGCCGAGGTTGGGGCGGAAGAGCTTCGCCCAGGGTCGGGGAGGGCTGACCTTCGACTCGTGCCATTCGTTGTTCGCGTCGAGGATCGTCTCGACCTTCGCGTCCCGGTAGGCCGCCGAGGCCAGGGCGTAGGTCGCCGCCGTCTGACCCGCGGAGCCCGAGAGGGGCACCTGTGCCCCGGGGCTGAAATCGAATCCGTCCGTCACTGCCGCCCGCCCCCTCGCCGCCGAACCCGCTTCTGCGGCCTTCCCGACTTCCTTGTCCCGCACACCTGTTGAACAGGTCATCGTGGTGATCGCGTGTCAACTTGATCAGGTCATCAGCGTATCCGCCGCGACGGACATCCGTCGGCGGACGGCCAAGAAGCCGCCCGCCGGGGGGAGCCGGAAGCGCAGCCCGGACTACGTGGAGCGCTGCGCCTCTTCGCGGATCTTCTGAGCGAGCTGCGTCGGCATCGGCTCGTGCCGCGCGTAGGAGCGGCTGAAGCGTGCCGTGCCGTGCGAGAGGGAACGGAGGTCGACCGCGTACCGGCCGATCTCGATCTCCGGCACCTCGGCCCGCACCAGCGTCCGGCCGCCGCTCGTCTGTTCGGTGCCCAGGACCCGGCCGCGCCGCGTGGACAGGTCACTCATCACGGCACCGACGTAGTCGTCACCGACGAGTACCGAGACCTCGGCGACCGGTTCCAGCAGATGGATCGTCGCGTCGGCCGCCGCCTCGCGCAGGGCGAGTGCGCCCGCCGTCTGGAAGGCGGCGTCCGAGGAGTCCACGGAGTGCGCCTTGCCGTCGAGAAGCGTGATCCGGACGTCCACGAGGGGGTGCCCGGTGGCCACGCCCTTGGCGGCCTGGGCGCGTACACCCTTCTCCACGGACGGGATGAACTGCCGGGGCACGGCCCCGCCGACCACCTTGTCGACGAACTCGATGCCGGAGCCGCCGGGCAGCGGTTCCACCTCGATCTCGCAGATCGCGTACTGCCCGTGCCCGCCGGACTGCTTGACGTGCCGGCCGCGCCCGCCGGAGGTGCCCGCGAAGGTCTCCCGGAGGGAGACCTTGTGCGGCACCACGTCGACCTGGACGCCGTAGCGGCTGCGCAGCCGCTCCAGAGCGACGTCCGCGTGCGCCTCGCCCAGGCACCACAGCACCACCTGGTGGGTGTCCTGGTTCTGTTCGAGCCGCATGGTCGGATCCTCGGCGACCAGCCGGGAGAGCCCCTGGCTGAGCTTGTCCTCGTCCGGCTTGCTGTGCGCCTGGATGGCGAGCGGCAACAACGGGTCCGGCATCTCCCAGGGCGCCATGAGCAGCGGCTCGTCCTTGGCCGAGAGCGTGTCACCGGTCTCGGCCCGGTTCAGTTTCGCCACGCACGCCAGATCGCCCGCGATGCACTGCGAGAGCGGGCGCTGCTGCTTCCCGAACGGGACGGACAGGGCGCCGATGCGCTCGTCGACGTCATGGTCCTCATGGCCGCGGTCGGCCAGTCCGTGCCCGGAGACATGGACCGTGTCGTCGGGATGCAGGGTGCCGGAGAAGACGCGGACCAGCGAGATACGGCCCACGTACGGGTCGGAGGACGTCTTGACGACCTCCGCCACCAAAGGCCCCGAAGGGTCGCAGAGCGCGAGGTCACGGGGCTTGCCGTCCGGGGTGGTCACCACGGCCGCCTCATGCTCCAGCGGGGTGGGGAAGCCGCCCGTGATCAGTTCCAGCAGCTCGACGGTGCCGAGTCCCTGGCGGGCGCCCTCGGCCGCGGGCGCGGCGGCGAGCACCGGGAAGAAGACCCCACGCGCGACCGCGCGCTCCAGGTCCTGCGTCAGCGTGTCGATCTCGATCGCCTCGCCGCCCAGATAGCGGTCCATGAGGGTCTCGTCCTCGCTCTCGGAGATGATCCCCTCGATGAGCCGGTTGCGGGCGTCCTCGATCAGCGGCAGCTGTTCCGGGCCCGGCTCGGACTCCTTGCGCTCGCCCGAGGCGTAGTCGAACAACTTCTGCGACAGCAGTCCGACGAGCCCGGTCACGGGCGCGTGCCCGTCGGAGCCCTCGGCGCCGTGCAACGGCAGGTACAGGGGCAGCACGGCGTCGGGGTCCTCCCCGCCGAACTCCTGCGCGCAGATCCGGGTCATCTCCTCGAAGTCGGCCCGGGCCGCCTCCAGGTGCGTGATCACCAGGGCGCGCGGCATACCGACGGCCGCGCACTCGTCCCAGACCATCCGGGTGGAGCCGTCCACCCCGTCCGCGGCCGAGACCACGAAGAGGGCCGCGTCCGCCGCGCGCAGACCGGCCCGCAACTCCCCGACGAAATCGGCGTATCCGGGAGTGTCCAGCAGATTGATCTTGATCCCGTCGCGTTCGACGGGGACCAGGGAGAGCTGCACCGAACGCTGCTGCCGGTGCTCGATCTCGTCGTAGTCGGAGACGGTGCCGCCGTCCTCCACGCGGCCCGCCCGGTTCACCGCTCCCGCCGTCAGCGCGAGAGCCTCCACCAGTGTCGTCTTGCCGGATCCGCTGTGACCGACCAGCACCACATTCCGTACGGACGCGGGGTGGTCGGCCGCCGTAGCCCTGCCGGCGGCTCCAGGGTGTGCGTTCGCCTTGTCGCCCATGGCCTTGCCTCCCGTGCACGGTGAGGTCTCTGCGGGCGCGGACATGCGGACCCGCGTGCGGTAGGCGGTTCCGGTGACGCCCGCGGTGTCTTCGAGCTTTGCACTCCCGTCACGGTGCGTCCATACGGAGGACGGGATCCCGCCATACGTGCGGGTCGGAGCCCCCTGCGATCGCCCCGTGACCCCGGTGCCACCGGGACGTGACACGGGCCCGCGGGTGCCCGGCCGTCGCGCACACACGCGCGTGGCTACGATGGGCCAGCCGGCGGCCAGCAGAGGCCGCGCGGCTCACCGACCGTCGGGAAGGCCATGCTGAACAAGTACGCGCGTGCATTCTTCACGCGTGTCCTCACACCGTTCGCCGCGTTTCTGATCCGCAGGGGCGTGAGCCCCGACACGGTCACGCTCATCGGCACCGCCGGGGTGATCGCGGGCGCGCTGGTCTTCTACCCCCGGGGCGAGTTCTTCTGGGGCACGGTCGTCATCACCCTGTTCGTGTTCTCGGACCTCGTCGACGGCAACATGGCCCGCCAGCTCGGCCGCTCCAGCCGCTGGGGCGCCTTCCTGGACTCCACGCTCGACCGGGTCGCCGACGGCGCGATCTTCGGCGGCTTCGCCCTGTGGTACGCGGGCAACGGCAACGACAACGTCCTGTGCGCGGTCTCGATCTTCTGTCTGGCCAGCGGCCAGGTGGTGTCGTACACCAAGGCCCGTGGCGAGTCGATCGGTTTGCCCGTCGCCGTGAACGGGCTCGTCGAGCGCGCCGAGCGGCTGGTCATCTCGCTGGTCGCGGCCGGGGTCGCGGGGCTGCACAAGTTCGGCGTGCCGGGTATCCAGGTGCTGCTGCCGATCGCGCTGTGGATCGTCGCCGTCGGCAGCCTGATCACGCTGGTCCAGCGGGTCGTCACGGTCCGCCGGGAGTCCGCCGAGGCGGACGCGGCCGCGGAGCGCGACCGGGACCAGGGCGCCTCGCACGGAAGCGGGACGGGGCAGTGAACCACGTGCACAAGAGCGGGGCGGCGACGTGACCAGCCTGCAGGAGCGGCTCATCGACGGGCTCTACGGACTCGGCTGGAGCACGGTCAAGGCCCTGCCCGAGCCCGTCGCCACCCGGCTGGGCCGGACCATCGCCGACACCGCCTGGAGACAGCGCGGCAAGGGCGTGCAGAGGCTCGAGAGCAACTACGCGCGCGTGCTGCCCGGCGCGAGCCCCGAACGGCTCGCCGAGCTGTCCCGGGCGGGCATGCGCTCCTATCTGCGCTACTGGATGGAGTCCTTCCGGCTGCCGGCCTGGAGCCCGGAGCGCGTCAGGGACGGCTTCGACGCGAAGGACCTGCACTTCCTCACCGACGGACTGGCCGCGGGCAAGGGCGTCGTCCTCGCGCTGCCGCACCTGGCCAACTGGGACCTGGCGGGCGCCTGGGTCACCACCGCGCTGAAGACCCCGTTCACGACGGTGGCCGAGCGGCTCAAGCCCGAGACGCTCTACGACCGTTTCGTCGCCTACCGCGAGGGCCTCGGCATGGAGGTGCTGCCGCACAGCGGCGGCTCCGCGTTCGGCACCCTGGCCCGGCGGCTGCGCGACGGCGGACTCGTCTGTCTCGTCGCCGACCGCGATCTGTCGGCCTCCGGCGTCGAGGTCACCTTCTTCGGGGAGACGGCGCGGATGCCCGCCGGACCTGCGCTGCTCGCCCAGCAGACCGGCGCGCTGCTGCTGCCGGTGACGCTCTGGTACGACGACTCGCCCGTCATGCGTGGCCGCGTGCATCCCCCGATCGAGGTACCGGAGACAGGTACCCGGGCCGAGAAGGCGTCTGTCATGACACAGGCGCTGGCAGACGCCTTCGCCACGGGGATCGCCGAGCATCCGGAGGACTGGCACATGCTGCAGCGCTTGTGGCTCGCCGACCTGGATCCCGGCAGGGCTCCCCGGAACGAGGACCCTCGGGAGGGTGCGGAGTGAGGATCGGCATCGTCTGCCCGTACTCCTGGGACGTGCCGGGCGGCGTCCAGTTCCACATCCGCGATCTGGCCGAGTACTTCATCCGTCTGGGGCACGAGGTCTCCGTTCTAGCCCCCGCGGACGACGACACCCCGCTGCCGCCCTACGTCGTCTCGGCCGGCCGCGCGGTCCCGGTGCCCTACAACGGCTCGGTGGCCCGGCTGAACTTCGGCTTCCTCAGCGCGGCCCGGGTGCGGCGCTGGCTCCACGACGGCGAGTTCGACGTGATCCACATCCATGAGCCGGCCTCGCCGTCGCTGGGCCTGCTGGCCTGCTGGGCGGCGCAGGGCCCGATCGTGGCGACCTTCCACACCTCCAACCCGCGCTCGCGGGCCATGGTCGCCGCCTACTCGATCCTCCAGGCGGCCCTGGAGAAGATCAGCGCGCGCATCGCGGTGAGCGAGTACGCGCGCCGCACGCTCGTCGAACACCTGGGCGGCGACGCCGTGGTGATCCCGAACGGCGTGGACGTGGACTTCTTCGCGAAGGCCGAACCCAAGGCCGAATGGCAGTCGGACGAGGCGCGAGGCTCCGTCGCTGCCGGCGGCGGGGGAGCCGCGGGCAGCACCATCGGTTTCATAGGCCGTATCGACGAGCCCCGCAAGGGCCTGCCGGTCCTCATGAAGGCCCTGCCGAAGATCCTTGCCGCGCGCCCGGACACCCGGCTCCTGGTCGCCGGACGCGGTGACGAGGAGGAGGCCGTGGCGGCGCTCCCCGCCGAGCTGCGTGCGCGCGTCGAGTTCCTCGGCATGATCAGCGACGAGGACAAGGCGCGCTTCCTGCGCAGCGTCGACCTGTACGTGGCGCCCAACACCGGGGGCGAGAGCTTCGGCATCGTCCTGGTCGAGGCGATGTCGGCGGGCGCACCCGTGCTCGCCTCCGATCTGGACGCCTTCGCCCAGGTCCTCGACCAGGGGGCGGCCGGTGAGCTGTTCGCCAACGAGGACGCCGACGCGCTCGCCGACGCGGCCCTGCGGCTGCTCGCGGACCCGGAGCGCCGCGCGGAGCTGCGGGCGCGCGGCAGCGCCCATGTACGGCGCTTCGACTGGGCGACGGTCGGCGCGGACATCCTGTCGGTCTACGAGACGGTGACGGACGGCGCGGCCGCGGTCGCCGCGGACGAGCGGACGGGTCTGCGGGCCCGCCTGGGCCTGGTCCGGGACTGAGTCCGGCGAACGGCACCGGTGAGCGGGCCGCCCGGTAGCCTTGCCGCCCGTGACCGCAACCCTCATCTGGATCCTCGTCGCCCTCGTCGCGATCGGCCTCTATCTGAGCTGGACCGCGGGCCGCCTCGACCGGTTGCACTCCCGCATCGACGCGACGCGCGCCGCGCTCGACGCCCAGTTGCTGCGCCGGGCATCCGTCGCCCAGGAGCTGGCGACCTCGGGGGTGCTCGACCCGGCCGCGTCGATCGTGCTGTACGAGGCCGCCCACGCGGCCCGGCAGGCGGAGGAGGAGCAGCGGGAGGTCGCCGAGAGCGAGCTCAGCCAGGCGCTGCGGGCCGTGTTCGGCGAGGCCCAGCAGATGGAGGCGGTGCGGGAGGCACCCGGCGGCGAGACGGCCGCCCATGAGCTGACCGAGGCCGTGCGCCGGGTGCCGATGGCCCGGAGGTTCCACAACGACGCCGTGCGTGCGGCCCGGGCGCTGCGCCGCCACCGCAAGGTGCGCTGGTTCCGGCTGGCCGGTCACGCCCCGTTCCCGATGGCCTTCGAGATGGACGACGAGCCCCCTGCGGCGCTGACGGACCGGTCGACGGTGTGAGGGACCGGTTCGGGCCTCGCGTGCCGTAGGAGGCCGTCTGGACCGTCCTGCACGGGGCTGGGCGGGGCGCGCCGTACGGGGTGGGTGCCGGCCGGTACGGGGTGGCGCGGGCCGCTCCGGCACCCAAAAAAACGATCCACCGCCTCTCCATTGGCCCTTGCCGTGGCCTGTTCACCCGGCGTTTCCTCGGTCCAGCAGAAATCAGCCTTTTTCCCGAGTGAGGTCGAACCCGTGTCCAGCACGCTCTCCACCCCCCAGACCCCCGAGACCGGCACGGCTCGCGTCAAGCGCGGCATGGCCGAGCAGCTCAAGGGCGGCGTGATCATGGACGTCGTCACGCCGGAGCAGGCGAAGATCGCCGAGGACGCGGGCGCCGTCGCCGTCATGGCCCTCGAGCGGGTCCCGGCCGACATCCGCAAGGACGGCGGCGTGGCCCGCATGTCCGACCCGGACATGATCGAGGGCATCATCAACGCCGTGTCCATCCCTGTGATGGCCAAGTCCCGCATCGGCCACTTCGTCGAGGCCCAGGTGCTGCAGGCGCTCGGTGTCGACTACATCGACGAGTCCGAGGTCCTCACCCCGGCCGACGAGGTCAACCACTCCGACAAGTGGGCCTTCACCACGCCGTTCGTCTGCGGTGCCACCAACCTGGGCGAGGCCCTGCGCCGTATCGCCGAGGGTGCCGCGATGATCCGCTCCAAGGGCGAGGCCGGCACCGGCAACGTCGTCGAGGCCGTCCGCCACCTGCGCCAGATCAAGAACGAGATCGCCAAGCTGCGCGGCTTCGACAACCACGAGCTGTACGCCGCCGCGAAGGAGCTGCGCGCCCCGTACGAGCTGGTCAAGGAGGTCGCCGAGCTGGGCAAGCTCCCGGTCGTGCTGTTCTCCGCCGGCGGTGTCGCCACCCCTGCGGACGCCGCGCTGATGCGCCAGCTCGGCGCCGAGGGCGTCTTCGTCGGCTCCGGCATCTTCAAGTCCGGCGACCCGGCCAAGCGCGCCGCCGCCATCGTGAAGGCGACCACCTTCTACGACGACCCGAAGATCATCGCGGACGCGTCCCGCAACCTCGGCGAGGCCATGGTCGGCATCAACTGCGACGTCCTCCCCGAGAACGAGCGCTACGCCAACCGCGGCTGGTAAGACGCACCCCGGCACGACACAGCCCGACCTCACTTAGGACACCACGTACATGACCGACGCACCCGTCATAGGCGTCCTGGCTCTCCAGGGCGACGTACGGGAGCACCTCATCGCCCTGGCCGCGGCCGACGCCGTGGCCAGGCCGGTGCGGCGCCCCGAAGAACTCGCCGAGGTCGACGGCCTCGTCCTTCCCGGCGGCGAGTCCACCACCATCTCCAAGCTGGCCGTCCTCTTCGGGGTGATGGAACCCCTTCGCGTGCGCGTGCGCGAGGGCATGCCGATCTACGGCACCTGCGCGGGCATGATCATGCTCGCCGACAAGATCCTCGACCCGCGCTCCGGCCAGGAGACCATCGGCGGCATCGACATGATCGTGCGCCGCAACGCCTTCGGCCGGCAGAACGAGTCCTTCGAGGCGGCGGTCGACGTCGAGGGTGTGGAGGGCGATCCTGTAGAGGGCGTCTTCATCCGGGCCCCCTGGGTCGAGTCCGTGGGCGCCCAGGCCGAGGTGCTCGCCGTGTACGACGGTCACATCGTGGCCGTACGCCAGGGAAACGCGCTCGCAACGTCGTTCCACCCGGAGCTGACCGGCGATCACCGCGTTCACTCACTGTTCGTTGACATGGTGCGCGCCAACCGGACACCGGAGTCCTTGTAGGATCTCCGGGGGTCCCCTCAGGCGCTTGAGGTCTGGGGGAGTTCGTACAGGATGGGTTACGCGAAGGAGACAGGCAGATGTCCGGCCACTCTAAATGGGCCACGACGAAGCACAAGAAGGCCGTCATCGATGCCAAGCGCGGCAAGCTCTTCGCGAAGCTGATCAAGAACATCGAGGTCGCGGCCCGGACGGGAGGCGCGGACCCCGAGGGCAACCCGACTCTCTACGACGCCATCCAGAAGGCCAAGAAGCAGTCGGTCCCGAACAAGAACATCGACTCGGCGGTCAAGCGTGGCGCGGGCCTGGAGGCCGGTGGCGCCGACTACGAGACGATCATGTACGAGGGCTACGGTCCCAACGGTGTCGCGGTGCTCATCGAGTGCCTCACCGACAACCGCAACCGTGCCGCCTCGGACGTCCGTGTCGCCATGACCCGCAACGGCGGCTCCATGGCCGACCCGGGCTCCGTGTCGTACCTGTTCAACCGCAAGGGCGTCGTGATCGTCCCCAAGGGCGAGTTGACCGAGGACGACGTCCTGGGCGCCGTGCTCGACGCGGGCGCCGAGGAGGTCAACGACCTCGGCGAGTCCTTCGAGGTGATCAGCGAGGCCACCGACCTGGTGGCGGTCCGCAGCGCCCTCCAGGACGCCGGGGTCGACTACGACTCCGCCGAGGCCAACTTCGTGCCGACCATGCAGGTCCAGCTCGACGAAGAGGGCGCCACGAAGATCTTCAAGCTGATCGACGCGCTCGAGGACAGCGACGACGTGCAGAACGTCTTCGCCAACTTCGACGTCAGCGACGAGGTCATGGAGAAGGTCGACGCCTAGAGCCGCCGCGAACCGACCGGGCCGACGGGACACCACCCGTCGGCCCGTCGCTTTGCCGGGCGTTGTCAGTGGCACCCGATAGCCTGCACGAACCGGGGGCAGTGCCCGGCGGCGACCGGGGAGAGCGAAGGGAGGCACGGGGGTGCGCGTACTGGGGGTGGACCCGGGACTGACGCGGTGCGGCATCGGCGTCGTCGAGGGCGTGCCCGGCCGGCCGCTGACGATGCTCGGCGTCGGAGTCGTCCGTACGCCGGCCGACGCCGACCTCGGCCACCGCCTCGTCGCCGTCGAGCAGGGCGTAGAGCAGTGGCTGGACGAGCACCGGCCGGAATTCGTCGCCGTGGAGCGCGTCTTCAGCCAGCACAACGTGCGGACGGTCATGGGCACCGCCCAGGCCAGCGCCGTCGCCATCCTCTGCGCCACCCGCCGCGGCATCCCCGTCGCCCTGCACACCCCCAGCGAGGTCAAGGCCGCCGTCACCGGCAGCGGACGCGCCGACAAGGCCCAGGTCGGCGCCATGGTCACCCGGCTGCTGCGGCTGGCCGCGCCACCGAAGCCCGCCGACGCCGCGGACGCCCTCGCGCTCGCCATCTGCCACATCTGGCGCGCCCCCGCCCAGAACCGACTCCAGCAGGCCGTCGCCCTGCACGCCTCGAAAGGCCGTACCGCATGATCGCCTTCGTCAGCGGCCCGGTCGCCGCCCTCGCCCCGGACTCCGCCGTGGTCGAGGTGGGCGGCATCGGTCTCGCCGTCCAGTGCACGCCGAACACGCTCTCCGGGCTTCGCAAGGGCCGGCAGGCCAGGCTCGCCACCTCCCTGGTCGTCCGGGAGGACTCGCTGACGCTGTACGGCTTCGCGGACGACGACGAGCGCCAGGTCTTCGAGCTGCTCCAGACCGCGAGCGGCGTCGGCCCCCGGCTGGCCCAGGCGATGCTGGCCGTCCACACCCCGGATGCCCTGCGCCGCGCCGTGGCCACCGGCGACGAGAAGGCCCTCACGGCCGTGCCCGGCATCGGCAAGAAGGGCGCCCAGAAGCTGCTGCTGGAGCTGAAGGACCGGCTCGGCGAGCCGACCGGCGCCCCCGTGGTCGGCGCACCGGTCACCGCCGGCTGGCGCGACCAGCTGCACGCCGCCCTGATCGGCCTCGGGTACGCGACCCGCGAGGCGGACGAGGCCGTGGCCGCCGTCGCCCCGCAGGCCGAGGCCGGCCCGGGCACACCCCAGGTGGGCGCGCTCCTGAAGGCGGCCCTGCAGAGCCTGAACCGCGCCCGCTGACCCATCCGCGCCCCCACGAGACCGCGAGGCACACTCCATGAACTGGGACGACACGACCGACACCCCCGCCGCCGAGGGGCCCGCCGGCCCCGCTGCGGAGCGGCTGGTGGGCTCTGTCGCCGACCGTGACGACCAGGCTGTCGAGGCCGCCCTGCGCCCCAAGGACCTGGACGAGTTCATCGGCCAGGAGAAGGTCCGTGAGCAGCTCGACCTCGTACTGCGGGCGGCTCGCGCGCGGGGAGCCACCGCCGACCATGTCCTGCTGTCCGGAGCCCCCGGCCTCGGCAAGACCACGCTCTCGATGATCATCGCGGCCGAGATGGGCGCCCCCATCCGCATCACCAGCGGCCCCGCCATCCAGCACGCCGGCGACCTCGCCGCGATCCTCTCCTCCCTCCAGGAGGGCGAGGTCCTCTTCCTCGACGAGATCCACCGCATGTCCCGGCCCGCCGAGGAGATGCTCTACATGGCGATGGAGGACTTCCGGGTCGACGTGATCGTCGGCAAGGGCCCCGGCGCCACCGCCATCCCCCTGGAGCTGCCGCCGTTCACCCTGGTCGGCGCCACCACGCGCGCGGGACTGCTGCCGCCCCCGCTGCGCGACCGCTTCGGCTTCACCGCGCACATGGAGTACTACGAGCCCGCCGAGCTGCAGCGCGTGATCCACCGCTCGGCGAGCCTGCTGGACGTCGAGATCGACCCCGACGGGGCGGCGGAGATCGCCGGACGCTCCCGCGGCACCCCTCGTATCGCCAACCGGCTGCTGCGCCGTGTACGGGACTATGCGCAGGTCAAGGCCGACGGAGTGATCACCCGCGAGATCTCCGCGGCGGCTCTCGGGGTGTACGAGGTGGACGGGCGAGGCCTGGACCGCCTGGACCGGGCTGTTCTGGAGGCCCTGCTCAAACTGTTCGGCGGCGGTCCTGTGGGACTCTCCACACTCGCGGTCGCAGTGGGGGAGGAACGTGAGACCGTGGAGGAGGTCGCCGAGCCCTTCCTGGTCAGGGAGGGCCTGCTCGCCCGGACCCCGCGGGGGCGAGTGGCCACGCCGGCCGCCTGGGCCCACCTCGGCCTCACCGCCCCGACGGGCGGCGGAACCGGGGCGAGGACCGGGGCAAACGGACAACAGGACCTGTTCGGTGCGTGACGGCGCGGGACTCGCACCGGCAGGAACCCGGGTGC
This sequence comes from Streptomyces sp. NPDC001222, assembly GCF_042896945.1. Classification (NCBI taxonomy): domain Bacteria; kingdom Bacillati; phylum Actinomycetota; class Actinomycetes; order Kitasatosporales; family Streptomycetaceae; genus Streptomyces; species Streptomyces sp. NPDC001222. Next base: position 19,796 of record NZ_JBIAXT010000017.1, read on the forward strand.
CATGCTGGGCGTTGTTCCATGCATGCGGACTCGCTTAGACTCCGCCGATGCCGCCCTTGTGGGCGGTGCCGACCACCCCCAATCCATCAGGCCGCCGCCACAGCGGTCGTGCGAAGGAATTTCCGTCCCGTGAATACCTTGACCCTTCTCCCGTTCATCGTGCTCATCGCGGCCATGTTCCTGATGACGCGCTCGGCCAAAAAGAAGCAGCAGCAGGCCGCGACCATGCGGAACGAGATGCAGCCCGGCTCCGGCATCCGCACCATCGGGGGCATGTACGCCACGGTCAAGGAGGTCAACGAGGACACGGTCCTCGTCGACGCAGGCCCGGGGGTGGAGCTGCTCTTCGCGAAGAACGCGATCGGCGCCGTCCTGACCGACGACGAGTACAACCGCATCGTCCACGGCATCGAGCACGACCTCAAGGCCGACGGCGCCGTTGTGCCGGACGACGTCTCCTCCCTCACCGAGACGGACGAGCCCGCCGCCGACGCCCCCGCCGACAAGCCCGTCGACCTCGGCAAGAAGGACGCGGCCGACGACGCCGCCGACGAGACGCCCGGCGCGAAGGCCGACGAAGCAGAGCCGAAGAAGACCGACGGCGAGTCCGACGCGAAGTAGTCACGCCCCGGGAGCACGGCGCGCCGTCCGCGCGCCGTCCGCCTCCCGGGACGTGTCGTTCCCGCACGGAGTCCCGACACCATGTCATGGTCGACCGCGCGCCCGACCGGCGCCGGTCGGCCCGAGAGGGAGTACGAGAAGGTGGCAGCACCGAAGAAGGGCCGGAGCGCGAGCGCCCAGAGCAGGCCGGGGCGCTCGCTGGCCCTCATCCTGATCGCCATCGCGGCGCTCACCGGGGGAATGTTCGCCTCCGGGCACACCACTCCGCGTCTCGGCATCGACCTCGCCGGCGGCACCAGCATCACGCTGACGGCGGTCAACGAACCCGGGCAGCCCAACGCGATCAACAAGACCAACATGGACACCGCGGTCGACATCATGAACCGCCGTGTCAACGGTCTGGGCGTGTCCGAGGCGGAGGTGCAGACCCAGGGCGATCGCAACATCATCGTCAACATCCCTCGGGGCATGAACTCCGAGGAGGCCCGCCAGCAGGTCGGAACCACGGCGAAGCTCTACTTCCGCCCGGTCCTGCAGCGTGCGGCCTCCGGCACCCCCACCCCGGCGAGCCCGAGCGCCAGCCCGAGCACGGGCGGCAGCGCCGAGCCGAGCGCGTCGAGCAGCGCCAAGGCGGGCAGCACCAGCACGGGCAAGGCTGCCACCCCGACGGCTGGCTCCACCGCCTCTCCGACGGCCTCCGCCACCACGCAGGGCCGCCCGGTCACCGACGCGCTGAAGGCCGGCTCGGCCACGCCGTCGGCGACCGGCTCCGCCACCCCCTCCGCGACGGGTTCCGCGCCCGCCAACGCCGCTGCCAGCCCCACGCCGTCCGCGAGCGGCGCTTCCGCTGACGCGAGCAAGCTCGAGGCCCAGTACGCCGCCCTCGACTGCAGCAAGCCCGCGCAGCGCGCCACCGCCGGCAAGGGTGCCAAGCCCGGCGACGCCACCGTCGCCTGCGGCAAGGACGGCAACACCTGGAACAAGTTCATCCTCGGCCCGGTCGCGGTCGACGGCACGGAGGTGAAGAAGGCCCAGGCCGCCTTCGACACCCAGGGCGCCGCCGGCTGGCAGGTCGTGATGAACTTCAACTCCAGCGGCTCGAAGAAGTTCGCCGACGTCACCGGCCAGCTGTCCAAGAACAGCTCCCCGCAGAACGAGTTCGCGATCGTCCTCGACGACGAGGTCGTCTCCCACCCGTACGTCCAGACCGCGATCACCGGAGGCAATGCGCAGATCTCCGGCAGCTTCACCCAGACCGAGGCCCAGAGCCTGTCCAACATGCTGTCCTACGGCGCGCTCCCGCTCACCTTCAAGGAGTCGAGCGTGACCACGGTGACCGCGGCGCTCGGCGGCGAGCAGCTCCAGGCGGGGCTCATCGCCGGTGCGATCGGCCTGGCCCTGGTCATGATCTACCTGGTCGTCTACTACCGCGGTCTGTCGCTGGTGGCCGTCGCGTCCCTGCTGGTGTCCGCGACCATGACGTACGTGATCATGGCGCTGCTCGGCCCCACGATCCATTTCGCGCTGAACCTGCCCGCCGTGTGCGGTGCCATCGTCGCGATCGGTATCACCGCGGACTCCTTCATCGTGTTCTTCGAACGCATCCGGGACGAGATCCGCGAGGGACGTTCGCTGCGGCCCGCCGTCGAGCGTGCCTGGCCGCGTGCCCGGCGCACGATCCTGGTCTCCGACTTCGTGTCGTTCCTGGCCGCCGCGGTGCTGTTCATCGTCACCGTCGGCAAGGTCCAGGGCTTCGCGTTCACGCTGGGTCTGACCACGGTCCTCGACGTCGTCGTCGTCTTCTTCTTCACCAAGCCGCTGATGACGATCCTCGCCCGCCGTACGTTCTTCGCGAGCGGACACAGCTGGTCCGGCCTCGACCCCAAGCGTCTCGGCGCCAAGCCGCCGCTGCGGCGCACCCGTCGTCCCTCCGCCCCCGTCGACCCGAAGGAGGCGTGAGAGATGTCGAAGCTCGGCAACCTCGGCGCCCGGCTCCACCGAGGCGAGGTCGGTTACGACTTCGTCGCCAACCGCAAGATCTGGTACGGCATCTCGATCCTGATCACCATCACGGCCATCCTGGGCCTGACGGTGCGCGGTCTGAACATGGGCATCGAGTTCCAGGGTGGAGCGATCTTCACCACCCCGAAGACGAGCGTCTCGGTGACCCAGGCCGAGACCTACGCCCAGGACGCCTCCGGCCACCCCGCCGTCGTGCAGAAGCTCGGCACGGGCGGCCTGCGCATCCAGGTCGCGGGGGTCGACACCGGCAAGTCCGACCAGATCAAGGACACGCTGGCCAAGGACCTGAAGGTCGGCTCCGAGCAGATCAACGCCGACCTGGTCGGCCCCAGCTGGGGTGAGCAGATCGCCAGCAAGGCCTGGCAGGGCCTGGCGATCTTCATGGTGCTTGTGGTGATCTACCTGGCGATCGCCTTCGAGTGGCGGATGGCGCTGGCGGCCCTGGTCGCGCTGATCCACGACATCACCATCACGACCGGTATCTACGCCCTCGTCGGCTTCGAGGTGACGCCCGGTACGGTGATCGGTCTGCTGACGATCCTCGGTTACTCGCTCTACGACACGGTCGTCGTCTTCGACAGCCTCAAGGAGCAGACGAAGGACCTCACCAAGCAGACCCGCTGGACCTACAGCGACGTCGCCAACCGCTCGATCAACAGCACCCTGGTCCGCTCCATCAACACCACGGTGGTGGCGCTGCTTCCGGTGGCCGGCCTGCTGTTCATCGGTGGCGGCTTCCTCGGTGCCGGCACGCTGAACGACATCTCGCTGTCGCTGTTCGTCGGCCTCGCGGCCGGTGCCTACTCGTCGATCTTCATCGCCACGCCGCTCGTCGCCGACCTCAAGGAGCGCGAGCCGCAGATGAAGGCCCTCAGGAAGCGGGTCATGGCCAAGCGCGCCCAGGCCGCCGCCGAGGACGAGATCGCCGAGACGCAGATCGCCGACGAGCCGCAGGACGCGACGCCCGCCGTCGTCGGCCAGCGCCACCAGCCCGCGTCCCGTGGCCGCGGTCGCGGCCGACCCTCAGGAAAGCGTCGATGACCGACACCACTGACATAAAGCACCTTCTGCTCAGCCGCATCCGCGATGTGCCGGACCACCCGGAGCCGGGCGTGATGTTCAAGGACATCACCCCGCTCCTGTCGGATCCGGCGGCCTTCAGCGCGCTGACCGACGCACTGGCGGACCTCGTCGTGCGGCACGGTGCGACGAAGATCGTCGGCCTGGAGGCCCGTGGGTTCATCCTGGGCGCCCCGGTCGCCGTCCGCGCGGGCGTCGGCTTCATCCCCGTCCGCAAGGCGGGCAAGCTCCCCGGAGCCACCCTGCGCCAGGCCTACGACCTGGAGTACGGCTCCGCGGAGATCGAGGTGCATGCCGAGGACCTGACCGCGGGCGACCGCGTGATGGTCGTCGACGACGTTCTCGCCACCGGCGGCACCGCCGAGGCCTCGCTCCGGCTCATCCGCCGGGCGGGCGCAGAGGTCGCCGGGGTGTCCGTGCTCATGGAGCTGGGCTTCCTGGGCGGCCGTGCCCGGCTGGAGCCGGCCCTCGCCGGTGCGCCCCTGGAGGCGCTCCTTCAGATCTGAGACAGGTCTCGGTCAGGTCCGGCACCCGTGCGGGACACCCCCGCGCAAGGCCGTGGAAGGCCGCCGTACACCGCGAGGCGGGCCCGGAGGAATCCGGCGCCCGCCTCATGCGTTTCCCCGGTAGCAGGCCGTCCCCTCGGCCTGAGGGCGAGCCCGGAGCCCGGGATCGCTACCATGGGGTTTCCGGAGCCTGACCGGGGGACCCGGATCGCGCACGAGGAGCCCTCTTGCCAGACGAGGCCCAGCACCTGACCGCCGCCAAGCCCGACCCGTCGTCGAAGGCCGCGGCCCAGCCCGCGCGCAGCGCGAAGGACGCTCCGCACGGGCCGGTCGAGCACGCCCAGTCGGCGCCCGTCGAGCCGGCCGTCGAGCGGCCCCGGCCCAAGCCGGCCCCCGCCGAGCGCACCCCCGCGGTCCGTCCCGCTCCGGCCCCGCCCGCCCGCTCCGGCTCCTCCAACCGTGTCCGCGCCCGCCTCGCCCGCCTCGGTGTCCAGCGCGCAAACCCGTACAACCCGGTCCTGGAGCCGTTGCTGCGGATAGTGCGCAGCAACGACCCGAAGATCGAGAACTCGACGCTCCGCCAGATCGAGCGCGCCTACCAGGTCGCCGAACGCTGGCACCGCGGCCAGAAGCGCAAGAGCGGCGACCCGTACATCACGCACCCGCTCGCGGTGACCACGATCCTCGCCGAGCTGGGCATGGACCCGGCCACCCTGATGGCGGGCCTGCTGCACGACACCGTCGAGGACACCGAGTACGGCCTGGACCAGTTGCGCCGCGACTTCGGCGACACCGTGGCCCTCCTCGTGGACGGCGTCACCAAGCTGGACAAGGTCAAGTTCGGAGAGGCCGCGCAGGCCGAGACCGTACGCAAGATGGTCGTCGCCATGGCCAAGGACCCCCGCGTCCTGGTCATCAAGCTGGCCGACCGTCTGCACAACATGCGGACCATGCGCTACCTCAAGCGCGAGAAGCAGGAGAAGAAGGCACGCGAGACCCTGGAGATCTACGCGCCGCTCGCCCACCGCCTGGGCATGAACACCATCAAGTGGGAGCTGGAGGACCTCGCCTTCGCGATCCTCTACCCCAAGATGTACGACGAGATCGTCCGGCTGGTCGCCGAGCGCGCGCCCAAGCGCGACGAGTATCTGGCGATAGTGACGGACGAGGTCCAGGGCGATCTGCGCGCGGCCCGGATCAAGGCGACGGTCACCGGCCGACCCAAGCACTACTACAGCGTCTACCAGAAGATGATCGTCCGTGGACGTGACTTCGCGGAGATCTACGACCTGGTCGGCATCCGCGTCCTCGTCGACACCGTCCGCGACTGCTATGCGGCACTGGGCACGGTCCACGCCCGCTGGAACCCGGTTCCGGGGCGGTTCAAGGACTACATCGCGATGCCCAAGTTCAACATGTACCAGTCGCTGCACACGACGGTGATCGGCCCCAACGGCAAGCCCGTCGAGCTGCAGATCCGTACGTTCGACATGCACCGCCGCGCTGAGTACGGCATCGCCGCGCACTGGAAGTACAAGCAGGAGGCCGTGGCGGGCGCCTCCAAGATCCGTACGGACGCGCCCCGTTCGAGCACCAAGAACGCCAAGGACCACGACGCCGTCAACGACATGGCGTGGCTGCGTCAGTTGCTCGACTGGCAGAAGGAGACCGAGGACCCGAGCGAGTTCCTCGAGTCCCTGCGCTTCGACCTGTCGCGCAACGAGGTCTTCGTCTTCACCCCGAAGGGCGACGTCATAGCGCTGCCGGCCGGGGCCACCCCGGTGGACTTCGCCTACGCGGTCCACACCGAGGTCGGCCACCGGACGATAGGCGCGCGGGTCAACGGCCGTCTGGTACCGCTCGAATCCACTCTGGACAACGGCGACTTGGTGGAGGTCTTCACCTCCAAGGCACCCGGCGCGGGCCCGTCCCGCGACTGGCTCGGCTTCGTGAAGTCGCCGCGCGCCCGCAACAAGATCCGGGCGTGGTTCTCCAAGGAGCGGCGCGACGAGGCGATCGAGCAGGGCAAGGACGCCATCGCGCGGGCCATGCGCAAGCAGAACCTGCCGATCCAGCGCATCCTCACCGGCGACTCGCTGGTGACCCTCGCCCACGAGATGCGCTACCCCGACATCTCGTCGTTGTACGCGGCGATCGGCGAGGGCCATGTCGCGGCGCAGAACGTCGTGCAGAAGCTGGTACAGGCGCTCGGCGGCGAGGAGGCCGCCACCGAGGAGATCGACGAGGCCGTCCCGCCGACCCGCAGCCGCGGCCGCAAGCGGCGCCGCAGCCAGGACCCCGGCGTGGTGGTCAAGGGCGTCGAGGACGTCTGGGTCAAACTGGCCCGCTGCTGTACGCCCGTCCCCGGCGACCCCATCATCGGCTTCGTCACCCGCGGCAGCGGCGTATCGGTTCACCGCACCGACTGTGTGAACGTCGAGTCACTGTCGCGCGAGCCCGAACGCATCCTCGACGTGGAATGGGCCCCGACCCAGTCGTCCGTCTTCCTGGTGGCGATCCAGGTGGAGGCACTGGACCGCTCGCGGCTGCTCTCGGACGTCACCCGGGTCCTGTCCGACCAGCACGTCAACATCCTCTCGGCCGCGGTGCAGACGTCCCGCGACCGGGTCGCCACCTCCCGCTTCACCTTCGAGATGGGCGACCCGAAGCACCTGGGCCATGTCCTGAAGGCCGTACGGGGCGTCGAGGGCGTGTACGACGTCTACCGCGTGACGTCGGCCCGCCGACCGTCGGACTGACCGGCCCTGCGGCGACCGGCCCGGAGCCCCGGCCGACCGGCCCGCACACGGCGGCCGACACCCCGCACACGCAGAGGGGGCTCCCGTACGCACCGTACGGGAGCCCCCTCTGCGCAGCAGGTGTCAGCCGCCGAACTCCTGGAGCCCCTTCAGGGCCTGGTCCAGGAGCGCCTGGCGGCCCTCCAGCTCCCGCTCCAGCTTCTCGGCCTTCGCGTTGTTGCCCTGGGCCCGGGCCTGCTCGATCTGGCCCCTCAGCTTGTCCACGGCGGCCTGCAGCTGACCGGTCAGGCCCTCGGCGCGCGCCCGGGCCTCCGGGTTCGTGCGGCGCCACTCGGCCTCCTCGGCCTCCTGGATGGCCCGCTCGACCGAGTGCATCCGGCCCTCGACCCTCGACCGGGCGTCGCGCGGCACATGCCCGATGGCCTCCCACCGCTCGTTGATCGAGCGGAAGGCGGCACGGGAGGCCTTGAGGTCCGTGATCGGCAGCAGCTTCTCCGCCTCCTCGGCCAGCTCCTCCTTGAGCTTGAGGTTCTCGGACTGCTCGGCGTCGCGCTCCGCGAAGACCGAGCTGCGGGCGGCGAAGAACACGTCCTGGGCGCCGCGGAAGCGGTTCCACAGGTCGTCCTCGTGCTCGCGCTGGGCGCGGCCCGCCGCCTTCCAGTCGGCCATCAGCTCGCGGTAGCGCGCCGCCGTCGGACCCCAGTCCGTCGAGGCCGACAGCGCCTCGGCCTCGGCGACCAGCTTCTCCTTGGTCTTGCGGGCGTCCTCGCGCTGCGCGTCGAGCTGCGCGAAGTGCGCCTTGCGACGCTTGGAGAACGCCGACCGCGCGTGCGAGAAGCGGTGCCACAGCTCGTCGTCCGACTTGCGGTCGAGCCGCGGCAGCCCCTTCCAGGTGTCCACCAGCGCCCGCAGCCGCTCACCGGCGGCCCGCCACTGGTCGGACTGCGCCAGTTCCTCGGCCTCGACGACCAGCGCCTCCTTCGAGTGGCGTGCCTCGTCGGACTGCTTGGCCCGCTGCGCCTTGCGCTCCTCACGACGCGCCTCGACGGTCTCCACGAGCTTGTCCAGACGGCTCCGCAGCGATTCCAGGTCGCCGACCGCGTGGTGCGCGTCCACCTGCTCCCGCAGATGGCCGATCGCGGCCTGGGCGTCCTTCGCCGACAGATCGGTCGTCTGCACTCGCTTCTCGAGGAGGCCGATCTCGACCACCAGGCCCTCGTACTTGCGCTCGAAGTAGGCCAGCGCCTCCTCAGGGGAGCCGGCCTGCCAGGAACCGACGACCTGCTCACCGTCGGCCGTTCGCACGTACACGGTCCCCGTCTCGTCGACGCGGCCCCACGGGTCGCTGCTCACAGCGCCTCCTCCACATGATGCCTGCGAGGGGCCTCAGCGCCCCCGGGCATCGTCCACAGTTTCGTCACCGCCAACATAGGCGACCGGCGGGGCGGCTGTCCGCATCCCGCGCGACCGAAATTCCGCAGTTGACGGTCAGGATTTCGTCACCGTCGCCTTGTTGATCACGACAGTTGCGTTCGGTGCGGTGTTGCCCGTCGTGGGATCCGCGGGCTGGGCACCGGCGGCGGCGATCTTCTTCAGTACGTTCATGCCCGCGCCGGAGATGGTGCCGAACGGTGTGTAGTCGGCCGGCAGCGGACTGTCCTGGTAGACCAGGAAGAACTGGCTGCCGCCGCTGTTGCGGCCCTGCTGGGTCTGCGCGTTGTACTGGTTGGCCATCGCCACAGTGCCCGCCGGGTACACGTTCCCCTTGAGGCTCTTGTCCTTCAGGTTCTCGTCCGGGATCGTGTAGCCGGGCCCGCCCCTCCCGGTGCCTGTCGGGTCGCCGCACTGGAGCACGTAGATTCCGCTCGTAACCAGGCGGTGGCACTTCGTGTGATCGAAGAATCCCTTGCCCGCCAGGAAGTTGAACGAGTTCACCGTGTGCGGGGCCGCCGCCGTCTTCATGTCGATGTCGATGTCGCCGCACGTCGTGGCGAGCTTCATCGTGTACTTCGCCGACGTGTCGATCGTCATCGCCGGCTCCTTCTTCCAGCTCAGCTTCTTCGCCGAGCCGGCCGCCGGCTTCGCGCACGGGTCCGGCGCCTTGCTGGTCGCCGAGGCGCTCGGGGAGACCTGCGCGCTCGCGTTGGCCTTCTTGTCGTCACCGGTGAAGACCCCAGCCGTGTAGGACACCAGGCTGCCGACCACCAGCACCCCGAGGACGGCGCCGACCACCGAATTGCGCACGCGCGTCTTGCGCCGTGCGTCCGTACGTCGCTGCTGCTGCCGCAAGAACTTCTCCCGGGCGAGCTGCCGCCGCCGCTGTTCCTGGCTGACCACGGGGTTGTCTCCTCATGCGTCTCGTACACCGACCGGTACGCGTGCGTCTGGTGTGTCCTCCGCGTGCGTGTGCCCCGTACCGTATATGGGTTCGCTGAGGAATCGGCAGCGCCGGTAGGCTCTGACCGCGAAACAGTCACTCTCCGTACGACACACCTAAGGACGATCGTGCTGATTGCCGGGTTCCCCGCCGGGGCCTGGGGGACCAACTGTTACCTGGTCGCCCCCGCCGCGGGTGAGGAGTGCGTGATCATCGACCCGGGCCACCAGGCCGCCGCGGGAGTCGAGGAGCTGCTCCGGAAACATCGGCTCAAGCCTGTCGCCGTCGTCCTCACCCACGGTCACATCGACCATGTGGCCTCGGTCGTCCCGGTCTGCGGCGCGCACGACGTGCCGGCCTGGATCCACCCCGAGGACCGGTACATGATGAGCGACCCGGAGAAGGCGCTCGGACGGTCCGTCGGGATGCCGCTGATGGGCGAGCTGACCGTGGGCGAGCCCGGCGACGTCAAGGAGCTCACCGACGGGGCGAAGCTGGAGCTGGCCGGTCTGGAGCTGTCCGTCGCGCACGCGCCCGGCCATACCAAGGGGTCGGTGACCTTCGGCATGCCCGAGGCGGCGGACATCCCGCCGATCTTCTTCTCGGGCGATCTGCTGTTCGCCGGCTCCATCGGACGCACCGACCTGCCCGGCGGTGACATGGCCGAGATGCTCGACTCGCTGGCCCGCGTGTGCCTTCCGCTCGACGACTCGACCGTGGTGCTGTCCGGCCACGGCCCCCAGACGACCATCGGCCAGGAGCGCGCCACCAACCCTTATCTGCGGCAGGTGGCCGCCGGCCCGGGAGTGGATGTGGACGCTCCCCGACGAGGAATGTGACGAGACCTTCGTGAGCACCTTCAAGGCCCCCAAGGGCACGTACGACCTGATCCCGCCGGATTCCGCCAAGTACCTCGCGGTGCGCGAGGCGATCGCCGCTCCGCTGCGCAACTCCGGCTACGGCTACATCGAGACCCCCGGCTTCGAGAGCGTGGAGCTGTTCGCGCGCGGCGTCGGCGAGTCCACCGACATCGTGACGAAGGAGATGTACGCCTTCGAGACCAAGGGCGGCGACAGGCTCGCCCTGCGTCCCGAGGGCACGGCCTCCGTGCTGCGCGCCGCCCTTGAGGCCAACCTGCACAAGACGGGCAACCTCCCGGTCAAGCTCTGGTACTCGGGCTCGTACTACCGCTACGAGCGCCCGCAGAAGGGCCGCTACCGCCACTTCTCGCAGGTGGGCGCCGAGGCGATCGGTGCCGAGGACCCGGCCCTGGACGCCGAGTTGATCATCCTGGCCGACCAGGCCTACCGCTCGCTCGGTCTGCGAGACTTCCGCATCCTGCTCAACAGCCTGGGGGACAAGGAGTGCCGCCCGGTCTACCGGGCCGCGCTCCAGGACTTCCTGCGCGGCCTGGACCTGGACGAGGACACGCGCCGCCGCGTCGACATCAACCCGCTGCGGGTCCTCGACGACAAGCGTGAGTCGGTCCAGAAGCAGCTGACCGGTGCCCCGCTGCTGCGCGACTACCTGTGCGACGCGTGCAAGGCGTACCACGAGGAGGTCCGTGAGCTGATCACCGCGGCGGGTGTGTCCTTCGAGGACGACCCGAAGCTGGTGCGCGGCCTGGACTACTACACGCGGACCACCTTCGAGTTCGTCCACGACGGTCTGGGCTCCCAGTCCGCGGTGGGCGGCGGCGGACGCTACGACGGCCTCTCGGAGATGATCGGCGGCCCCGCGCTGCCGTCCGTGGGCTGGGCGCTCGGCGTCGACCGTACGGTGCTCGCGCTGGAGGCCGAGGGCATCGAGCTCCAACTGCCCGCGTCCACCAGCGTGTTCGCGGTCCCGCTGGGCGAGGAGGCCCGCCGGATCCTGTTCGGCAAGATCACCGAGCTGCGCAGGCTCGGTGTCGCGGCGGACTTCGCGTACGGCGGCAAGGGCCTCAAGGGCGCGATGAAGAACGCCAACCGCAGTGGCGCCCGCTACACGATCGTGGCCGGCGAACGTGATCTGGCCGAGGGCGTCGTCCAGCTCAAGGACATGGAGTCCGGCGAGCAGACGGCGGTCGGGGTCAACGAGATCGTGGCGGAGCTGGAGTCCCGGCTGGGCTGACCGGATGCGACACCGGCACGTAGGGGGCCCTGGGCACACGCCGCCCTGGGCCCTTGCCGTACCGCCGCGTCCCGCGTGGCATCGCGCCGGTCGGCGCCGCGGTGTGGTCAGGGGGAGGGCAGCCCGTGCCGCATCGCGCTGGTGACCGCCGCCGTTCTGTCGGCCACCCCGAGCTTGCCGAAGATCCGCAGCAGATGGGTCTCCACCGTCGACTCCCCGATGAACAGCCGTCGCCCGATCTCGGCGTTGGTGCAGCCCTCGGCCACCAGCCGCAGGACCGCCGTCTCCCGGTCCGACCGCCCGGGGCGCTCCGGCCTGGCGCGCGGAGCTGGTCGACCAGGCGGGCCGCCACCGAGGGCGTCGGCACCGTCTAGCCCCGCGCCGCCGCCCGTCCCGGTGGACTCCCGGCGGGGCCTGCCGTCCGCCTCCGTCCACTCGACGACCGCGTCGCTGCCGAAGCGGTACCGCAGCGCCGCCGCGGTGCCCTCGGCCACCACTCGGCCCCTGGCCACCACCGCCAGCCGGTCGGCCGGCTCCTCGGCCTCCTCCAGATAGTGGGTGGTGAGCAGGATGGTGGTGCCCTCGTCGGCGAGCGAGCGGATCAGCTCCCAGAACTGGCGCCGGGCCGCCGGGTCGAATCCGGTCGTCGGTTCGTCCAGGAGCAGCGGCTCCGGGCCGCCGATCACGCCGAGAGCCACGTCGAGACGGCGGCGCTGCCCACCCGGCAGCCCTTGATCCGGCTGTCCGCCTTCGCCTGGAGGCCCACCTGCCCGATGACCTTCTCGGGGTCGCGCGGCCGGGGGCAGTAGCGGGCGAGATGCCGTACGGTCTCGCGGACCGTCAACTCCGCGGGCGCCGATTCGTCCTGCCAGACGATGCCTGTTTTCGAGTTTTCGAGCGCCACGCGCGCGAGGCGCTCGCCGGGTCCGTCCCGAGCACGGACACCTCGCCCCCGTCCCGGTCTCGGTTGCCCTGGAGGATCTCCACGGCGGTGGTCTTGCCCGCCCCGTTGGGCCCGAGCAGGCCGAACACCTCGTCCGGGCGGATCTCGAGTCGAGCCCGCCGACCGCGGTGACGTCCCCGTACCGCCTGCGCAGCCCGGGTACGTCCACCGTGAGCCCGTTCGTGTTTGGCGTCATGGCCAAGAGCCTCGGCCTGAACCGAACGTTCCGCGACGACCGTGCGTACTTCCTTATGTCCATCGAACGGTGGACACAGGGCTGTGTGCGGCACAATGACCAGAGCCCGCAGATCCAACCCCGAGCATCGGAATCGGCGTGATGACCAAGACGACAGTGCAGGCCGTCCCCACCGGACACATCGAACCGGAACGCACGGACGCTCCCCGGACGGTCGGCGGCAGCCGCGCGTTCGCCCTGCTGCTCGTGATCACCGGCGCGGCCGGCCTGCTCGCCGCGTGGGTCATCACGCTCGACAAGTTCAAGATCCTCGAGGGCAAGGTGAGCGGTAAGACGTTCACGCCCAGCTGCAGCATCAACCCGATCATCTCCTGCGGCAGCGTCATGGAGAGCAAGCAGGCCGGCGTGTTCGGCTTCCCCAACCCGATGCTCGGCCTCGTCTGCTACGGCATCGTCATCTGCGTCGGCATGAGCCTGCTCACCCGGGTCCGTTTCCCCCGCTGGTACTGGCTGACCTTCAACTTCGGCACGCTCTTCGGTGTGGCTTTCTGCACCTGGCTGCAGTTCCAGTCGCTGTACCGGATCAACGCTCTGTGCCTGTGGTGCTCGCTGGCCTGGGTCGCCACGATCACCATGTTCTGGTACGTGACCTCGTTCAACGTCCGCAACGACCTCCTGCCCGCGCCGCGCCCCGTGAAGAACTTCCTCGGCGAGTTCACCTGGATCCTCCCGGTCACCCACGTCGGCATCATCGCGATGCTGATCCTGACCCGCTGGGGCAGTCAGCTCTGGGCCTGATCCGCAGGCGCTGACCGGGGGCCGCACGGCCCTCGCCCCGGGCCCGGCGGCGTTGTCAGTGGCGTGACATAGGGTTTCAGCGTGGAACCCGACCTGTTCACCGCCGCCGCAGAAGAACGCCAGGAGAAGGACCCGGCCGCGAGTCCCCTGGCGGTCCGTATGCGCCCGCGCACCCTCGACGAGGTGGTGGGCCAGCAGCACCTGCTCAAGCCGGGATCACCGCTGCGCAGACTGGTCGGCGAGGGCAGCGGCGGGCCCGCCGGGCCCTCCTCGGTGATCCTCTGGGGCCCGCCCGGCACCGGCAAGACCACACTGGCCTACGTCGTGTCCAAGGCCACCGACAAGCGCTTCGTGGAGCTCTCGGCGATCACTGCGGGCGTGAAGGAGGTCCGCGCGGTCATCGACGGCGCCCGGCGCGCCAGCGGCGGCTTCGGCAAGGAGACCGTCCTCTTCCTGGACGAGATCCACCGCTTCAGCAAGGCCCAGCAGGACTCCCTGCTCCCGGCCGTCGAGAACCGCTGGGTGACGCTGATCGCGGCGACCACGGAGAACCCGTACTTCTCGGTGATCTCCCCGCTGCTGTCCCGCTCCCTGCTGCTCACCCTGGAACCGCTCACCGACGACGACGTGCGCGGTCTGCTGCGCCGGGCCCTGGCCGACGAGCGGGGCCTCGCCGGCGCCGTCACCCTGCCCGAGGACACCGAGTCCCATCTGCTGCGGATCGCCGGCGGCGACGCCCGCCGCGCACTGACGGCCCTGGAGGCCGCCGCCGGCGCAGCCCTCGACAAGGGCGAGACGGAGATCGCCCTCACCACGCTGGAGGAGACGGTCGACCGCGCCGCGGTGAAGTACGACCGGGACGGCGACCAGCACTACGACGTGGCGAGCGCCCTCATCAAGTCGATCCGCGGCTCCGACGTGGACGCGGCCCTGCACTATCTGGCCCGGATGATCGAGGCCGGTGAGGACCCCCGCTTCATCGCCCGCCGCCTGATGATCTCGGCCAGCGAGGACATCGGCCTGGCCGATCCGAACGCGCTGCCGATCGCCGTCGCCGCCGCCCAGGCCGTCGCCATGATCGGCTTCCCGGAGGCCGCCCTCACCCTCAGCCACGCCACCATCGCCCTCGCGCTCGCCCCCAAGTCCAACTCGGCGACCACGGCGATCGGGGCGGCCATGGCGGACGTCCGGGCGGGCCTCGCCGGATCCGTGCCCCCGCATCTGCGCGACGGGCACTACAAGGGCGCGGCCGAGCTCGGCCACGCCCAGGGCTATGTGTATCCGCACGACCTGCCGGAGGGCATCGCCGCCCAGCAGTACGCCCCGGACGCCATCAAGGACCGCGAGTACTACAGCCCGACCCGGCACGGCGCGGAGACGCGGTACGCGGACGCGGTGGAGTGGACCCGCAAGCACCTCGGCCGACGACGCTCCTGACGCCCGCGCCGGACAGCAGACCGGGGGTCAACGCCGGCCCCCGCACCCTGTAGACTTACCCGAAGCGCTGCGTCCCGCGTCCGGTACCTCAGAAATGAGGGGCCGGCACCACCAGAGCGGGACATCCAGCCGGAACCCCATCGCCGTACGGCACGGGGATCCAGGAGCGTCGCGCACCGTCGAACGGTGTCGCGGGCAGCCCACCACCTCCCGGTAGCCCGGAGACAGGTCGGTGGGCCACTCGCGTGCTGCACGTATGTGCCCAGACCAGGGGAGCGGCTACCCGGCAGGTCCCACGTGGACCCGCAGGGATTCCCCGGCTGCGGATGCGACCTCCCCTAACCCTGGTGAAGCCGATCCCATACAGAAACACGAGGTGTTTGGTTCATGGCGAACCAGTCCCGCCCCAAGGTCAAGAAGTCGCGTGCCCTCGGCATCGCGCTGACCCCGAAGGCCGTCAAGTACTTCGAGGCCCGCCCCTACCCGCCGGGCGAGCACGGCCGTGGCCGCAAGCAGAACTCGGACTACAAGGTCCGTCTGCTGGAGAAGCAGCGTCTGCGCGCGCAGTACGACATCTCCGAGCGTCAGCTGGTCCGCGCCTACGAGCGTGCGTCCAAGGTCCAGGGCAAGACCGGTGAGGCCCTGATCGTCGAGCTGGAGCGCCGTCTCGACGCTCTGGTCCTGCGTTCGGGCATCGCCCGCACGATCTACCAGGCCCGCCAGATGGTCGTCCACGGCCACATCGAGGTCAACGGCCAGAAGGTCGACAAGCCGTCGTTCCGCGTCCGTCCCGACGACGTCGTGATGGTCCGCGAGCGCAGCCGTGAGAAGGCGCTCTTCCAGGTCGCCCGCGAGGGTGGCTTCGCCCCCGACGGCGAGACCCCGCGCTACCTCCAGGTGAACCTCAAGGCCCTGGCGTTCCGCCTGGACCGTGAGCCGAACCGCAAGGAGATCCCGGTGATCTGCGACGAGCAGCTCGTCGTCGAGTACTACGCCCGTTGATCCTCCTTCGGCGGACGTAGCACCCCAGCGCACCGGCCCGTCGTCCCCCGCCCATCCGGGCGGCCGGGACGGCGGGCCGTCGCATGTCCGCCGGATTCCGCGGCGGGGACCGGGAGTTGACGCGACGCGCACGCGCGCGTACACGGTGCGTACGGAGCCCGTGCACCCGCGATGTGCACGCCTCGTGCAACTCCGGTGCGCTCGGCCCGTAATCCGGTACGGACCGGCCACCCCGGCGCGATAGGCTCGGGAGACGACTTTTCGATGTTCAGGCACGTTCTAGGGAGCGGGTGCACACGGTGTCCGGTGGAGAGGTGGCCGGGATTCTCGTGGCCGTCTTCTGGGCGATCCTGGTCTCCTTCCTCGCCGTCGCACTGGCGAGGCTGGCCCAGACGCTCAAGGCGACCACCAAGCTGGTGGCGGACGTGACCGACCAGGCCGTTCCCCTGCTGGCCGACGCCTCCGCGGCGGTGCGGTCCGCACAGACCCAGATCGACCGGGTCGACGCGATCGCGTCCGACGTCCAGGAGGTCACGTCGAACGCCTCGGCGCTGTCGACGACCGTCGCCTCCACCTTCGGCGGCCCTTTGGTGAAGGTCGCGGCGTTCGGCTACGGCGTACGCCGGGCGATCGCCGGCCGCCGTGAGAACGTGCCCGCCAAGGCGCCCCGGCGTACCGTGATCGTGGGCCGCACCGTCCCGTCCCAGCGACGGGGGAAGCGGAACGACCGGGGAATCAACCGGGAAGAGGGGCTCTGACGGAGCGATGTTCCGCCGTACGTTCTGGTTCACCACAGGCGTCGCAGCCGGTGTGTGGGCCACCACCAAGGTCAACCGCAAGCTGAGGCAACTGACCCCCGAGAGCCTGGCCGCGCAGGCGGCGAACAAGGCACTCGAGGCCGGTCACCGGCTCAAGGACCGCGCGCTCGACTTCGCGCTCGACGTCCGCGCCGGCATGGCCCAGCGGGAGGCGGAACTCGGCGACGCCCTCGGCCTGGACGCTCCCGTCGACCAGCTCCCGGGACCACGGCGGTACCCCGCCATCGAGAACAGCAACAACCCGAAGTACATCGAGACCACGACGTACTCGCACAATCGGAATGAGGACCACTGATGGAGTCGGCTGAAATCCGCCGCCGCTGGTTGAGCTTCTTCGAGGAGCGCGGTCACACCGTCGTCCCTTCGGCGTCGCTCATCGCGGACGACCCGACTCTGCTGCTCGTCCCGGCCGGCATGGTGCCCTTCAAGCCCTACTTCCTGGGGGAGGTCAAGCCGCCGTTCCCGCGCGCCACCAGCGTGCAGAAGTGCGTGCGCACGCCCGACATCGAAGAGGTCGGCAAGACCACGCGCCACGGCACGTTCTTCCAGATGTGCGGCAACTTCTCGTTCGGCGACTACTTCAAGGAAGGCGCCATCAAGCTCGCCTGGGAGCTGCTCACCTCGTCCCAGGACAAGGGCGGTTACGGCCTCGACCCCGAGCGGCTGTGGATCACCGTCTACCAGGACGACGACGAGGCCGAGCAGATCTGGCGCGACGTCGTCGGCGTCCCCGCCGAGCGCATCCAGCGCCTGGGCATGAAGGACAACTTCTGGTCCATGGGCGTCCCCGGCCCCTGCGGCCCGTGCTCCGAGATCAACTACGACCGCGGCCCCGAGTTCGGCGTCGAGGGCGGCCCCGCCGTCAACGACGAGCGGTACGTGGAGATCTGGAACCTCGTCTTCATGCAGTACGAGCGCGGCGAGGGCACCGGCAAGGACAACTTCGAGATCCTCGGCGACCTGCCGAGCAAGAACATCGACACCGGCCTCGGTCTCGAGCGCCTCGCCATGATTCTGCAGGGCGTGCAGAACATGTACGAGATCGACACCTCCATGGCCGTGATCAACAAGGCCACCGAGCTGACCGGTGTGGCCTACGGCGACGCCCACGGCTCGGACGTCTCCCTGCGTGTGGTCACCGACCATATGCGCACCGCCACCATGCTCATCGGCGACGGTGTGACCCCCGGCAACGAGGGCCGCGGCTACGTCCTGCGCCGCATCATGCGCCGCGCCATCCGCAACATGCGTCTGCTCGGCGCCACCGGTCCGGTCGTCAGGGACCTGATCGACGTCGTCATCCGCATGATGGGCCAGCAGTACCCCGAGCTGGTCACCGACCGCGAGCGCATCGAGAAGGTCGCCCTCGCCGAGGAGAACGCCTTCCTCAAGACGCTGAAGGCCGGCACCAACATCCTCGACACCGCCGTGACCGAGACCAAGGCCGCCGGCGGCACGGTCCTGTCGGGCGACAAGGCCTTCCTGCTCCACGACACCTGGGGCTTCCCGATCGACCTCACCCTCGAGATGGCCGCCGAGCAGGGCCTGGCGGTGGACGAGGACGGCTTCCGCCGCCTGATGAAGGAGCAGCGGGAGCGCGCCAAGGCCGACGCCCAGGCCAAGAAGACCGGCCACGCCGACCTCGGCGCCTACCGCGAGATCGCCGACTCCTCCGGGGAGACCGACTTCATCGGCTACTCCGACACCGAGGGCGAGTCCACGGTCGTCGGCATCCTCGTCGACGGCGCCTCCTCCCCGGCCGCCACCGAGGGCGACGAGGTCGAGATCGTGCTCGACCGCACCCCGTTCTACGCCGAGGGCGGCGGCCAGATCGGCGACACCGGCCGTATCCGCACGGACTCCGGTGCCGTCATCGAGGTCCGCGACACCCAGAAGCCGGTCCCGGGCGTCTACGTCCACAAGGGCGTCGTCCAGGTCGGCGAGGTCACCGTCGGCGCCAAGGTCCACGCCTCGATCGACCTCCGCCGTCGCCAGGCCATCGCCCGCGCCCACTCGGCCACCCACCTCACCCACCAGGCTCTGCGGGACGCCCTCGGCCCGACGGCCGCCCAGGCCGGTTCCGAGAACCAGCCGGGCCGCTTCCGCTTCGACTTCGGCTCCCCGTCGGCCGTCCCGACGGCCGTGATGACCGACGTCGAGCAGAAGATCAACGAGGTGCTCGCCCGCGATCTCGACGTGCACGCCGAGATCATGGGGATCGACGAGGCCAAGAAGCAGGGCGCCATCGCCGAGTTCGGTGAGAAGTACGGCGAGCGGGTCCGCGTCGTGACCATCGGCGACTTCTCCAAGGAGCTGTGCGGCGGCACGCATGTGCACAACACCGCCCAGCTGGGCCTGGTGAAGCTGCTCGGCGAGTCCTCGATCGGCTCCGGTGTCCGTCGTATCGAGGCCCTGGTCGGCGTCGACGCCTACCACTTCCTCGCCCGGGAGCACACGGTCGTCAACCAGCTCACCGAGCTGCTCAAGGGCCGCCCGGAGGAACTGCCGGAGAAGGTCGCCGGAATGCTCGGCAAGCTGAAGGACGCCGAGAAGGAGATCGAGAAGTTCCGCGCCGAGAAGGTGCTCCAGGCCGCCGCCGGTCTCGCCGAGTCCGCCAGGGACGTCCGCGGGATCGCGGTCGTCACCGGTCAGGTCCCGGACGGCACCACCCCGGACGACCTGCGCAAGCTGGTCCTCGACGTGCGGGGCCGCATCCAGGGCGGACGCGCCGCCGTGGTCGCCCTGTTCACCGTGAACAACGGCAAGCCGCTCACGGTCATCGCCACCAACGAGGCCGCCCGTGAGCGCGGTCTGAAGGCCGGCGACCTGGTCCGTACGGCCGCCAAGACCCTCGGTGGCGGCGGTGGCGGCAAGCCGGACGTCGCCCAGGGCGGCGGCCAGAACCCGGCCGCCGTCGGTGAGGCCGTCGAGGCCGTCGAACGCCTGATCGCCGAGACCGCCAAGTAGGGCGGCCACACAGATGAGAAGAGGACGCCGACTCGCGATCGACGTCGGTGACGCCCGGATCGGGGTCGCCTCGTGCGACCCCGACGGGATCCTCGCCACCCCGGTGGAGACGGTTCCGGGACGGGACGTTCCGGCGGCCCAGCGTCGGCTGAAGCAGCTCGTCGAGGAGTACGAGCCGATCGAGGTCGTCGTCGGCCTGCCTCGCTCCCTCAAGGGGGGCGAGGGTCCGGCCGCCGTAAAGGTTCGCGGCTTCACGCAGGAGCTGGCCCGTTCGATCGCACCCGTACCGGTGCGGCTCGTGGACGAGCGGATGACGACGGTGACGGCGGGTCAGGGACTGCGCGCCTCCGGCGTGAAGTCCAAGAAGGGACGGTCCGTGATCGACCAGGCAGCGGCCGTCATCATCCTCCAGCAGGCCCTCGAATCCGAACGGGTGTCAGGTAAAGCACCCGGCGAGGGCGTCGAAGTGGTCATCTGATCGCGATACGGTAACGTTCCGCGCGATGCGATGGTGTTCGAACAGCCACCGCACAGCAAAGAGGCGGAACGGAAGCCGGGGCACCGGAGCCCGCGACCGCCGCCTCGCGGCTCTAGGGGATCGATGACTGAGTATGGCCGGGGCCAAGGCTCCGCACCGTGGCATCCGGAGGACCCGTTGTACGGGGACGGCGGATGGGGAGGACAGCAGGCCCATGCCGGCCAGTCCCCTCACGGCGGCCGGCCGCAGCAGCACCCGGAGCAGGCACAGCAGCACTACGGCGGCTGGAACGGTTCGCAGGGCGACCCGTACGGCCAGGGACAGCAGGGATACCAGCAGTACCCCGGCCACGGCGGGCAGCAGTACCCGGACCAGTACCAGCAGCAGCACGGGCAGCAGTACCCGCAGCACGGGCCGGACGGACAGCAGTACCAGCAGGAGCCGCAGCAGAACGCGGGGCCCTATCCCGGCCAGCACCAGCAGGGTTACGGCGACGAGAACTGGGGCGGCGGTCAGGGCCAGGACCAGGGTCAGGTCCCCTACGCCGCCGACCCCGGGGACCCGTACGGCACCCAGAGCGGTGCCTACGGTGAGCAGCCCGACCACTACCAGACGCCGGACGCCTATCCGCCGCCCGAGCCGCCGCACCGCAGGAAGGCCGAGCCGGAGCCGGAGACCGACTGGGACCCGGGCCCGGATCAGGGCGAACACGCGTTCTTCGCGGGAGACGACGCCGACGACGACGATGACGACGAGAGCCGTGGCCGTGGCGACCGCCGGGGGCGCGGCGGCAAGGGCAAGAAGCGCCGCAACGGCTGCGCCTGCCTGGTCGTCGTCCTGGTCTTCGGCGGCGGTATCGGCGGAGTCGGCTACTTCGGGTGGCAGTTCTACCAAAATCGTTTCGGCACGGCGCCCGACTATGCCGGCGAGGGCAGCGGCGAGCAGGTCACGGTCACCATCCCCAAGGGGTCCGGCGGTTACGCCATCGGCCAGGTGCTCAAGCAGGCCGGTGTCGTCAAGAGCGTCGACGCGTTCGTCGCGGCGCAGGAGCAGAACCCGAACGGCAAGACCCTCCAGGCGGGCACGTACACGCTGAAGAAGCACATGTCCGCGGCGGCGGCCGTGCAGTTGATGCTCAGCCCGGCGAGCAAGAACAACCTGATCATCGCCGAGGGCTGGCGCAACACGAAGATCTACGCGGCGATCGACGACCGTCTGCAGCTCAAGGCGGGCACCACCCAGGCTCTCGCCTTGAAGGAGTGGAAGAGCTTCGGCCTGCCCGACTGGGCCGACACCAACAGCAGCATCCAGGACCCGCTGGAAGGGTTCCTCTACCCGTCCAGCTATCCGGTCGCCAAGGGCATGAAGCCCGAGGACGTCCTCAAACAGATGGTCGACATGGCCAAGGAGAAGTACGCCGAGTACGGCCTCCAGGCCAAGGCGAAGAGCCTCAACCTGGACAACCCGCTCCAGGTCCTGACGGTCGCGAGCCTCGTCCAGGCCGAGGGCAAGTCCAAACGCGACTTCGAGAAGGTCGCCACGGTCGTCTACAACCGGCTCAAGCCGAACAACACGGAGACCGCCGGCCGGCTCGACTTCGACTCGACGGTGAACTACCTGCGCGGCCAGTCCAAGCTCGCCACCGGTTCCGTCGACGACCTCCGGAAGATCGACAACCCGTACAACACCTACCGGGTCCACGGCCTGCCCCCCGGCCCGATCGACAACCCCGGCGAAGTGGCGATCAAGGCCGCGCTCCACCCGGCCAAGGGCAACTGGTACTACTTCGTCTCGATCAGCGACAACGAGACGCTGTTCGCCGAGACCAACGCGGAGCAGAACCGCAACCGCGAGAAGTACCTCGAAGAGCAGAAGAAGGGACAATGACGAGCACCGCCGGCAAGCGCCGGGCCGCCGTCCTCGGCTCCCCGATCGCCCACTCCCTCTCCCCGGTGCTGCACCGCGCCGCGTACGACGAGCTGGGACTGACGAACTGGTCCTACGACCGGTTCGAGATCGACGAGGCCGCGCTGCCGGGGTTCTTCGCGGACCTCGGACCCGAATGGGCCGGCCTCTCGCTGACCATGCCGCTCAAGCGGGCCGTCATCCCCCTGCTCGACGCGATCAGCGACACCGCGGCCGGCGTCGAGGCGGTGAACACGGTGGTGTTCACTGAGGACGGGCGGCGCATCGGTGACAACACCGACATCCCCGGGATGGTCGCCGCGCTGCGCGAACGAGGCGTCGAGCAGGTCGACTCCGCCGCGATCCTCGGCGCGGGCGCGACCGCCTCCTCCGCGCTGGCCGCCCTCGCGCGCGTCTGCACCGGCGAGGTCGTCGCCTATGTCCGCAGCGAGGCACGGGCCGCCGAGATGCGGCAGTGGGGCGAGCGGATCGGCATCGACGTCCGGACGGCCGACTGGTCGGAGGCCGCGCGGGCGCTGCACGCCCCGCTGGTCGTCGCCACCACCCCGGCCGGGACCACGGACGTGCTCGCCGCCGCCGTACCGGAGCGCCCCGCGACCCTCTTCGACGTGCTCTACGACCCCTGGCCCACCGCTCTCGCGGCACGCTGGTCCGCGCACGGCGGCGCCGTCGTCAGCGGCCTCGACCTGCTGGTGCACCAGGCGGTGCTCCAGGTCGAACAGATGACGGGCCGCTCCCCGGTCCCGGTGGACGCCATGCGCAAGGCGGGGGAGCACGCCCTGGCGGCTCGTTAGGCGACAGCTCTCGGAACGGCCCGCTCCGGACCGCTTCCGAGCGAGGGAACCCCGTGTGCAGGCGTCCGTCTGATGGACCTGGGACCGGTTCACACCGCCGGACGTGGGAGGATCGGTGGTGGCGGGCCGGGGCCGCGCACCCGGTCGCGCTGTCGCCGTACGCGAGGACGCGCGTACGCAGGGCAGTACCAGGCGCGAGCACTGAGGAGCACCGTTGAGCAGGTTGCGCTGGCTGACCGCGGGGGAGTCCCACGGTCCCGCACTTGTCGCGACGCTGGAGGGCCTTCCCGCCGGCGTGCCGATCACCACGGAGATGGTGGCGGATCACCTGGCGCGGCGGCGGCTCGGCTATGGCCGCGGTGCGCGGATGAAGTTCGAGCGTGACGAGGTCACCTTCCTGGGTGGCGTCCGGCACGGTCTCACCCTGGGCTCCCCGGTGGCGATCATGGTCGGGAACACCGAGTGGCCCAAGTGGGAACAGGTCATGGCGGCCGACCCGGTGGACCCCGAGGTGCTCGCGGGACTGGCCCGCAACGCGCCGCTGACCCGGCCGCGGCCCGGCCACGCCGACCTCGCCGGTATGCAGAAGTACGGCTTCGACGAGGCGCGGCCGATCCTGGAGCGCGCGTCGGCCCGTGAGACCGCGGCGCGTGTGGCGCTCGGCGCGGTGGCCCGGTCGTACCTGAAGGAGACCGCGGGCATCGAGATCGTCTCGCACGTCGTCGAACTGGCGTCGACGAAGGCCCCGTACGGCGTCTACCCGACCCCGGCCGACGTGGAGAAGCTGGACGCCGACCCGGTGCGCTGCCTGGACGCGGACACGTCGAAGGCGATGGTCGCGGAGATCGACCAGGCTCACAAGGACGGCGACACCCTCGGCGGCGTGGCCGAGGTCCTCGCCTACGGCGTGCCCGTCGGCCTCGGCTCGCACGTCCACTGGGACCGCCGGCTCGACGCGCGGCTCGCCGCCGCGCTGATGGGCATCCAGGCGATCAAGGGCGTCGAGGTCGGCGACGGTTTCGAGCTGGCCCGGGTGCCGGGCTCCAAGGCCCATGACGAGATCGTGACGACGGCCGACGGCATCAAGCGGGCGACCGGCCGCTCCGGCGGCACCGAGGGCGGGCTGTCCACCGGCGAGCTGCTGCGCGTCCGCGCGGCGATGAAGCCCATCGCGACCGTGCCCCGCGCGCTGCGGACCGTCGACGTCTCCACGGGCGAGCCGACGCAGGCGCATCACCAGCGCTCCGACGTGTGCGCGGTCCCGGCGGCCGGCATCGTCGCCGAGGCGATGGTCGCGCTCGTCCTGGCGGACGCGGTGGCGGAGAAGTTCGGCGGCGACAGCGTGCCGGAGACCCGCCGCAACGTGCGTTCCTACCTCGACGCCCTGGAGATCCGGTGAGCGCGGCACCCGCGGTCGTCCTCGTCGGCCCGATGGGGGTGGGAAAGTCCACCGTCGGGCAGCTGCTGGCCGAGCGGCTGGGCGTCGGCTACCGCGACACCGACGACGACATCGTGGCCGAGCAGGGCC
This sequence comes from Streptomyces sp. NPDC001222, assembly GCF_042896945.1. Taxonomy (NCBI): domain Bacteria; kingdom Bacillati; phylum Actinomycetota; class Actinomycetes; order Kitasatosporales; family Streptomycetaceae; genus Streptomyces; species Streptomyces sp. NPDC001222. The sequence continues at coordinate 44,160 of NZ_JBIAXT010000017.1, forward strand.
GCAGCATCGCGGAGATCTTCGTGGACGAGGGCGAGTCCTTCTTCCGCACGCTCGAGAAGCAGGCCGTGCGACGGGCGGTCGCCGAGCACCACGGTGTGCTGGCCCTGGGCGGCGGCGCGATCCTGGACGAGGACACCCGCGCCCTGCTCGCCGGACAGCGGGTGGTCTACCTCTCGATGGACGTCGAGGAGGCGGTGCGGCGCACCGGCCTCAACACGGCCCGCCCCCTGCTCGCCGTCAACCCGCGCCGACAGTGGCGTGAGCTGATGGAGGCACGCCGCCATCTGTACGAAGAGGTCGCCACGGCCGTCGTTTCCACCGACGCCCGGAGCCCCGAAGAGGTGACCCGAGCCGTTCTGGACGCAGTGGAGTTGAAGGAAGCATGAGCGAGGCAGTGACGCGGATCCGGATCGGCGGTACCGCGGGCACCGACCCCTACGAGGTCCTGGTGGGCCGTCAACTCCTGGGTGAGCTGGCCGGTTTGATCGGTGACCGGGTCAAGCGGGTCGCCGTGATCCACCCGGAGGCGCTGACCGAGACGGGCGAGGCGCTGCGCGCCGACCTCGCGGGGCAGGGCTTCGAGGCGATCGCCATCCAGGTCCCGAACGCCGAGGAGGCCAAGACCGCCGAGGTCGCCGCCTACTGCTGGAAGGCGCTCGGCCAGTCCGGCTTCACCCGCACCGACGTCATCGTCGGCGTGGGCGGCGGCGCGACCACCGACCTGGCCGGGTTCGTGGCCGCGACCTGGCTGCGCGGAGTGCGCTGGATCGCCGTTCCGACCACCGTGCTGGCCATGGTGGACGCGGCGGTCGGCGGCAAGACCGGTATCAACACCGCCGAGGGCAAGAACCTGGTGGGCGCCTTCCACCCGCCCGCGGGTGTGCTGTGCGACCTCGCCGCCCTGGACTCCCTGCCGGTCCACGACTACGTGTCCGGTCTCGCCGAGGTGATCAAGGCCGGTTTCATCGCCGACCCGGTGATCCTGGACCTGATCGAGGAGGACCCGGCCGCCGCCCGTACCCCGGCCGGCCCGCGCACCGCCGAGCTGATCGAGCGCTCCATCAGGGTCAAGGCCGAGGTGGTCTCGGCGGACCTGAAGGAGTCCGGCCTGCGGGAGATCCTCAACTACGGGCACACGCTCGGCCACGCGATCGAGAAGAACGAGCGCTACCAGTGGCGCCACGGCGCCGCCGTCGCCGTCGGTATGCACTTCGCCGCCGAACTCGGGCGGCTGGCGGGCCGCTTGGACGACGCCACGGCCGATCGCCACCGTACGGTCCTCGAGGCCGTCGGGCTGCCGCTGCACTACCGCTACGACCAGTGGCCCAGGCTGCTGGAGACCATGAAGGTCGACAAGAAGTCCCGCGGCGATCTGCTCCGCTTCATCGTGCTGGACGGTCTGGCCAGGCCGACCGTGCTGGAGGGCCCGGACCCGGCGGTGCTCCTGGCCGCGTACGGCGAAGTCGGCCAGTAGCCCGCGCTCCGGGGCCCGATCGGCGGGCGACTCGTTCCGCCGGGCGCCGGTTGCCCCGATTCGCCTGCGACAACGGGCACTTCGGGCCGCCCCCGGCCGTTCACACAACAACGGCCGGGGACGGTACGGTTCGGTGGGGAGCGAGCCCGAGACAAAGAGACGGAGTGGCACCGGATGCAGCACGCAGTGGGAGCTCCGCTGCCGCCGCCCCACCAGCCGGGGCAGGAACCGGTGACCGCCTGGTCACCGGCCGCGCACCAGCCGGGACAGCCGGGTGCCCATCCGGGTCCCGCACCGCACGTCCCGCCCGCGCCGGGCTTCGCGGGTCCCGCGGTGCCGCCCGGTCCTCCGCACACCCGTGTGCCCCCGCACCAGGCTCCCGTCCAGCCCGCGCCGGACACCACGGCCCAGGTCGGTCGTCCGCCCGGCGCCCCCGACGGCATGCCGGGCACGCCCCCGGCCGTGCCCGCGCCGGACCCCTCGTGCGCCACGCTCGCGGTGCTGCTCATCGGCCCGGCGGGCGCGGGCAAGACCAGCGTCGCGAAGTACTGGGCCGACCACCGCCGGGTCCCCACGGCCCACATCAGCCTCGACGACGTACGCGAATGGGTGCGCTCCGGCTTCGCCGACCCCCAGTCGGGGTGGAACGACCACTCGGAGGCGCAGTATCGTCTCGCCCGCCGCACCTGCGGCTTCGCGGCCCGCAACTTCCTGGCCAACGGCATCTCGTGCATCCTCGACGACGCCGTCTTCCCGGACCGCCCGGTCGTCGGCCTCGGTGGCTGGAAGCGGCATGTGGGTCCCGGTCTGCTCCCGGTCGTCCTGCTGCCCGGCCTGGAGATAGTCCTGGAGCGCAACGCGGAGCGCACGGGCAACCGCCGCCTCACCGACGAGGAGGTCGCCCGGATCCACGGCCGCATGGCCGGCTGGTACGGCTCCGGACTGCCGATCATCGACAACTCACAGCTCGACGTGGCCGGCACGGCCCGGGCGCTGGACGAGGTCCTGGCCCGCTCGATCGCCAGCCCGCCGCAGTGGTGACCGGTCCGTGCGGCCATCCGGGTGACCACGCGCTCCCGCTGCGGCCGTGACGCCGTAAGAGGCGCAGGTGGTGAGCCGAGGGGCCCGCTCCCGGTCCCTTTCCACGGGCCGCTCGGGGCTCTGCGGCAAGGGGCGTCCGGCCCGCCGCCGTAGGCCTTCGGGCCGCCTCCGGAGCCTGCCCGGCCGCCCGTCCGGCCCCGTTGGAACGGCGACATCCGGCCACCGCTCGTAGGCTCGGGTCATGCCAGAGGTGTACGCGGCCCGCCGGGACCGGCTGAGGGATCGCTGCAGCGCGGGTGGCAGTGCGGCGGCGCTGGTCACCCGCCCCGCCAATGTCCGCTATCTCGCGGGCGCCGCGCCCCAGGGCGCCGTCCTGCTGGTCGGCACGGGGGAGGACGTGCTGCTGTGCGCCGGGCCGCCGGACGACGAGCTGATCGACGGACGGCCGGACGAGTCGCTACGGGTCCAGGTGCTGCCGCCGGCCGGTGGCGACCCCGCCGTGGCCGGTGCCGATCTGGCCGCCGCGCAGAGCGCCGAGTCCCTGGCGGTCGAGGAGCACCACCTCACGGTGGCCCGGCACCGGGCCCTGAACTCGGTCGCCCCCCGGCTGCGGCTCCTCGACCTCGGTGGCGCGGTCGAGCAGCTGCGGCTGGTCAAGGACGAGGAGGAGATCTCCCTGCTGCGCATCGGGGCGGAGATCGTCGACCAGGCGCTGAGCGAGCTGCTGGAGTCGATCCTCGTCGGCCGCACCGAGCGCCATCTCGCCCTCGAACTGGAGCGCCGTCTGATCGACCATGGCGCCGACGGGCCCGCCTTCAGCACCTCCGTCGGCACCGGCCCGAACTCCGGCCGTCCAGGTCACCGCCCCACCGACCGGCGGGTGGAGGAGGGCGACTTCCTCTCCGTCTGCCTCGGGGCCACCTACCGCGGCTACCGCTGCGAGATCGGCCGCACCTTCGTGATCGGCACCTCGCCCGCGGACTGGCAGATCGAGTTGTATGATCTTGTCTTCGCCGCCCAGCGGGCCGGTCGGCAGGCCCTGGCACCAGGGGTCGCGTACCGGGACGTGGACCGCGCAGCGCGTCAGATACTGGACTCCGCGGGGTACGGCAGCGGCCTCGGGCCGGGCACCGGGCACGGTGTGGGACTCGAAATCGACGAGGACCCGCAGTTGACCCCGGCCGCCATGGGTAAACTGGACGCTTGCGTGCCGGTCACCGTCGAACCCGGGGTTCACCTCCCGGGCCGGGGCGGGGTCCGGATCGATGACACGCTCGTCGTACGCCCCGAGGCGGACGGCGGACCCGAGCTACTCACCATCACGACCAAGGAGCTGCTCGCGTTGTGACGCGTGCCCCGTGGTCGTACGTCAGTCCAGGAGATTCCGCAACCGTGGCTTCCACGAACGACCTCAAGAACGGCCTGGTGCTCAAGCTCGAAGGCGGCCAGCTCTGGTCCGTCGTCGAGTTCCAGCACGTCAAGCCCGGCAAGGGCCCGGCCTTCGTGCGCACCAAGCTCAAGAACGTGCTCTCCGGCAAGGTCGTCGACAAGACGTTCAACGCCGGTGTCAAGGTCGAGACGGCCACCGTCGACAAGCGCGACATGCAGTTCTCGTACAAGGACGGCGAGTACTTCGTCTTCATGGACATGGAGACGTACGACCAGCTGCACATCGACCCGAAGGCCGTCGGCGACGCCGCGAACTTCCTCATCGAGGGCTTCACAGCCGTCGTCGCGCAGCACGAGGGCGAGGTGCTCTTCGTCGAGCTGCCCGCCGCTGTCGAGCTGACCATCGCCGAGACGGAGCCGGGCGTCCAGGGCGACCGCTCCACCGGTGGCACCAAGCCTGCCACCCTGGAGACCGGCCACCAGATCCAGGTCCCGCTCTTCATCACCACCGGTGAGAAGATCAAGGTTGACACCCGCACGAGCGACTACCTCGGCCGGGTGAACAGCTAACCGTGGCTGCTCGTAACACGGCCCGTAAGCGCGCCTTCCAGATCCTCTTCGAGGGCGACCAGCGCGGGGCCGACGTCCTGACGGTCCTCGCGGACTGGATCCGGCTCTCGCGGACCGACACCCGGCAGCCGCCGGTGAGCGAGTACACGATGCAGCTGGTCGAGGGTTACGCGGGGCACGCGAAGCGCATCGACGAGCTGATCGCGCAGTACGCGGTCGGCTGGACCCTCGACCGGATGCCGGTCGTCGACCGCAACATCCTGCGCCTCGGTGCCTACGAGCTGATCTGGGTCGACGAGACGCCGGACCCCGTGGTGCTCGACGAGATGGTGCAGCTCGCCAAGGAGTTCTCCACGGACGAGTCGCCCGCGTTCGTCAACGGGCTGCTCGGCCGGCTGAAGGACCTGAAGCCCTCGCTGCGCCGCGAGTAGCTCCGCGGACGCACCGCGCCGCTCGCCGCGGCGCTGGGGTGTCCGCGGGCCGCGGTCCCGCGCGCCCTTTCGGGCGCGGCCGCACCCCGGGAGCGAGGACGCCGTACATACGCCGGAGGGCCCGCAGCACGCATGCTGCGGGCCCTCCGGCGTATCGGTCCCAGGGCGGCCGTCACAGGCCCCGAGAACGCCGCCGGGGTGGCCGGACCGTACTGGCCCGGCCACCCCCCGGCGGCACGTTTCTGCTGAGACGGGAGGGAGGGTCAGCTCTCCTCGTGGGACGCCACGGCACGGCGCGCGTCCGCGTCCAGGACGCCCCAGCTGATCAGCTGCTCGGTCAGCACCGAGGGCGACTGGTCGTAGATCACCGCGAGGGTGCGCAGGTCGTCCTGGCGGATCGACAGGACCTTGCCGTTGTAGTCACCGCGCTGGGACTGGATCGTCGCCGCATACCGCTGCAGCGGGCCCGCCTTCTCGGCCGGCACGCCGGCCAGGCGCTCCAGGTCCAGAACGAGCTTCGGCGGCGGCTCGGCGGCGCCGCCCGGAGTGGTGCCGGGCAGCAGTTCCTGAACCGGAACCCCGTAGAAATCCGCCAGCTCGGCGAGGCGCTGCACGGTGACGGCGCGGTCTCCGCGCTCGTACGACCCGACCACGACCGCCTTCCAGCGTCCCTGGGACTTCTCCTCCACACCGTGGAGGGAAAGGCCCTGCTGGGTGCGGATGGCCCGGAGCTTGGCCCCGAGCTGTTTGGCGTATTCGCTGGACATATAGCTCCCCGGACGAAGGCTGGTGACTCACTGTGAGGTTACGCAGCGTGACTCTCCCCCGTCAAGCCGAATGGTCCGCAGCGACCCGTCCGTGAGCGGCGACGTGCGGTGACGCCGAACGGGTGACACGGGGGCGCCAGGGGGGTGATCGACCGCCCCAGGCGGGCTGGTAGTCTGTATGGCGCAATTCCGACGTCCTTTAAGGTCCGTCCCGTGAGGCGGAGAAGGGGGTCCGTTTCGTATGGACACACAGCATTCCGATGCCCGACCCGTTCTCGAAGGTCCTGACATCGCGCGGGTGCTCACCCGCATCGCCCACGAGATCGTCGAGCGCGCCAAGGGCGCCGACGACGTGGTGCTCCTCGGCATCCCGACCCGGGGCGTCTTCCTCGCCCGTCGGCTCGCCGTGAAGCTCGAGCAGATCACCGGCCGTACGATCCCGGTCGGCTCCCTCGACATCACCATGTACCGCGACGATCTGCGGCTGCAGCCCCCGCGTGCCCTGGCCCGTACGGAGATCCCCGGAGACGGGCTCGACGGCCGGCTCGTCGTGCTCGTCGACGACGTGCTCTTCTCCGGCCGCACCATTCGCGCCGCCCTCGACGCCCTGAACGACATCGGGCGCCCGCGCGCGGTCCAGCTCGCGGTCCTCGTCGACCGCGGCCACCGTGAACTTCCGATCCGTGCCGACTACGTCGGCAAGAACCTCCCCACGTCGCTGCGGGAGACGGTCAAGGTCCAGCTCACCGAGGAGGACGGTCGTGACACCGTGCTGCTCGGAGTGAAGCAGACCGTGGCGGGCGCACAGCAGTAGCACTCCGACGTACACCCCTGCCGTACGTCCCGCGAGTGCGTCCCCGCGCGCCCGCGCCTGCCCGAATCCTCCCGAATGATGAACTGCCTTACGGAGCCTGACAGATGCAGCGCCATCTCATCTCGGCCGCCGACCTCACCCGTGACGACGCCGTCCTGATCCTCGACACCGCCGAGGAGATGGCCCGGGTCGCGGACCGGCCGATCAAAAAGCTGCCGACCCTGCGCGGCCGCACCGTCGTCAACCTCTTCTTCGAGGACTCCACCCGCACCCGGATCTCCTTCGAGGCCGCCGAGAAGCGGCTGTCCGCGGACGTGATCAACTTCTCCGCCAAGGGATCCAGCGTGTCCAAGGGCGAGTCCCTCAAGGACACCGCCCAGACCCTGGAGGCGATGGGCGTCGACGCCGTCGTCATCCGGCACGGCGCCTCCGGAGCCCCCTACCGCCTGGCCAACTCCGGGTGGATCGACGCCGCCGTGATCAACGCCGGGGACGGCACCCACCAACACCCCACCCAGGCACTGCTCGACGCGTTCACCATGCGCCGCCGCCTGGTGGGCCGGGACGCGGGACTGGGCCACGACCTGGCCGGGAAGCGCATCACCATCGTCGGAGACGTGCTGCACAGCCGGGTCGCCCGCTCCAACGTCGATCTGCTGCACACCCTGGGCGCCGAGGTCACCCTGGTCGCCCCGCCCACTCTGCTGCCCGTCGGCGTCGGCTCCTGGCCCTGCGAGATCTCCTACGACCTCGACACCGCGCTGCCCAAGTCGGACGCGGTGATGATGCTGCGCGTCCAGCGCGAGCGCATGAACGCCGCCTTCTTCCCGACCGAGCGCGAGTACGCCCGGCGCTACGGCCTGGACGGCGACCGGATGGCGAGGATGCCGGAACACGCCATCGTCATGCACCCCGGCCCGATGGTCCGCGGCATGGAGATCACCGCCGAGGTCGCCGACTCCGGGCGCTGCACCGCCGTCGAGCAGGTGGCCAACGGTGTCTCGATCCGGATGGCCGTTCTGTACCTGCTGCTCGGCGGGGCTGTATTCGATTCCCGGAACGCCTCCGCCCAGCCCGACACCCGTACCGAGGAGAAGTAAGACAGATGAGCAAGATCCTGATCCGTGGTGCGAGGGTGCTCGGTGGTGAGCCGCAGGACGTCCTGATCGACGGCGAGACCATCGAGGCGGTCGGCACGGGGCTGTCCGCCGAGGGCGCCCAGGTCGTCGAGGCCGAGGGCAAGGTGCTGCTGCCGGGCCTCGTCGATCTGCACACCCACCTCCGCGAACCCGGCCGCGAGGACTCCGAGACGGTCCTGACCGGGACCCGGGCCGCCGCCGGCGGCGGTTACACGGCCGTGTTCGCCATGGCCAACACCTTCCCGGTCGCCGACACCGCCGGCGTCGTCGAGCAGGTGTGGCGCCTCGGCCGGGAGCACGGCTACTGCGACGTCCACCCCATCGGTGCCGTCACCGTCGGCCTGGAGGGCAAGAAACTCGCCGAGCTGGGCGCCATGCACGAGTCGGCGGCCGGCGTCACCGTCTTCTCCGACGACGGCAAGTGCGTCGACGACGCGGTGATCATGCGCCGGGCGCTGGAGTACGTGAAGGCCTTCGGCGGGGTGGTCGCCCAGCACGCGCAGGAGCCGCGGCTCACCGAGGGCGCGCAGATGAACGAGGGCGTCGTCTCCGCGGAACTGGGGCTCGGCGGCTGGCCCGCGGTCGCCGAGGAGTCGATCATCGCCCGGGACGTGCTGCTCGCCGACCACGTCGGCTCGCGCGTGCACATCTGCCATCTGTCGACCGCCGGGTCCGTCGAGATCGTGCGCTGGGCGAAGTCCCGCGGCATCGACGTCACCGCCGAGGTCACCCCGCACCATCTGCTCCTCACCGACGAGCTGGTACGCACCTACAACCCGGTCTACAAGGTCAACCCGCCGCTGCGCACCGAGCGCGACGTCATGGCGCTGCGTGAGGCACTCGCCGACGGCACGATCGACATCGTCGCCACCGACCACGCCCCCCATCCGCACGAGGACAAGGACTGCGAGTGGGCCGCCGCCGCCATGGGCATGGTGGGCCTGGAGACGGCGCTGTCCGTGGTGCAGGAGACGATGGTCGACACCGGGCTGCTCGACTGGGCGGGGGTCGCCGACCGCATGTCCTTCAAGCCCGCGACGATCGGCCGGGCCGCCGGCCACGGCCGCCCCGTCTCGGCAGGTGAGCCCGCCAATCTCGCCCTCGTCGACACCGCCTACCGTGGGCAGGTGGACCCCGCGGGCTTCGCCTCGCGCAGCCGCAACACTCCGTACGAGGGCCGTGAGCTGCCGGGCCGTGTCACCCACACCTGGCTCCGGGGCAAGGCCACCCTCGTTGACGGGAAGCTCGCGTGACTTCTGAAATCCTGCTCGCCGCCGCGAAGAAATCGGCGGAAGTGACCGACTGGGCCGCTCGGATCGGCTGGCTCGTGGGGCTCGCCCTGTTCGTCGCGCTCGTCTACTGGCTGATGCGCGAGGGCTGGAAGTGGCGCGGCACCCTCCAGAGCGACCTGCCGGAGCTGCCCGCCCGCCCGTCGCCCACCACCCTCAACGGGGGCGGCAAACCGCCCCGGCCCGGAATGCCCGAGGAGCCCGGTCCGGCGAGACTGAGCATGAGCGGCCGCTACCACGGCTCCACGACCGCCGGACAGTGGCTGGACCGCATCGTGGCCCACGGCCTGGGTACCCGCAGCCGGGTCGAGCTCACGCTGACGGACGCCGGACTCGACGTCGTACGCCCCGGCGCGACCGACTTCTTCGTCCCCGCCGAGCAGCTGCGCGGGGCCCGGCTCGACAAGGGCATCGCGGGCAAGGTGCTCACCGAGGGCGGACTGCTGGTCGTGACCTGGGAGCACGGCGGCAAGCTGCTCGACTCCGGGTTCCGCTCCGACCGCGCGGCCGAGCACAACGACTGGGTCGACACCCTGAACCACATGATCGACAAGATGGAAGGCGCACGATGACCACCTCCACCGAGGGAGCCACCAGGACTCCCGCCGTACTCGTCCTGGAGGACGGCCGGATCTTCCGCGGCCGTGCCTACGGGGCCGTGGGGGTGACCTTCGGCGAGGCCGTGTTCTCCACCGGCATGACCGGCTACCAGGAGACCCTCACCGACCCGTCGTACCACCGCCAGGTCGTCGTGATGACCGCCCCCCACGTCGGCAACACCGGGGTCAACGACGAGGACCCCGAGTCCCAGCGGATCTGGGTCGCGGGCTACGTCGTGCGCGACCCCGCGCGCGTGCCCTCCAACTGGCGCGCCAAGCGCGCGCTGGACGAGGAGCTGCGCCACCAGGGCGTCGTCGGCATCTGCGGTATCGACACCCGCGCGCTCACCCGCCATCTGCGCGAGCGCGGCGCCATGCGCGTCGGGATCTTCTCCGGCCACGCGCTGCCCGACGAGGGCACCATGCTCGCCGAGGTCCGCCAGGCCCCCGAGATGGTGGGCGCGGACCTGGCCGCCGAGGTCGCCACCAAGGAGGCCTACGTCGTCCCCGCCATCGGCGAGAGGCGGTTCACCGTCGCCGCGATCGACCTGGGCATCAAGGGCATGACCCCGCACCGCATGGCCGAGCGCGGCATCGAGGTGCATGTGCTGCCCGCGACGGCGACCGCCGAGGACGTGTTCGCGGTGAACCCGGACGGCGTGTTCTTCTCCAACGGCCCCGGCGACCCCGCGACCGCCGACCACCCCGTCGCCGTCATGCAGGCCGTCCTGGAGCGGCGGACGCCCCTGTTCGGCATCTGCTTCGGCAACCAGATCCTCGGCCGTGCGCTCGGCTTCGGCACCTACAAGCTGAAGTACGGCCACCGCGGCATCAACCAGCCGGTGCAGGACCGTACGACCGGCAAGGTCGAGGTCACCGCGCACAACCACGGCTTCGCCGTCGACGCACCCCTCGACCAGGTGTCCGACACCCCCTACGGCCGCGCCGAGGTCTCCCACGTCTGCCTCAACGACGACGTGGTGGAGGGCCTCCAGCTGCTCGACCAGCCGGCCTTCAGCGTCCAGTACCACCCCGAAGCCGCCGCGGGACCGCACGACGCCGCCTACCTGTTCGACCGCTTCGTATCCCTGATGGAGGGCCAGCGTGCCTAAGCGCACCGATATCCAGTCCGTCCTGGTCATCGGCTCCGGCCCGATCGTCATCGGCCAGGCCGCCGAGTTCGACTACTCCGGCACCCAGGCGTGCCGGGTGCTGAAGTCCGAGGGCCTGCGGGTCGTCCTGGTCAACTCGAACCCGGCGACGATCATGACCGACCCGGAGATCGCGGACGCCACGTACGTCGAGCCGATCACCCCGGACTTCGTCGAGAAGATCATCGCCAAGGAGCGCCCCGACGCCCTGCTGCCCACCCTGGGCGGTCAGACGGCCCTCAACGCCGCCATCGCGCTGCACGAGAACGGTGTCCTGGACAAGTACGGCGTCGAGCTGATCGGCGCCAACGTCGAGGCCATCCACAAGGGCGAGGACCGCGACCAGTTCAAGGAGGTCGTCGAGGCGGTCCGGCGGAAGATCGGGCACGGTGAGTCCGCCCGCTCGGTGATCTGCCACTCCATGGACGAGGTGCTGGCCGGCGTCGAGCAGCTCGGCGGCTACCCGGTCGTCGTCCGCCCCTCCTTCACCATGGGCGGCGCCGGGTCCGGCTTCGCGCACGACGAGGACGAGCTGCGTCGCATCGCGGGCCAGGGCCTCACCCTCTCGCCGACCACCGAGGTGCTCCTGGAGGAGTCCATCCTCGGCTGGAAGGAGTACGAGCTGGAGCTGATGCGCGACAAGAACGACAACGTCGTGGTCGTCTGCTCCATCGAGAACTTCGACCCGATGGGTGTGCACACCGGCGACTCGATCACCGTCGCCCCGGCGATGACCCTGACCGACCGCGAGTACCAGATCCTGCGCGACATCGGCATCGCCGTCATCCGCGAGGTCGGCGTGGACACGGGCGGCTGCAACATCCAGTTCGCGGTGGACCCCGAGGACGGTCGTGTGATCGTCATCGAGATGAACCCGCGCGTGTCGCGCTCGTCCGCCCTCGCCTCCAAGGCCACCGGCTTCCCGATCGCCAAGATCGCCGCCAGGCTCGCCGTGGGCTACACCCTCGACGAGATCCCCAACGACATCACCCAGGAGACCCCGGCCTCCTTCGAGCCGACCCTCGACTACGTGGTCGTCAAGGCGCCGCGGTTCGCCTTCGAGAAGTTCCCGTCGGCCGACTCCACGCTGACCACGACCATGAAGTCGGTCGGCGAGGCGATGGCGATCGGCCGCAACTTCACCGAGGCGTTCCAGAAAGCGCTGCGCTCCCTGGAGAAGAAGGGCAGCCAGTTCGCCTTCACGGGCGAGACCGGCGACAAGGCGGCGCTGCTGCGCGAGGCCGCCCGTCCCACGGACGGCCGGATCAACACGGTCATGGAGGCGATCCGCGCGGGCGCCACCCAGGAGGAGGTCTTCGAGTCCACCAGGATCGACCCCTGGTTCGTCGACCAGCTCTTCCTCATCAAGGAGCTCGCGGACGAGCTGGCCGCCGCCGAGCGGCTGGACGCCGAGCTGCTGGCCGAGGCCAAGCGACATGGCTTCTCCGACCAGCAGATCGCCGAGATCCGGGGCCTGCGCGAGGACGTGGTGCGCGAGGTACGGCACGCGCTGGGCGTGCGCCCGGTCTACAAGACGGTGGACACCTGCGCCGCCGAGTTCGCCGCGAAGACGCCGTACTTCTACTCCTCCTACGACGAGGAGAGCGAGGTCGCGCCGCGCGAGAAGCCCGCGGTCATCATCCTGGGCTCCGGTCCCAACCGGATCGGCCAGGGCATCGAGTTCGACTACTCCTGCGTCCACGCCTCCTTCGCGCTCAGAGACGCCGGGTACGAGACCGTGATGGTCAACTGCAACCCCGAGACGGTCTCCACGGACTACGACACCTCCGACCGCCTGTACTTCGAGCCGCTGACGCTCGAGGACGTGCTGGAGATCGTCCACGCCGAGCAGCAGGCCGGCCCGGTCGCGGGCGTCGTGGTCCAGCTCGGCGGCCAGACCCCGCTGGGCCTGGCCCAGGCACTGAAGGACAACGGCGTGCCGATCGTGGGCACCTCGCCCGAGGCGATCCACGCCGCCGAGGACCGCGGCGCGTTCGGTCGCGTGCTCGCCGAGGCCGGGCTGCCGGCCCCCAAGCACGGCACGGCCACCACGTTCGGGGAGGCCAAGGCGATCGCGGACGAGATCGGCTACCCGGTCCTCGTCAGGCCGTCGTACGTCCTCGGCGGACGCGGCATGGAGATCGTCTACGACGAGACCCGGCTGGCGTCGTACATCGCCGAGTCGACCGAGATCAGCCCGTCCCGGCCGGTGCTCGTCGACCGCTTCCTCGACGACGCGATCGAGATCGACGTGGACGCCCTCTACGACGGCCAGGAGCTGTACCTCGGCGGTGTGATGGAGCACATCGAGGAGGCCGGCATCCACTCCGGCGACTCGGCGTGCGCGCTGCCGCCGATCACGCTGGGCGGCTTCGACATCAAGCGGCTGCGCGCCTCCACGGAGGCCATCGCCCGCGGCGTCGGGGTGCGCGGACTGATCAACATCCAGTTCGCGATGGCGGGTGACATCCTCTATGTCCTCGAGGCCAACCCGCGCGCCTCCCGCACCGTCCCCTTCACCTCGAAGGCGACCGCGGTGCCGCTGGCCAAGGCCGCCGCCCGGATCTCGCTGGGCGCGACCGTCGCGCAGCTGCGCGAGGAGGGTCTGCTGCCGAAGAACGGCGACGGCGGCGAGCTGCCGCTGGACGCGCCGATCTCGGTCAAGGAGGCCGTGCTGCCGTGGTCGCGGTTCCGCGACATCCACGGCCGGGGCGTGGACACGGTCCTCGGCCCGGAGATGCGCTCCACCGGCGAGGTCATGGGCATCGACTCCGTCTTCGGCACGGCGTACGCCAAGTCGCAGGCGGGCGCCTACGGCCCGCTGCCGACGAAGGGCCGCGCCTTCATCTCGGTGGCCAACCGGGACAAGCGGTCGATGATCTTCCCGGCGCGGGAGCTGGTGGCCCACGGCTTCGAGCTGCTCGCCACCTCCGGCACGGCCGAGGTGCTCAAGCGCAACGGCATCAACGTCACCGTCGTGCGCAAGCAGTCCGAGGGCACCGGCCCGAACGGTGAGAAGACCATCGTCCAGCTCATCCACGACGGCGAGGTCGACCTCATCGTCAACACCCCCTACGGCACCGGTGGCCGCCTCGACGGCTACGAGATCCGTACGGCCGCGGTGGCCCGCTCCGTGCCCTGTCTGACGACGGTCCAGGCGCTCGCCGCCGCCGTCCAGGGCATCGACGCCCTCAACCGCGGCGACGTGAGCGTCCGCTCGCTCCAGGAACACGCGGAACACCTGACCGCGGCCCGCGACTAGCAGCCCTTGAGGGGGACATCGGAAACGGTGTCCCCCTCTTCGTGAGGACACAGGGACATGTACAAGCTTTTCTTCCGTCTGGTTTTCTCCCGGATGGACCCGGAGCAGGCCCATCACCTGGCCTTCCGCTGGATCCGCCGCGCCGTGCGCATCCCGGTGCTGCGCACCTTCGCCGCCGCCGTTCTCGCGCCTCGGTACAAGGAGCTGCGCACGGAGGCGTTCGGGCTGCGCATGCACGGCCCGATGGGTCTCGCGGCCGGCTTCGACAAGAACGCCCTCGCCGTCGACGGCATGGCGATGATGGGCTTCGACCACGTCGAGATCGGCACGGTCACCGGGGAGCCGCAGCCGGGCAACCCCAGGAAGCGGCTGTTCCGGCTCGTCGCGGACCGGGCGCTGATCAACCGCATGGGCTTCAACAACGAGGGCTCGCTCGCTGTCGCCGCCCGCCTGGCCTCCCGTACGCCCGTCTTCCGGACCGTCGTGGGCGTCAACATCGGCAAGACCAAGGTCGTCCCCGAGGCGGAGGCCGTTGCGGACTACGTGAAGTCGGCCGAGCGGCTCGCGCCGTACGCCGACTACCTGGTCGTCAACGTCTCCTCGCCGAACACCCCCGGTCTGCGCAGTCTGCAGGCGACCGAGGCGCTGCGCCCGCTGCTGAGCGCCGTCCGCGAGGCCGCCGACCGTACGGTCACCGCCCGGCGCGTCCCGCTGCTGGTCAAGATCGCCCCTGACCTCGCCGACGAGGACGTCGACGCCGTCGCCGACCTCGCGGTGGAACTGGGCCTGGACGGGATCATCGCCACCAATACCACCATCGCGCGCGACGGGCTCGGACTGACCTCCGACCCCGCCGTGGTGAAGGAGACCGGCGGACTGTCCGGGGCGCCGCTCAAAACACGCTCTCTGGAGGTGCTGCGCCGCCTGTACGCGCGCGTGGGCGACCGCATCACCCTGGTGGGCGTGGGCGGCATCGAGAGCGCCGAGGACGCCTGGCAGCGCATTCTGGCCGGTGCCACGCTGGTGCAGGGGTACAGCGCCTTCATCTACGAGGGGCCCTTCTGGGGCCGCGCTCTCCACAAGGGACTCGCGGCACGTCTGCGCACCAGCCCGTACGCCACCCTCGCCGACGCGGTCGGCGCCGATGTGAGGAACCCCGCATGACAGGCATGACAGGTCTGGAACCCTTCGGCACGCGTCTGCGCCGCGCCATGGACGAGCGGGGCCCGCTGTGCGTCGGCATCGACCCGCACGCCTCGCTGCTGGCCCAGTGGGGCCTGAACGACGATGTGGCCGGTCTGGAGCGGTTCAGCCGCACGGTGGTGGAGGCTATGGCCGAGCGCGTCGCCGTCCTCAAGCCGCAGAGCGCCTTCTTCGAGCGTTTCGGGTCGCGCGGGCTCGCCGTCCTGGAGAAGGCGGTCGAGGAGGCGCGGGCGGCCGGGGCACTGGTCGTCATGGACGCCAAGCGCGGCGACATCGGCTCGACCATGGCCGCGTACGCCGAGTCCTTCCTGCGCAAGGACGCTCCGCTGTTCTCCGACGCGCTGACCGTCTCGCCCTATCTGGGCTACGGCTCGCTCAAGCCGGCCGTGGACCTCGCGCGGGAGAGCGGCACCGGGCTCTTCGTGCTGGCGCTGACCTCGAACCCCGAGGGCGGCGAGGTACAGCACGCCGTACGCGCCGACGGCCGGAACGTGGGCGCGACGATGCTCGCCCACCTCGCGGCCGAGAACGCGGGAGCGGAGCCCCTCGGCTCCTTCGGGGCCGTCGTGGGCGCCACGCTCGGCGATCTGTCGTCGTACGACCTCGACATGGGCGGCCCGCTCCTCGCGCCCGGCATCGGAGCCCAGGGAGCCGCCCCGGCCGACCTTCCCCGGGTCTTCGGCAAGGCCGTGCGCAACGTGGTGCCGAACGTGAGCCGGGGAGTGTTGCGGTACGGTCCCGACGTGGTCGCGCTCCGTGACGCCTCGGAACGCTTCGCGGAGGAGATCAGGGTCGTGGTGGCGGCCGGCTAGAGGTTCCGGCGTCGCCGCGGGAGTCCTCTGACATGTGCTCGCGGAGGCGCCTGAGTCTGAATACATCCTCAAATCCCGGGCAGTATGTCCGAAAAGTCTGGCTCGGTAGAGGCTGACCAGGACTTTTCCGCTGTTCTCGCTGACTCTGGCGGACTTGCCCGCTAGTCTCCGACGAGAGAACGGGCAAGCGTGTTGCTCGTGCCTCCCCAGGTGTGGGGCGACTAGGTTCCTCACCGGTCCGTATCCGACAGTTCGACATCCGAGGTGACGTAGGCGTGGCTCTTCCGCCCCTTACCCCTGAACAGCGCGCAGCCGCGCTCGAAAAGGCCGCCGCGGCTCGCCGGGAGCGGGCCGAGGTCAAGAATCGACTCAAGCACTCCGGCGCCTCTCTGCACGAGGTCATCAAGCAGGGCCAGGAAAACGACGTCATCGGCAAGATGAAGGTCTCCGCCCTCCTCGAGTCCCTGCCGGGCGTGGGCAAGGTCCGCGCCAAGCAGATCATGGAGCGTCTCGGGATCTCCGAGAGTCGCCGTGTGCGTGGCCTCGGTTCCAACCAGATCGCCTCTCTGGAGCGCGAGTTCGGCGGCGCCGCCAGCTGAGTCCGGTGCACTCCGGGATTGCTGGAATAATCGCTGCATGAGTGAACGTCCGCGGCTGACCGTGCTCTCCGGCCCCTCGGGGGTCGGTAAGAGCACGGTCGTCGCTCACATGCGCAAGGAACACCCCGAGGTCTGGCTCTCGGTGTCGGCGACGACCCGTAAGCCTCGCCCGGGTGAGCGGCACGGGGTCCACTACTTCTTCGTCACCGACGACGAGATGGACAAGCTGATCGCCAACGGCGAGCTGCTGGAGTGGGCCGAGTTCGCCGGCAACCGCTACGGCACGCCGCGAGCGGCCGTGCTGGAGCACCTGGAGTCCGGCGTGCCGGTGCTGCTGGAGATCGACCTCCAGGGCGCCCGGCAGGTCCGTGAGACCATGCCGGAGGCGCAGCTCGTGTTCCTGGCTCCGCCCTCCTGGGAGGAGCTGGTGCGCAGGCTCACCGGACGCGGTACCGAGCCGCCCGAGGTGATCGAGCGCCGCCTGGAGGCGGCCAAGATCGAACTCGCGGCCGAGCCCGAGTTTGACGAGACCCTGGTCAACACCTCGGTCGAGGATGTGGCGCGCGAGCTGCTAGCCTTGATGAACGTTGTGTGATCAGGGTTGTGTGATCAGGTCTGATCTTTCCCATCTTTCGGAAGGTAGAGCGTGTCCTCTTCCATCACCGCGCCCGAGGGCATCATCAACCCGCCGATCGACGAGCTCCTCGAGGCCACCGACTCGAAGTACAGCCTCGTGATCTACGCGGCCAAGCGGGCCCGCCAGATCAACGCGTACTACTCGCAGCTCGGTGAGGGCCTCCTCGAGTACGTCGGTCCCCTCGTCGACACCCACGTCCACGAGAAGCCGCTCTCGATCGCCCTGCGCGAGATCAACGCGGGTCTGCTGACCTCCGAGGCCATCGAGGGCCCGGCGCAGTAAGCCACACGGTGCGATATGTCATATCGCCATATCGCGGCAGGTTTTTTCCACAGGCCCGGCAGTACTCCTGCCGGGCCTGTGGTCTGCTCAAGGGGGGAGCGCGGGGAACGCCCTTCGCGGTGATGCAGCATGGGGATGTACGGATCCGAGTCCGGGGAGAGACGGTGGACAAGCCGAAGGTCGTTCTGGGGGTCAGCGGTGGCATCGCCGCCTACAAGGCGTGCGAGCTGCTGCGCAGACTGACCGAGTCCGGGCATGACGTGCGCGTCGTGCCGACGGACTCCGCGCTGCACTTCGTCGGCGCGGCGACATGGTCCGCGCTCTCCGGCAATCCGGTCTCCACCGAGGTCTGGGACGACGTCCACGAGGTGCCGCACGTCCGCATCGGCCAGCACGCCGATCTGGTCGTCGTGGCCCCCGCGACGGCCGACACACTGGCCAAGGCGGCCCACGGTCTCGCCGACGACCTGCTGACCAACACCCTCCTCACCGCCCGCTGCCCGGTCGTCTTCGCCCCCGCGATGCACACCGAGATGTGGGAGCACCCGGCCACCCAGGAGAACGTGGCGACGCTGCGCCGCCGCGGCGCCGTCGTCATCGAACCCGCGGTCGGCCGGCTGACCGGCGTGGACACGGGCAAGGGGCGGCTGCCCGACCCGGCCGAGATCTTCGAGGTCTGCCGCCGGGTGCTGGCCCGGGGCGTGACCGAGCCGGACCTCAAGGACCGGCATGTCGTCGTCACCGCCGGCGGCACCCGCGAGCCCCTCGACCCGGTCCGTTTCCTCGGCAACCGCTCCTCCGGCAAGCAGGGCTACGCCCTGGCGCGCACTGCCGCGGCCCGGGGCGCCCGGGTCACCCTGATCGCCGCGAACACGACCCTCCCCGATCCGGCCGGCGTGGACGTCGTGCGGGTGGGCACGGCCGTGCAGCTGCGCGAGGCGGTGCTGAAGGCGGCCGCGGACGCGGACGCCGTGGTCATGGCGGCCGCGGTGGCGGACTTCCGGCCGGCGGTCTACGCCTCCGGGAAGATCAAGAAGAAGGACGGCCAGGATCCCGAGCCCATCGTCCTGGTGCGGAATCCGGACATCCTCGCCGAGATCTCGGCGGACCGGGCCCGCCCCGGCCAGGTGGTCGTCGGTTTCGCCGCGGAGACGGACGACGTGCTGGTGAACGGCCGCGCCAAGCTCGCGCGCAAGGGCTGCGACCTGCTTGTGGTCAACGAGGTGGGGGAGCGCAAGACCTTCGGCGCCGAGGAGAACGAGGCCCTGGTGCTGGGGGCCGACGGCAGTGAGACCCCGGTGCCGTACGGCCCGAAGGAGGCACTCGCCGAGACGGTGTGGGACCTCGTGTCGCCCCGCCTGTCCTGAATCCCTCCTTCCTCTCAAGAGTCGCTCGGGCCTCGCCACATTCGCGCGTGGCGGCCCTGGAAAAGAGCGCGCGGCATTGGGCAGAATGCCCGTGCCGCAGGTCACAGGGCTCCCGAGAGGCGAGACAGGTGGGCCGGTGGCCGAGCGCGACCGATAAACTGTTCTCGGACGACGCCGGGCGCAGCCCCCGTCCCGTCCACCAATGATCAGCCAGCAGCCGCTGCAACCCCAGGGAGCGTTGTGTCCCGTCGCCTGTTCACCTCGGAGTCTGTGACCGAGGGTCACCCCGACAAGATCGCTGACCAGATCAGTGACACCATTCTCGATGCGCTTCTGCGTGAGGACCCGACGTCCCGGGTCGCCGTGGAGACGCTGATCACGACCGGTCTGGTGCACGTGGCCGGCGAGGTCACGACCAAGACGTACGCGGACATCGCGACGCTGGTGCGCAACAAGGTCCTCGAGATCGGCTACGACTCGTCGAAGAAGGGCTTCGACGGCGCTTCCTGCGGTGTCTCGGTGTCGATCGGCGCGCAGTCCCCGGACATCGCGCAGGGTGTGGACACGGCGTACGAGTCCCGTGTCGAGGGCGACGACGACGAGCTGGACCGCCAGGGCGCGGGCGACCAGGGCCTGATGTTCGGCTACGCGACGGACGAGACGCCGACGCTGATGCCGCTGCCCATCTTCCTGGCGCACCGCCTGTCCAAGCGGCTGTCCGACGTCCGCAAGAACGGCACCATCCCCTACCTGCGCCCGGACGGAAAGACCCAGGTCACCATCGAGTACGACGCTGACAAGGCGGTCCGTCTGGACACGGTGGTCATCTCCTCGCAGCACGCGAGCGACATCGATCTCGAGTCGCTGCTCGCCCCCGACATCCGCGAGTTCGTCGTCGAGCCGGAGCTCAAGGCCCTGCTGGACGAGGGCATCAAGCTGGAGACGGACGGCTACCGCCTGCTGGTCAACCCCACCGGCCGGTTCGAGATCGGCGGTCCGATGGGTGACGCGGGCCTCACCGGCCGGAAGATCATCATCGACACCTACGGCGGTATGGCGCGGCACGGCGGTGGCGCGTTCTCCGGCAAGGACCCGTCCAAGGTGGACCGCTCGGCGGCGTACGCGATGCGCTGGGTCGCCAAGAACGTGGTGGCGGCCGGCCTGGCCTCCCGCTGCGAGGTGCAGGTCGCGTACGCGATCGGCAAGGCCGAGCCGGTCGGTCTGTTCGTGGAGACCTTCGGCACGGCCAAGGTCGACGCCGAGAAGATCGAGCACGCGATCACCAAGGTCTTCGACCTCCGCCCGGCCGCGATCATCCGCGACCTGGACCTGCTCCGCCCGATCTACGCCCAGACCGCCGCCTACGGCCACTTCGGCCGGGAGCTCCCCGACTTCACCTGGGAGCGCACCGACCGGGTGGAGGCCCTCCGCGAGGCCGCGGGGCTGTAGTCCCTCCCACTCGTGCACGAGGCCCGGCGCCCTTCGAGGGAGCCGGGCCTCGGCGCGTCACCGGCGGGCCCGGGGCCGAGCGCGTGCCGAGGCTCGGACGGCGGTGTCAGTGGGGTTTGGTAAGAATGCAAGCGTGAGCAGCGGGAACGGGCAGCAGCAAGGGGCGGGCGGGGACGACGCCGGGCCGCCCGAGCAGCTTGCGCTGATCCGTGAGGCCGTGCGCCAGGCCAGGGCGCCCCGGGCCAAGCCGCGCACCTGGCGAGGGGCCGCGCTCGCCAAGGACCTGCCCGTCGCGCGCGTCCTGGTCGACAAGGGCGTGCTGCATCTGGACCGGTACTTCGACTACGCGGTGCCGGAGGAGCTGGACGCCGTGGCCCGGCCCGGGGTGCGGGTCCGGGTGCGGTTCGGGGCCGGCGGGCGGACGGTGCGCGACGGACGGCGCGAGGGCGGGGGGCTCATCGACGGGTTTCTCGTGGAGCGGGTGGCCGAGTCCGACTACACGGGGCCCCTCGCGGCGCTGGCCCAGGTCGTGTCGCCCGAGCCCGTCCTCTCGCCCGAGCTGCTGGATCTCGCGCGGGCCGTCGCGGACCGGTACGCGGGCAGCCTCGCCGATGTGCTCCAGCTCGCCGTGCCGCCGCGGCACGCCCGGGCCGAGGCCACCGAGATGGGTCCGCCGCCCGCGCCGCCCGCCGCGCCGGATCCCGCCTCCTGGCGGCGCTATGCGCGAGGCCCCGAGTTTCTGCGGTCCCTGGCCTCCGGCGGTGCGCCGCGGGCCGTGTGGACGGCCCTGCCCGGACCCTGGTGGGCGGAGGAGATCGCCCGGGCCGTACAGGCCACGCTCGCGTCGGGCCGGGGTGCGCTGGTCGTGGTGCCCGCGGGGCGCCCCGCCGCACGGGTCGATGCCGCACTGAGGGCGCTGCTGGGGCACGGGCAGCATGCGCTGCTGACCGCCGACGCGGGACAGGAGCGGCGGTACCGGGAGTGGCTCGCGATACGGCGCGGGGCCGTGCGGGCCGTCGTCGGGACGAGGGCCGCGATGTTCGCGCCGGTCCGCGATCTCGGCCTCGTCGTCGTCTGGGACGACGGGGACTCCAGTCACAGCGACGACAACGCCCCCTTCCCGCATGTGCGCGAGGTCCTGGAGCTGCGGGCCTCGCGCGACAAGTGCGCTTTTCTGCTGGGAGGGTGGAGCTGCACCGTCGAGGCCGCACAGCTCGTCGAGAGCGGCTGGGCGGCGCCGCTGGCCGCCGACCGCGAGCAGGTACGAGCCGCCGCGCCGCTGGTGCGGACCGTGGGGGACCAGGATCTAGCGCGGGACGAGGCGGCCCGGGCGGCCCGACTGCCGACGCTCGCCTGGGAGGCCGTACGGGAGGGGCTGCGGCGCGGTCCCGTGCTGGTGCAGGTGCCCCGGCGGGGATACGTCCCCCGGCTGGCCTGCGCCCAGTGCCGCGCGCCCGCCCGCTGCAGGCACTGCGCCGGGCCACTGGCGGCCCAGGACGCGGGGGAGCTGCGATGCGGCTGGTGCGGGCGGGAGGAGAGCGCCTGGCACTGTCCGGAGTGCGGCGGCTTCCGGCTGCGTGCCCAGGTGGTGGGCGCCCGGCGGACGGCGGAGGAGCTGGGGCGCGCGTTTCCGGCCGTTCCGGTGCGGACGTCGGGGCGCGAGCAGGTGCTCGACACGGTTCCGGACGCCCCCGCCCTGGTCGTCAGCACCCCGGGAGCCGAGCCGGTCGCCGAGGGCGGCTATGCGACCGCACTGCTGCTGGACGGATGGGCCATGCTCGGGCGGCCGGATCTGCGGGCGGGCGAGGAGGCGTTGCGGCGGTGGATCGGTGCGGGCGCGCTCGTCCGGCCGCAGTCGGCGGGCGGGACCGTGGTGGTCGTCGCCGAGCCGACGCTGCGGCCGGTGCAGGCGCTGGTGCGATGGGACCCCGTCGGGCACGCGGTGCGGGAGCTGGCCGAGCGGGCCGAGCTGGGCTTTCCGCCGGTGTCGCGGATGGCGGCGGTGTCAGGACCGGCCGGGGCGGTCATGGGCTTCCTCGCCGGGGCCGGACTCCCGCCGGACGCCGAGGTGCTCGGGCCCGTACCCGTGCCGGTCACCGAGGCAGGACGCCCGCGACGGACCGGGGGGCCGCCACCGGGGGAGCGGTGGGAGCGGGCACTCATCCGCGTACCACCGGGCAGCGGAGCGGCACTGGCCACCGCGCTGAAGACCGCGCTGGCGGCGCGGATGGCCCGTGGGGGGAGCGGCGGGAGCGAGGCGGTACGGATCCGGATCGACCCGCCGGAGATCGGCTGACCGGCGGCGCATCCGCGGTCGGTGGTACGGCGGGTGAAGGGCGGGGGCCGACGGCCCGCGGTACAGGGCGCCGGGCCCGTCGGCCGGGGGGAGGCGGGGCGGCGCACGTCCGCCGGACCGCGGCCGGTTCGTGCGCCAGGGCATGTCACCGCAAGGCGGTGGTTGCGGGATCGGGACGCGCCCGGCGGCGGCGGGGGCTGGCGGCGCGCGATGCTGGGCGCCGGGCCCGTCGGCCGGGGGAGGCGGGGCGGCGCACGTCCGCCGGACCGCGGCCGGTTCGTGCGCCAGGGCATGTCACCGCAAGGCGGTAGTCGGGGGATCGGGACGCGCCCGGCGGTGCTCAGGGGCCGCCCTCGGATACGGATCGGTGCCGTCGCGGCGCGGCCGCACGGCTGCCTCCCGGTGCGGCCGGGAGGCAGGCGGAGGGCCGCTCAGCCGTTGCGCGGGCCGGGGAACGCCGTCGACCGCACCTCGTCGCGGAGGGTGGGGCTGCCCGCTGTGGGCTGGGTCGGCATCGAACGGGCCGCGGGCACCGTGGGCATGCCGGCGCCCATGTTGAGCGTGCGGGTGCCGGTCGGCTCCGGAGCGTGTTCGGCCTCGGTCGGCGCCTGGGCGGCGGCGCGGCGGGCCCCGTAACGGCGGTGCACCGCCTGCTTGGTGACGCCGAGTGCGGAGCCCACGGCGTCCCACGAGAACCCGAGTGAGCGGTCGAAGTCCACGGCCGCCGTGACCAGGGTCTCGACACTGTCCCGCAGCTCCTGGGCGAGGCGGACGGTCGGGGCGGGGGCGCGGCCGTAGACGACGAAGCCCGTGGACGGGCCGGAGCGGCGCGGGCGGTAGACATTGCCCAACTGAGCGGTGAGGGTGCGCAACGCGTCCACCTGTCGGCGGACCCGCTCGATGTCCCGCACCAGCAAGTGCAGGCTGGCCCGGGCCTGGGCGTCGTGGGTTGCGTGGTCGGCCATGAACAAGCCTCTCGAACCGGCGTTGAAAGGAATCGGGCCGCGATCGCGGCCCGTTGTGGTCAACTCTTTCTTGACCAACGCGCGTGAGGGGCTCTGGTCACGGTGCGGGGGCGTAACGAGACGGATGTACGCCCCCTGTGGCGGTGTGCGCTGTGAGGGGCATTCGCCCTGGATCAGGGCCGCCCTTCGCGCTTTCGGCGCCACAACCCCCCATAGACTGGTGCGCTATCCGTGCGTCTCGGCCCGCCGCAGTCGCCCGGGCCTTGTCCCGACTCCCGCCCGAGAGGCCGTCACCCACCCATGAGGCTTGTCTTCGCAGGTACCCCCGAGGTCGCCGTTCCCGCGCTGGACGCCCTGATCGCGTCCGGCCGGCACGAGGTGGCGGCCGTCGTCACGCGGCCCGACGCACCGGCGGGACGCGGGCGCAGGCTCGTCGCCAGCCCCGTCGCCGAACGGGCGGAGGAGGCAGGGATCGAGGTCCTCAAGCCGAACCGGCCCCGCGACGAGGACTTCCTCGCGCGCCTGCGGGAGATCGCGCCCGACTGCTGTCCAGTCGTCGCCTACGGGGCGCTGCTGCCCCGGGTGGCGCTCGACGTCCCCACCCACGGCTGGGTCAATCTGCACTTCTCGCTGCTGCCCGCCTGGCGCGGCGCGGCCCCCGTGCAGCACTCGCTCATGGCGGGCGACGAGATCACCGGTGCCTCCACGTTCCTCATCGAGGAGGGACTGGACTCCGGGCCCGTCTACGGCACCGTCACCGAGCGGATCCGCCCCACCGACACCAGCGGCGACCTGCTCACCCGCCTCGCCTTCGCCGGTTCCGGGCTGCTCGCCGCCACCATGGACGGCATCGAGGACGGAACCCTGAAGCCCGTGCCGCAGCCCGCCGAGGGTGTCACGCTCGCGCCCAAGATCACCGTTGAGGACGCGCAGGTGGTCTGGGCCGCGCCCGCGCTCCGGGTGGACCGGGTGGTGCGGGGCTGCACGCCCGCGCCCGGCGCCTGGACCACCTTCCGCGGCGAGCGGCTCAAGCTGATCCAGGTCACACCCGTGTCCGAGCGCACGGACCTCGCCCCGGGACAGCTGGCGGCCGGCAAGAACAACGTGTATGTCGGCACCGGTTCCTACGCCGTCGAGCTGGTGTGGGTGCAGGCCCAGGGCAAGAAGCCGATGCAGGCCGCGGACTGGGCGCGCGGAGTGCGCATCGGCGCCTCC
This sequence comes from Streptomyces sp. NPDC001222, assembly GCF_042896945.1. Classification (NCBI taxonomy): domain Bacteria; kingdom Bacillati; phylum Actinomycetota; class Actinomycetes; order Kitasatosporales; family Streptomycetaceae; genus Streptomyces; species Streptomyces sp. NPDC001222. Next base: position 68,911 of record NZ_JBIAXT010000017.1, read on the forward strand.
GAGACCCTCGGCGGCTGACCTCCCCGTCCGCCCGCCGGCCCCCGGACGTACGCTGGGAAGCGCACGTCGTCCCATACCCGGAGCACCTTTTTCGTGAGCGACCAGTTCCGTCGGCCCCGCAAGCCCGGCAAGCCCTACCGTCGGCCCAAGAAGGACCCCGTCCGCATCCTCGCCTTCGACGCGCTACGGGCCGTCGACGAGCGGGACGCGTACGCGAACCTCGTCCTGCCGCCCCTGCTGCGCAAGGCGCGCGAGGCGGGCGAGATGGACGGGCGGGACGCGGCCCTCGCCACCGAGCTGGTGTACGGGACACTGCGCCGTCAGGGGACGTACGACGCCGTCATCGCGGCCTGTGTCGACCGGCCGCTGCGCGAGGTCGACCCGCCCGTGCTCGACGTGCTGAGCCTCGGGGCGCACCAGCTGCTGGGGACACGGATCCCCAGCCACGCCGCCGTGTCCGCCACCGTCGAGCTCGCCCGGGTCGTGCTCGGGGACGGACGGGCCAAGTTCGTCAACGCCGTGCTGCGCAAGGTCGCCCAGAACGACCTCGACGGCTGGCTGGAACGGGTCGCGCCGCCCTACGACGAGGACCCCGAGGACCACCTCGCCGTCGTGCACTCGCACCCGCGCTGGGTCGTCTCCGCCCTGTGGGACTCCCTCGGCGGCGGGCGCGCCGGGATCGAGGACCTGCTGGAGGCCGACAACGAGCGGCCCGAGGTCACGCTCGTGGCCCGGCCCGGCCGCGGCACCACCGAGGAGCTGCTCGGCGAGGAGGCCGCGGTGCCCGGTCGCTGGTCGCCGTACGCCGTCCGGCTCACCGAGGGCGGCGACCCCGGGGCCGTGGAGGCCGTGCGGGAGGGCCGCGCGGGCGTCCAGGACGAGGGCAGCCAGCTCGTCGCCCTCGCCCTCGCGAACGCGCCCCTGGAGGGCCCCGACGAGCGATGGCTGGACGGCTGCGCGGGGCCAGGCGGCAAGGCCGCCCTGCTGGCCGCCCTCGCCGCCGAGCGGGGCGCCACGCTGCTCGCCTCCGAGAAGCAGCCGCACCGCGCCGGCCTGGTGGCCAAGGCGCTCGCCGGGAACCCCGGGCCGTACCAGGTCGTCACCGCCGACGGAACCCGGCCGCCGTGGCGCCCCGGGGTGTTCGACCGGGTCCTGATGGACGTGCCCTGCACGGGGCTCGGTGCGCTGCGCCGCAGGCCCGAGGCCCGCTGGCGGCGCCGGCCCGAGGACCTCGACGGCTTCGCGCCCCTCCAGCGCGCCCTGCTGCGGACGGCCCTGGAGTCCGTACGCGCCGGCGGCGTCGTGGGCTACGCCACCTGCTCGCCCCATCTCGCCGAGACCCGGGCCGTGGTCGACGACGTCCTCAAGCAGTACCGCAACGCCGAACTCATCGACGCCCGGCCGCTGTTGCCCGGTGTACCGGCCCTCGGTGACGGCCCCGACGTACAGCTGTGGCCGCATATGCACGGCACCGACGCGATGTATCTGGCCCTGATCCGCCGCACCGCCTGACCCCCGGAGCTGCACGTTCCCCGAACAAGTGACCCGTTCTCATCTCGGTTGGCCGACGCCTGGCCGATCGGCCACCGAGGTGAGACGGACGGTCCCTCGGGTCCTCGCCGACTCGTGCGGAATGTGAGGCTTCTTCCGTGCGGCGTCGAACTCGGCACCACCAGGGCCAAGTTCACTTCCGCGGACCGGGCCCTCCTGCATGCCGCTCGGCGAACACGGTTGTGATGTCGGGCACGCACACCTGCTCAGCCCACGCCGGCCCGCCGGGGCGAACGCGCGGCAGTCGCATGTGCCGTGCAGGCCGACCGCGCGCCGATTCCGATGCGTGGCGAGATCGTGAGACGGATCAGCGCCGGTCACCGTGTGATGCGTCGGAAGAGCCGCAGGTGAGGCCTTCGCCGGTGGCCACGGTGCAGGAGATGCGGGAACCCGGCCCGGCGGGGCGCTGTGGTCCCGGGCGCGGAGCCCGGCATTCGGACCGGGGGGAGCAACCGTCGGCGGGCATGGCAGGCTTGGGTCATGGCCGTGCAGATCAACCCCAGCATCCTGTCCGCCGACTTCGCCCGCCTCGCCGAGGAGGCGCAGGCCGTGCGGGGAGCCGACTGGCTCCACGTCGACGTCATGGACAACCACTTCGTCCCTAACCTCACGCTCGGCGTGCCGGTCGTAGAGGCCCTGGCGCGGGCGACGGACACCCCGCTGGACTGCCATCTGATGATCGAGGACGCCGATCGGTGGGCACCGCAGTACGTCGAGGCGGGTGCCGGGTCGGTCACGTTCCACGCCGAGGCGGCCGCCGCGCCGGTCCGGCTCGCCCGGGAGATCCGGGCCAAGGGGGCGCGGGCCTCCATGGCGCTCAAGCCCGCGACGCCCATCGAACCGTACGAGGACCTGCTGCCCGAGCTGGACATGGTGCTGATCATGACGGTGGAGCCGGGCTTCGGCGGGCAGGCGTTCCTCGACATCATGCTGCCGAAGATCCGCCGCACCCGTGAGCTGATCAGCAAGCACGGCCTCGAACTGTGGCTCCAGGTCGACGGCGGTGTCTCCGCTTCCACCGTCGAGCGCTGCGCGGAGGCGGGGGCGGACGTCTTCGTGGCCGGTTCGGCGGTCTACGGCGCGGCCGACCCGGCCGCGGCGGTACGTGCACTGCGCAGCCAGGCGGAGGCGGCGACGGCCCGGGCGTCGTGGGCGTGCGACGACTGAGCCAACGGAACCTGAACGCCGACCGTCCGGGCTGATCGAATCCGCCGGATCTGCAAGGATGAACGGCGAATGCAGAGTGTGAACAGCAGTGAGGAGATGGCCGTGTCGGGTATGTCGGCGGGCCGGTCAGCCATGCGGATGGGACCCGCTGAGCTGGTGCAGGCGGCGGCCATGGCCCGTCGCTTCTATCTCGAGGGCAAGTCCAAGATCCAGATCGCTGAGGAGTTCGGCGTCAGCCGCTTCAAGGTGGCCCGGGTCCTGGAGACCGCCCTCGAACGGGATCTCGTACGGATCGAGATCAGAGTGCCGGCCGAGCTGGACGCGGAGCGCTCCGACGCGCTGCGCGCCCGCTACGGCCTCAGGCACGCCGTGGTCGTGGAGTCCCCTGCCGAGGCCGAGGAGTCGCCCGACCCGGAGAACCTCGGGGAGGTGGCCGCGGATCTGCTCGGCGAACTGGTGACCGAGGGAGATGTGCTGGGGCTCGCCTGGGGCCGGTCGACCATCAACATGGCGGCCGCCCTGGACCGGCTGCCGCCGTGCACGGTGGTGCAGCTGACGGGCGTGTACGACGCCGGGACCGCCGAGCGCGGCTCGGTGGAGGCCGTCCGCCGTGCCGCCCAGGTCTCCGGCGGGGACGCGCACCCCATCTACGCGCCGATGCTGCTGCCGGACGCGGCGACGGCGGCGGCGCTGCGCAACCAGACGGGGATCGCCCGTGCCTTCGAGTACTTCGACAAGGTCACGGTCGCCTGTGTCTCCATCGGCTCCTGGGAGGCGGGCATCTCGACGGTGCACGACATGCTGAGCGACGAGGAGCGGGCGCACTACGCGTCCCTCGGCGTCGCCGCCGAGATGTCCGCGCACCTCTTCGACACCGAGGGCCGCCGGGTCGGGCGGGACCTGGGGGAGCGCTGCATCACCGTCAAGGCGGACCAGCTGCGCCGTATCCCCGAGGTCGTCGCGATCGCGGGCGGGCAGCGGAAGGCGGCCGCCATCGACGCGGTCCTGCGCTCCGGGCTGGTCACCAGCCTGGTCACGGACACGGCGGCGGCGGACTATCTGATGACCGCGGGTCCGACGCCGACCCCGGCCCTGCACCGCGCGGACCCCGACGGCCCTTGAGGGGACCGACGGCAGAATGCGAGGGGACGGCCGAGGCCGCGTCACGCCCCACCGACGCGGCACGGCCGTCCCCTCGCCCGCAACCCTCCGGCGGGACACCGCGTGTCGACCGGCGGCCGGGTGGCGCGGTGCGCCCCACCGGCGATCACCTCGAAGATCCCTACAACGCGTTCAGGGCGGTGTCGACATGACCGAAGACCTGGAGTCCCGGCACGTGGTGACGGTGGACCTCGACGGGGTCACCGACAAGGCCGCGTTCATGGAGCGGATCGGGCTCGCCCTGGAGCTCCCGGACTGGTTCGGCCGTAACTGGGACGCCCTCGCCGACTCGCTGACCGACCTCACCGTCTGGCCCGCCGATGCCGTGGAGCGGGGCCTGCTGCTGGTGGTCCAGGGCTGGCGGGCGTACGCGAAGGAGCGGCCCGAGGAGTGGCGGATCGCCGAGGAGGTGTTCTCCGAGGCCGTGGACGGTACCCCGGAGCTGACCGTGGCGCTCGCGCTTGGAGGATCCCACTAACCCGCTCTGACCTGCCTGGATGATCTGTCCGGGGACTCTGCTGCGCCGGGCATGGGACAATGAAGTACGTGCTCTTCCCCCTGGCTGTCCTGTCCGGGGGCCGCCTTTGATCGACTGGGATGTGCAGCACGTGCGTTTCCTGAATGACATCCAGCCTGCCTACGACCTGACGTACGACGACGTGTTCATGGTGCCGAGCCGCTCCGCGGTCGGCTCCCGGCAGGGTGTGGACCTCTCCTCCCCGGACGGCTCGGGTACGACCATCCCGCTGGTCGTCGCCAACATGACCGCGATCGCCGGCCGCCGCATGGCGGAGACGGTGGCCCGGCGCGGGGGACTGGTCGTCATTCCGCAGGACATCCCCATCGACGTGGTCACCGACGTCGTCTCCTGGGTCAAGAGCCGCCACCTGGTGCTGGACACCCCGATCGTGCTCGCCCCGCACCAGACCGTCGCCGACGCCCTGGCGCTGCTGTCCAAGCGCGCGCACAACGCGGGTGTCGTCGTCGACGGGGAGCACCGGCCGATCGGCGTGGTCACCGACGCGGACCTCTCCGGCGTGGACCGCTTCACCCAGCTCGAAGTGGTCATGTCCAAGGACCTGTTGCTGCTCGACGCCGGTATCGACCCCCGTGAGGCGTTCAACACCCTCGACGGCGCCAACCGCCGTTACGCGCCCGCCGTGGACGAGGACGGCAAGCTCGCCGGCATCCTCACCCGCAAGGGCGCCCTGCGGGCCACGCTCTACACGCCGGCCACCGACGCGAACGGCCGACTGCGCATCGCCGCCGCCGTCGGCATCAACGGCGACGTCGCCGGCAAGGCCAAGCAGCTGCTCGACGCGGGCGTCGACACCCTCGTGATCGACACCGCGCACGGCCACCAGGAGTCGATGATCAGCGCCATCAGGACCGTGCGGGCGCTGGACCCGCAGGTGCCTCTGGTGGCGGGCAACATCGTCGCCGCCGAGGGCGTGCGTGATCTGATCGAGGCCGGCGCGGACATCGTCAAGGTCGGTGTGGGCCCCGGCGCCATGTGCACCACGCGGATGATGACCGGCGTCGGCCGGCCCCAGTTCTCGGCGGTGCTGGAGTGCGCGGCCGAGGCACGGAAGTACGGCAAGCACGTGTGGGCCGACGGCGGTGTCCGCCACCCGCGCGACGTCGCCATGGCACTGGCGGCCGGTGCCTCCAACGTGATGATCGGCTCCTGGTTCGCGGGCACCTACGAGTCCCCGGGCGATCTGCAGCAGGACGCGGGCGGCCGGCTCTACAAGGAGTCGTTCGGCATGGCGTCGGCGCGCGCGGTCCGCAACCGCACGTCGGAGGAGTCGTCGTACGACCGGGCCCGCAAGGCGCTGTTCGAGGAGGGCATCTCGACCTCCCGGATGTTCCTCGACCCGGGCCGCCCGGGCGTCGAGGACCTGATCGACTCGATCATCGCGGGCGTCCGCTCCTCCTGCACCTACGCGGGCGCCGACTCCCTGGAGGAGTTCGCCGAGCGGGCCGTCGTGGGCATCCAGAGCGCGGCGGGCTACGCGGAGGGCAAGCCGCTGCACGCCAGCTGGAGCTGACCCCCGTCGCCTCGGCGATGTGACCTGGTCGCCTCGGCCGTACGGCCCCTGTTCCCCCTCCGGGCGGAACGGGGGCCGTAGCCGTGTCCGGACGCGTTCGCGCGGCTCGGTTGCACACATCGCAAACATCCGAAGGTCCCGCGCAACAAACGTCCATGACATCCCGATGAACGCAAGGATCTTGCGACAGTGCGCAAGGCTGCTGCATTACGCCCGTGAAGGGCGGACTCATAGGGTCATGCGCTGTACGCGGCGTGGCGAGGACCCCGCTCGGTGGTCCCTGCCTCTGGGTGCCGCCGGTCCCCGCCTGCCCCCGTGACCGGCAGCGATAAGGAGCCGACGCTTGCTCGACCAAGGCGCACCCCCGCAGTCCCCCAGTCATCCAGCCCCGCCGCCCCCCGGCCTCGGCGCGCGGCTGATGCGCCGCAAGCCCGTGGAACACCTGGTCGCCGAGGGCGGCCAGGGCGAGGGAGGAACGCTTCGGCGCTCCCTCGGGCTGTGGCAGCTCACCATGATCAGCATCGGAGCCACCCTCGGCACCGGCATCTTCGTGGTCCTCGGCGAGGCCGTCCCCAAGGCCGGTCCGGCCGTGACGCTGTCCTTCGTGATCGCCGGGCTCACCGCGCTGTTCTCCGCCCTGTCCTACGCCGAGCTGGCGGGCACGATCCCGGTCGCCGGATCCTCGTACTCCTATGCGTACGCAACGATGGGCGAGCTGATCGCCTGGATCTGCGGCTGGTGTCTGGTCCTGGAGTACGGCGTCTCGGTCGCCGCCGTCGCGGTGGGCTGGGGCCAGTACCTCAACGAGTTGCTGGACGGCACCATCGGCGTCACCATCCCGGCCGTGCTGTCCGCGCCGCCCGGTGACGGCGGCATCTTCAACCTGCCCGCGCTGATCGTCGTGCTGCTGGCCATGGCGTTCCTGCTCGGCGGTGCCCGGGAGTCGGCGCGCGCCAACACGATCATGGTCTGTGTGAAGATCGCCGCGCTGCTGCTGTTCTGTCTCATCGGCATCCAGGGCTTCCGCTCCGGCAACTACGCGAACTTCATGCCGCTCGGCATGGCCGGGGTCAGTGCCGCCGGGGCCACGCTCTTCTTCTCGTACATCGGCTTCGACGCGGCCTCCACGGCCGGCGAGGAGGCCAAGAACGCGCAGCGCGACCTGCCCCGCGCGATCATGCTGTCGCTGGTCATCGTGACGGCGCTGTACGTCGTCGTCGCGGCGGTCGCCGTGGGCGCGAAGCCCTGGCGGCGGTTCAACGACTCCGAGGCGGCGCTCGCCCAGATCATGAAGGACGTCACGGGACAGACCTTCTGGGGCACGCTGCTGGCGGCCTGCGCGGTCATCGCCATCGCGAGCGTCGTGCTGACCGTGCTCTACGGCCAGACGCGCATCCTCTTCGCGATGTCCCGCGACGGCCTGGTGCCGAAGGTGTTCTCGCGGGTGCACCCCCGGACCGGCACGCCGCGCGCCAACACCGTCATCGTCTCCGTCTTCTGCGGTGTCCTCGCCGCCGCGATCCCGCTCGGCCAGCTGGCCGACGCCACCAGCATCGGCACGCTGTTCGCCTTCGCGCTGGTCAATATCGCGGTCGTGGTGCTGCGCCGGACCCGTCCGCAGATGCCCCGTACCTTCCGGGTGCCGCTGTCGCCGGTGCTGCCCGCCCTGGGCTTCGCCCTCTGCGTGTGGATGATGGGCAGTCTCTCGGCCGTCACCTGGGTGGTGTTCGGAGTCTGGATGGCCGTCGGGCTCGTGTTCTACTTCGTGTATGGCCACCGGCGATCCCGGCTGGCCGCCGCGGAGCCCGCGGCGCCCGCAGCCACCGTAGAGAAGTGAACCACCCGCCTTGCTGAACGATCTCGACGAACGCATCGTCCACGCCCTCGCCGAGGACGCCCGCCGCTCCTACGCGGACATCGGGCAACTGGTCGGCCTGTCCGCGCCCGCCGTGAAGCGGCGGGTGGACCGGCTGCGCGCGACCGGCGCCATCACCGGGTTCACCGTCCGGGTCGACCCCGGGGCGCTCGGCTGGGAGACCGAGGGGTTCGTCGAGATCTACTGCCGGCGCAACACGTCCCCGGAGACCATCCAGCGGGGGCTGGAGCGCTACCAGGAGGTCGTGGCCGCCTCCACCGTCACCGGTGAGGCGGACGCGATCGCCCAGGTCTTCGCCTCCGACATGCGCCACTTCGAGCGCGTGCTGGAGCGGATCGCCGGGGAGCCGTTCGTGGAGCGCACGAAGTCCGTGCTGGTGTTGTCGCCCCTGCTGCGCCGGTTCTCGTCGGGATCGCCCACCTGAGCCGTCCCCTCGAAGACGCCGGCCGAGCCGCGCCCTACTTCGCGGTCTTCCGGGCCAGCGCGTTGTTCCCGATCGAGTTGTGCACGCTGAAGCTCACGGCGTCCGAGCGGTAGCGGTCGTCCGACCACTCCACCGGGCGCCCCTCGCGGGTGGTGGTGACCCGGCGGACCCGCAGCAGCGGGCCGGCCCGGCGGACACCGAGCAGCTCGGCGTCCTGGGCGCCCGCCGCGACGGCGTCGATGATGTGCTCGCCGTACGCGAACACCACGCCCGTGTCCTCGTAGAGCCGCTGGGTGACGGAGGGGCAGTCCGACTCGATGGAGTGCACCGCGGGGGAGATCCAGTCGGCGTACACCGTGCGTTCCAGGAGCACGGGCTCGCCGTCCAGCCCGCGCACCCGCAGGACGTGCAACACCGGTGTGCGCTCCGGCAGATGAAGCCGTACCGCGTCCTCCTTGGTCGCCGGCCGGTACTCCTGCGCCACGACGTGCCCGGTGGCCTCCCGGCCCATGGCGCGGGCCCACTCGGCGAAGCTGCGCAGCTCCGCGAAGCTCTGGCTGCGCCGGCTGGCCAGCACCACCCGGCGGGCGCCCTGCCGGGACCCGATGAGCCCCTCGGCGGTCAGGGCCGCGACCGCCTGGCGGACCGTGCCGCGGGAGACGCCGTAGTGGGCCGCGAGGTCCGACTCGGTGGGCAGCAGACTGCCCACTGTGTACTCCTCGCGGTCGATCGCCCGCCGCAGTTCGTCGGCGATCTCCTCGTGTCGCGCCGCCATGCTTCCCCTCTGAGTTGATTGCTGTTCACAGCATGGCCAGCCTAATCGAGACCTGGGCGTGATCTTCCCTCGTCGGGATTGTGCAGGCAAGAAGGGTCCAGGGTTTCTCAGGCGTTTACGAAAAAGACACCAGCGGCGGGCGTACTAGGGGCAACTTGTTCAGACAAGTTGAACAAGCCCTCCCGCCCTCAGCTTCACCGCTCGCGTGTACTCCTGGAGAGACAGTGACCGTGTTCCTGCCGAGAACCGCCGTCCTGACCGGTGGCCTTGCCGTCGCCGCAGCACTCGCCCTCAGCGCCTGTGGCGCAGCCCCCGACAACGCGTCCACCGCGACAGACGGCAAGAGCGCGGCCACCGCGACCTCCGCCGCCGACCTCGGCGGCCTCGACGCCCTCGTGAAGGCGGCCAAGAAGGAGGGCACGCTGCACGCGATCGCCCTGCCCCGCGACTGGGCCAACTACGGCGCCCTGATCGACGGCTTCCAGAAGAAGTACGGCATCAAGGTGCAGGTCGAGAACCCCGACGGCGCCAGCCAGGACGAGATCAACGCCGTCACCTCCCGCAAGGGCCAGGACCGCGCCCCCGACGTCCTCGACCTCGGCAGCTCCTTCGCGCTGAGCGCCGCCCAGCAGGGTCTGCTCGCGCCCTACAAGGTCACGGCGTACAACGACATCCCCGCCGTGCAGAAGGACCCGCAGGCCCGCTGGTACAACGACTACGGCGGCTACATCTCCATCGGCTGCGACGCCAAGCGCGTCAAGGAGTGCCCCACCACCTTCAAGGACCTCCTCAAGCCGCAGTACAAGGGCCAGGTCGCCCTCAACGGCAACCCCACCAAGTCCGGTTCCGCCTTCGGCGGCGTCTACGCGGCCGCGCTCGCGAACGGCGGCTCCTTCGACAACATCCAGGCCGGCCTCGACTTCTTCGCCAAGCTGAAGAAGAGCGGCAACTACACGCCCGTCGAGTCGACCCCGGCCACCGTCGAAAAGGGCGAGACCCCGATCAGCATCGACTGGGACTACCTGAACGCCGGCTACGCCGACGAGTTCAAGTCCAAGGGCCTGGACTGGAAGGTCGCCGTTCCGAGCGACGGCGCGTACGCCCAGTACTACTCGCAGGCCATCAACAAGGAGGCCCCGCACCCGGCGGCCGCCCGTCTGTGGCAGGAGTACCTCTACAGCGCCGAGGGCCAGAACCTCTGGCTCAAGGGCTACGCCCGCCCGGCCCTGATGACCGCCATGGAGGCGGCCGGCACGCTCGACAAGACCGCCGCGGCCAAGCTCCCGCAGGTCACCGGCACGCCGTCCTTCCCGACGGAGGCCCAGCAGAGCAAGGCCAAGACGGCCATCGCTCAGGGCTGGGGCAAGGCCGTCTCCGGATGACCGCCGTTCTCACCGAGACCGAGGTGGCGCCCGCCGCTGCTCAGCAGCAGCGGCGGCGCCGCGTCTCCGGCTCGCTCGCCGTCCTGCCGCTGCTCGTCTTCACGGCCGTCGCCTTCGGCGTGCCCGCGCTGGCCATGCTCAACGGCGCCTTCAGCGTCAAGGACCCGACGACGGGCGCCACGTCCTACGGCACGGCCAACCTGACCGTGTCCCTGCACGGCGCCTACCTCACGGCCCTGCTCGGCAGCGTGAAGCTGTCCGCCGTCTGCGCCGCCCTCGGCACCGTCCTCGGGCTGCTCCTCGCCCAGGCCGTGGTGACCTCCCGCTTCCGCGCCCTGCGCGAGGCCGTGCTCACCGCGTCCGGCGTCCTCGCCAACTTCGGCGGCGTCCCGCTGGCCTTCGCCTTCGTGGCCACCCTCGGCAACTCCGGTGTGGTGACCCGCCGTCTGGACCTCACCGACCAGGGCTGGAACCTGTACAGCTTCTGGGGCCTGGTGATCGTGTACCTGTACTTCCTGATCCCGCTGATGGTCCTCACCATCACCCCGGCGCTGGAAGGCCTGCGCATCCAGTGGCGGGAGGCCGCGCAGAACAACGGCGCCACCACCGTCCAGTACTGGCGCCATGTGGCCCTGCCCGTGCTCCTGCCCTCGCTGCTCGGCGGACTCGTGCTGCTGTTCGGCAGCGCCTTCTCCGCGTACGCCACGGCGGCGGCCATGGTGGGCAGCGCGGTGCCGCTGGTGACGCTGCAGATCGCGGACGCCCTCTCCGGCAACGTCCTGGTCGGCCAGGAGAACGTGGCGCTCGCCCTCAGCCTCGACATGGTCCTCGTCGCGGGCCTGGTCATGGCCGTGTACCTGCCCCTGCAACGACGGAGTGCGCGATGGCTCGCCTGAACCTGTGGCGCTGGGGCGTCCTCACCCTTGCCGGTCTGTACTTCCTGGTCCCGCTCGCCGCCTCCGTGATCTTCACGGTGGACGTGCCCGGCCAGGGGGTCAACGTCGACGCCTACCGGCAGATCGTCTCCACCCCCGGCTTCGGCTCAGGCCTGCTGCTGTCGCTGGAACTGGCCGCCGCCACCATCGTCGTGGTGCTGCTGCTGATGGTGCCCGCCACCGTCGCCCTGCGGCTGGACGCCTCCAGGCTGCGGCCGGTCGTCGAGGTGGTCTGCTCGCTGCCGCTGGTCGTCCCGCCGATCGCGTTCGTCGCGGGCATCGCCACGGTCCTGAAGTGGGGGCCCGACTATCTCTCCCGCACACCGCTGTTCGAGACGTTCGTGGCGATCCAGAACCCGGACTTCCCCGTGGTGCTCGTCCTCGCCTACGTCGTGATGGCGCTGCCGTTCGTGTACCGGGCCCTGGACGCGGGCCTGCGCGCCATCGACGTGCGCACCCTGATGGAGGCCGCGCGCAGCTGCGGGGCGAGCCGGACCCAGGCGCTGGTCCAGGCGGTGCTGCCGAATCTGCGCGGCGCGCTGCTGAACGCCTCCTTCCTCACGCTGGCGCTCGTCCTCGGCGAGTTCACCGTCGCCCAGCTGCTGGGCTTCACCCCCTTCGCCGTGTGGATCTACAGCGTCGGCGGCTCCCAGGCCCAGCTGTCCGTCGCCGTCTCCGTGCTCAGCCTGCTCGTCACCTGGGCCCTGCTCCTCTCGCTCGCCGTCTTCGGCGGGCGCTCCCGAACCGCCGCCAAGGGATGAACCACATGACCCTCGACCAGGCCGCCCCGACCGCTGCGGCCGAATCCCGCGACAACGCCGCCACCGTCGAATTCCGCGCCCTGCGCCGGGAGTTCGGCCCCACCGTGGCCCTCGACGGACTCGACCTCACCGTCCGGCCCGGCGAACTCCTCGCCCTGCTGGGCCCCTCCGGCTGCGGCAAGACCACCGCGCTGCGGATGCTCGCGGGATTCGAGCACCCCGACTCCGGGGCGGTGCTCGTCGACGGTGAGGACGTCACCCGCGTCCCGGCGCACCGCCGCGACGCCGGGATGGTCTTCCAGTCGTACAGCCTCTTCCCGCATCTGACCGTGCTCGACAACGTGGCGTTCGGGCTGCGCATGCGCAAGGTGCGCACCGCGCAGCGGCGCGCCCGCGCCGCCGAGCTGCTCGATCTGGTCGGCCTCGGGGACAAGGGCGAGCGCTTCCCGCACCAGCTCTCCGGCGGACAGCAGCAGCGCGTCGCCCTGGCCCGGGCGCTCGCCCTGCGCCCGCGGGTCCTGCTGCTCGACGAGCCGCTCTCCGCGCTCGACGCCAAGGTGCGGCTCACCCTGCGCGAGGAGATCCGCCGCCTTCAGCAGGAACTCGGCATCACCACCCTGTTCGTCACCCACGACCAGGAGGAGGCCCTTTCCATGGCGGACCGGGTCGCGGTGATGCGCGCCGGCCGGCTCGAACAGTGCGCCGAACCGGCCGAGTTGTACGGGCGTCCGGCCACCGCCTTCGTGGCCGAGTTCGTCGGCACGATGAGCCGGATCCCGGGCCGGCTGAACTCGGACACCGTCGAGGTGCTCGGCCAGCGGCTCCCCGTCGACGGGGACGCGCCCGCCGTGACCGAGGTGGATGTGCTGGTGCGCCCCGAGTCGGTCCGGGTGACCGCGGACGACAAGGCGGAGGCGCGCGTGGTCGCCACCGCGTTCCTCGGTGCCACGGTCCGGCTGACCGTGCGTCTCGCCGACGCCACCGAGGTGAAGGCCGACCTGCCGGCGCACGACGCGGCCGGACTCGGCGCCGGTGCCGCCGTGACGGTGACGCTGCCGGAGCGCCCGGTGCTGGTCGCCGAACGCCTCCGCTGAGGCCCGCCGTTCCCGTCCGCATGCCGTGCATGCCTTACTCCCCCCACACAGGAAAGAGAGAACCGTGACCCGACTCCCGCTCCAGGCCGTCCTGTTCGACATGGACGGCACCCTCGTCGACACCGAGCGACTGTGGTGGGAGGCGGTGGAGCGGGTCGCGGCCGGACTCGGCCGGACACTGGACGACGACGATCAGCCGGAGGTGCTCGGCCGCCCCGTCGAGCACACGGCCGACTGGCTGGCCTCGCTCACCGGCGCCCCGGCCGCCGATGTCGCCGCGGAGCTGCACCGTGAGTTCGCCGACCGGGTCCGGGACGGGGTCGTGCCCCGCCCGGGCGCGCTCGGGCTGCTGGACGCCCTCGCCCGCGACGGCGTCCCCACCGCGCTGGTGACCGCCTCCCCCAGGGCCGTCACCGACACCGTCCTGCAGGCGCTGGGCGCCGAACGCTTCGCGGTCTCCGTCACCGCCGACGACACCGAGCACACCAAGCCCGCGCCCGACCCGTACCTGGCCGCATGCCGCGCGCTGGGTGTGGACCCGGCCGGCTGCGTGGCCGTGGAGGACACCCCGACCGGGGTCGCCTCCGCCGAGGCGGCGGGCTGCGCGGTGCTCGCCGTACCGTCGCTCGCGCCGATCGACGCGGCCCCGGGGCGCACCGTGCTGGCCAGCCTGGAGGAGGTCACGCCCGAGCGGCTGCGGTCCCTGCTGTCGTGCGAACTGAGGGTGATGAGCTGGAACCTGTGGCTCGGCGGCAGCATGGTGGACGACCACCGGGCCAAGCAGCTCAAGACCGTCCTGGAGACGGGGGCCGATGTGGTGGGCCTCCAGGAGACGGCCGGCACGGCAGCCCAGGAGCTGGCCGAGGCGCTCGGCTGGTACCACCACCGGGCCGGGGAGAACCTCGGCGTCATCAGCCGGTACCCGGTCACCGGCCGCTTCGGCGACCCGGAGGTGGGCTTCTACGGCGCGGCGGGCGTCAGGGTGCGCGTCGCCCCGGGGTGCGAGGTCGACGTCTGGACGGCCCACCTGGACTACACGCCGTACGGGCCCTACGAGTCCGTCTTCGACGGACTGCCGGAGGCCGAGCTGATCGCCCATGAGGAGGTGCGGCTCGCACAGATGCGGGACACCCTGCGGCGGATCGACGAGTCGGCCGACGACGGTGTGCCGGTCGTGCTGACCGGCGACTTCAACTGCCCCTCGCACCTGGACTGGCCGGACGTCGCCTGGCCGGTGACCCGGGCCGCCGAGGAGGCGGGCCTGTGCGACTCCTACCGTGCGGCGCACCCGGACCCGGTCCGCGACCCGGGCCACACCTGGTCCCCGATCCACCCTCTGCACGAGGACGGCAGCGGGCGCCCCGAACCGCAGGACCGCATCGACTTCGTGCTGCACCGGGGCCTCACGGTGCTCGACTCCCGCACCGTGGTCACCGGCACCCCCAGCGCCTGGCCCGACGTCGCCGGCAACGACTGGCCCTCGGACCACGCGGCGGTCGTCACCACCTTCGCCGTGTCCCGGAGGCTCTGACTCCGCGTTACCCCGGGCAACCATTGCGGTGGCGTGGTCCTTCCCGTAGGTTGTGGCGCGTTCACTACCGGCGGGTAATACCTGCAGGTCACCCGAGTCCCGCCAGGCACCCGACCGTCCTGTTCCCCCGGGGGAGACCATGCGTTGGCCCTTCGGCCGTCCCACCACGGTTCGCACGCGGATCGTGGCGCTCTCACTGGCTCCGGCGATCGCCCTGCTGATCCTGTGGAGCTTCGCCATGGTGTCGGTGACCGGTGAACTCCGGGCACTGGTCCGGCTCCAGGGCGTCTACGAGGACTTCGGCACGCCCGTCGACACGGCGACCGGCCAGATCCAGATCGAGCGGCGGCTCGCCGCCGCGTATCTGGGCGGGGGCCACCGCAACGGAGCGGCCCTCGATCTGCTGGAGCAGCAGCGCCGCACCGACCGGGCCGTGAACGCCATGCGCACGGTGATCCAGGGCGCGGACCGCAGCCGGCTGTCCGCCGGGCAGCAGCGGGCACTCGACTCCGCGCTCGCCGCCGCGGACAAGCTGGAGCGACTGCGGGAGCGGGTGCTGTCGGGCCGTATCTCCTGGGACGGCGCGGTGTCCGAGTACAGCGCCCTCGTGGAACCCGACTTCGAGGTCCAGTCCGCCCTCACCGCGCTCCAGGCCGGCCGCCTCGCGCGGGAGGCGCAGACCGTCAGCGAGCTGGTCCGGGTACGGGAGTTCGTCTCCCGGGAGGACGCGCTCGTCGCCGGGGCACGCGCCGCGGGGCGGCTGACGGGCGGTCAGTACGAGATGCTCGCGGCCACCGTCGAGGACCGCCGGGTGTTCGAGCGTACCTATGTCCCCGCCCTGCCGTCCGACTCACGGACCCTCTTCGAGCGGTTCCGGCGCGACGATGTGCACCGGGCCCTGACCGCGGGCGAGGACGCCCTGCTGCGGGCGGGCGCCACCGGCGCGGGCCGGGCGGTCGCGGCCGACTCCTGGCGGACGACCACCGACCGGGCCGTGCAGCGCTACATGCTGCTGTGCACCCAGGCGGCCAAGAACTCGGCCGCACGCGGGACGGCGTTCGCCTACCGGGAGCTGGCCAAGGCCGCCGTCGTCGCGGTGGTCGGACTGGCAGCCATGGGTCTGTCGCTCTGGCTGGCGGTGCGCGGCGCCCGGCGGATCTCGCGCCGACTGGAGACCCTGCGGGACGCCGCCGACCTGCTGACGACGCGGCAACTGCCCGAGGTCATGGAACGGTTGAGCGCGGGCGAGGAGGTGGACGCCCAGGTGGCGGCGCCGCCGCTGGCCGAGGGCGAGGCGAGCTCCGACGAGATCGGGCAGGTCGGCCGGGCCTTCAACGCCGCCCGTCGCGCGGCCGTCGAGGCGGCCGTGAAGCAGGCCATGCTCAGGAGCGGGCTCTTCGCCGTGCTGCTCAACATCGCGCGGCGCAACCAGGCGCTCGTCCACCGCCAGTTGAAGCTGGTCGACACGCTGGAGAGGCGTACGGACGACCCGGACGCCCTGGAGGAGCTGTTCCGGATCGACCACCTGACCACCCGTATGCGGCGCAACGCGGAGAGCCTGATCATCCTCTCCGGTGCGGCGCCCGGCCGCCGCTGGCGGCGGCCCGTGCCCGTCGCCGACGTGGTGTCGTCCGCGGTGAGCGAGATCGAGGACTACGCGCGGGTCGTGGTCCCGCCGATGCCGGAGGTCGGGATCGCGGCGGACGCCGTCGCCGACGTCGTGCATCTGCTCGCCGAGCTCCTCGAGAACGCCACCGTGTTCTCGCCGCCCCACACCCGGGTCACCCTGCGCACCGACCGCGTCCGCGGCGACTTCGTCCTGGAGATCGACGACCGCGGCCTCGGTCTCGGCCCCGACCAGCTCGACGCGGCCCACCGCACGCTCACCCGGCCCGACGACTTCGACCCGACCCGCCACGACCGGCTGGGCCTGTACGTGGTGGGCCGGCTCGCCGCCCGGCACGGCATCGAGGTCACCCTGACCCGGTCGCCGTACGGCGGTACGACGGCGGTGGTGCTGCTGCCGGCCGCGGTTCTGGCCGAGGTGGAGGCCGGGACTCCGGCCGCGCCGGACGAGGCGCCCCTGCCGCCCGGCGCTCCGGCCCGGCGGGAGGACGCGCCCGTGCTGGCGCTGCCCGTACGGGGGAGGACGGCGGTGCTCACCCGGGAGCGGGCACCGGAGCCGGAGCGGCGGCCCGCGCGCGAGGCCTCCGACGGTGCGGGCGCGGACGCCCCGGGCACCGGTGGGACGGGCCCCGACGCCCCGGCCCCCGGCCGTCCCGGCTCCGCCGCCCCCACCCTGCCCACCCGGATCCGGCAGAGCTCGCTCGCCCCCGGACTGCGCACCGATGCCCCGGCCGCCGAGGAGGCCCCGGGGCGTGAGGTGAGCGCCGAGGAGGTACGGGCGATCTTCGGTGCCTACCAGCGCGGCCTGAGCCGCGGCCGGATGGGCATCCCCAGCGACACCGGCCCCCACGAGCCCCCCACGGAGCGAACCGACACCGAGGAAGGGACGGACGCCGACGATGCGCCGTGACCAGAGCCCCGAGCACTCCGACGAGGCCGAGCAGCAGCCCGGCACCGATCTGGGCTGGCTGCTCGACGATCTCGTGGCCAGAACCGACCATGTGCGCCAGGCCGTGCTGCTGACCGCGGACGGCCTGCCGCTGAGCCGCTCGGAGGGCATGCCCCGGCGGGACATCGAGCACCTCGCCGCCGTCTCCTCCGGCTTCCACAGCCTGGCCGCCTCGGCAGGGGAGCGGTTCGGCGGCGGGAACGTCCGGCAGACCATGGTGATGCTCGACGACGCGTACCTGTTCATCACCCCGGCCGGGGCCGGCACCCGGATGGCCGTACTGAGCGAGGCCCGCACCGACGTCGGACAGCTGGCGCACGAGATGGCGCTGCTCGTCCGGCGGGTCGGCCGCCATATGGACGCCGCCGTGCGGACGGCCACGGGCCCGGCCGGCTCCTGACCCGCCGTGCCCGACGACGACCACTGGTACGAGGACGAGACCGGGCCGATGGTGCGCCCGTACATGGTGACGCGGGGGCGTACCCGCCCCTCGCACCGGCACACCGTCGACCTGATGTCGCGGATCACCGCCCTGGACACGGAGGACCTGCGCGGGGACGTCGACCATGCCCGGGCGTCCCTGCTCGACCTGGTGCGCCGCGGCCCCCGGCCGGTCGTGGAACTCGCCGCGGACGCCGATCTGCCGCTGACCGTCGTCCGGGTGCTCGTCGGCGACCTCGCGGAGGCCGGACTCGTACGCATCGACGAGCCGCGCTCCGGGCCGGCGGGCGCCCCGGCGGCCGACCCCGAGCTGCTGCGCGAGATCGTGGAGCGGCTGCGCGAGCTGTGAGCCCCGGGGCCGGCGGGCGCGCCCCGCCGGGGCCGGAGCATCCGGGCCACCCGCGCCCCGCCGACCGTGAGGCGGCTCGGGAAGCACGCAACGAATCGCCGGGCGGCCCCCGGTGCACGCAACGATTCGCGCACCGGCGCGCAACGGGTTCTCCTTGTCCGGCCGAGGGCGTCGACCGTACCGTCTAAGCGGCCCCCCAAACCCTTCCGCACCGGTGGAGAACACGCATGCGCACCGCCCTGCTCCAGAGCTCCGGCCGCCCAGGCTCGGTCGTCGAGAACCTCAAGGTGCTCGACGAGGCCGCGGGCCGTGCCGCCGCCGCGGGGGCCCGGCTGCTGATCGCTCCGGAGATGTTCCTCACCGGCTACGCGATCGACGACGCGATCGCCCGGCTCGCCGAGACCGCCGACGGCGACTCCGCCGACGCGATCGCGGACATCGCCTCCCGGCACGGCCTGGCCGTCGCCTACGGCTACCCGGAGCGGGACGGCGACACCGTCTTCAACGCCGCCCAGCTCATCTCCGCCGACGGCACCCGCCTCGCGAACTACCGCAAGACCCACCTCTTCGGCGGCTTCGAGCGCGACCACTTCATCCCGGGCGACCAGCCGGTCGTCCAGGCCGAGCTGGACGGCCTCCGCATCGGCCTGATGATCTGCTACGACGTCGAGTTCCCGGAGAACGTCCGCGCCCACGCCCTGGCCGGCACCGATCTCCTCGTGGTCCCCACGGCCCAGATGCATCCCTTCCAGTTCGTCGCCGAGTCCCTCGTACCGGTGCGGGCCTTCGAGAACCAGATGTACATCGCCTACGTCAACCGGGTCGGTCAGGAAGGGGAGTTCGAGTTCGTCGGGCTGTCCACCCTCGCCGGACCCGACGGGGTCGCCCGCGCCCGGGCCGCCCGCGTCGAGGAACTCGTCCTCGCCGATGTCGACCCCGCGCACCTCGCCGCCTCCCGCGAGGCCAACCCGTACCTCAAGGACCGCCGCCCCGGCCTGTACGGGTCCCTGGTCTGACCCCGCAGCCCTCCTCCCCCCTCGAGTTCTTCCCGCGCAAGGAGTCCGTACCCCATGACGTCCACGGTGCCCAACGCCGTCGAGCACGCAGACGAGCAGCAGCCGCCGATCACCATGTTCGGCCCGGACTTCCCCTACGCCTACGACGACTTCCTCGCCCACCCGGCGGGCCTCGGCCAGATACCCGCGACCGAGCACGGCACCGAGGTCGCCGTCATCGGCGGTGGCCTCTCCGGCATCGTGGCCGCGTACGAGCTGATGAAGATGGGCCTCAAGCCCGTCGTCTACGAGGCCGACAAGATCGGGGGCCGGCTGCGCACCGTCGGCTTCGAGGGCTGCGACCCTTCGCTTACCGCCGAGATGGGCGCCATGCGCTTCCCGCCCTCCTCCACGGCACTCCAGCACTACATCGACCTGGTGGGCCTCCGGACCGCGCCGTTCCCCAACCCGCTCGCCGAGGCCACCCCCTCGACGGTCGTGGACCTGAAGGGCGAGAGCCACTACGCCGAGACGCTCGACGACCTGCCGCAGGTCTACCGTGACGTCGCGAACGCGTGGAACGCCTGCCTGGAGGAGGGCGCCGACTTCTCCGACATGAACCGCGCGATGCGCGAGCGCGATGTGCCGCGCATCCGCGAGATCTGGGCGAAGCTCGTCGAGAAGCTCGACAACCAGACCTTCTACGGCTTCCTCTGCGACTCCGAGGCCTTCAAGTCCTTCCGACACCGCGAGATCTTCGGCCAGGTGGGCTTCGGCACCGGCGGCTGGGACACCGACTTCCCGAACTCCATCCTGGAGATCCTGCGGGTCGTCTACACCGAGGCCGACGACCACCACCGGGGCATCGTCGGCGGCTCCCAGCAGCTGCCGCTGCGGCTGTGGGAGCGCGAACCCCGGAAGATCGTCCACTGGGCTCACGGGACCTCCCTGAAGTCCCTGCACGAGGGCGGCGAGCCCCGGCCCGCCGTCACCCGGCTGCACCGCACCGCCGGAAACCGGATCACCGTCACCGACGCGCACGGCGACATCCGCACCTACCCGGCGGCGATCTTCACCGCCCAGTCCTGGATGCTGCTCTCCAAGATCGCCTGTGACGACGCGCTGTTCCCGATCGACCACTGGACGGCCATCGAGCGCACCCACTACATGGAGTCCAGCAAGCTCTTCGTGCCGGTGGACCGGCCCTTCTGGCTGGACAAGGCCGTCGACGACAAGGGAAATCCGACGGGCCGGGACGTCATGTCGATGACGCTCACCGACCGGATGACCCGCGGCACCTATCTGCTGGACGACGGCCCGGACAAGCCCGCCGTCATCTGCCTGTCCTACACCTGGTGCGACGACAGCCTGAAGTGGCTGCCGCTGTCCGCGAGCGAGCGGATGGAGGTCATGCTGAAGTCCCTCGGCGAGATCTACCCGAAGGTCGACATCAGGAAGCACATCATCGGCAACCCGGTGACCGTCTCCTGGGAGAACGAGCCCTACTTCATGGGCGCGTTCAAGGCCAACCTGCCCGGCCACTACCGCTACCAGCGGCGCCTGTTCACGCACTTCATGCAGGACCGGCTGCCCGCCGACAAGCGCGGCATCTTCCTCGCCGGCGACGACATCTCCTGGACGGCGGGCTGGGCCGAGGGCGCCGTGCAGACCGCGCTCAACGCCGTGTGGGGCGTGATGCACCACTTCGGCGGCGAGACCGACCCGACCAACCCCGGTCCGGGCGACGTCTACGACGAGATCGCACCCGTGGAGCTGCCGGAGGACTGAGCCGGACCGAGGGATCCTCGGGCCGTCGGACCGATGAACCGACGACGGGCGGCGGGTCAGACGCCGGCCGCCCGTGCGGACGTGTACACCTGCGCGGCCACGTCCTTGAGCTCCTCCGCGTCCCGGACCGAGCCCTGAAGGTCGATGAGGATCTCTTCGAGGCCGACCTCGGCGTGCGCCACCAGGTCCTCCACGATCTGGTCGACGCTGCCCTGGAAGGGCCCCCGGTCCTGGCCGGGGTACGCCTTCGCCGAGTACGCGGCGTTCGCGCGCAGCACCGTCTGCAGCGGCTTGACGCGCCCCTGCTCGGCGGCCAGGTCCTGCAGGGCGCGCCACTGCCGGGCCACCACCTCGGCGCCGAGGGCCACCGGGATCCAGCCGTCGGCCTTGTCGACCAGCCGCCGCTGTGCCTTCTCGTTGGTCGCCGCCAGCAGGATCGGGATCGGCCGGGCCGGCTTGGGCGCGACCACCGCCGAGGAGATCGTCGTGAGCCGGCCCTCGTAGGAGACCGGGTCCGGACCCCAGACGGCGCGGCAGACATCGATGATCTCGTCCATGACCCGGCCGCGCTCCTCGAACGGGCGCACCCCGGCCGCCGCGTACTCGTCGAGGGACCAGCCCGTGCCCAGGCCCGCCACGACCCGGCCGCCGCTCGCCGCGTCCAGCGAGGCCAGCGCCTTGGCGAGTTGGAAGGGGCCGTGCAGGGGCGCCACCAGCACGCTCGTGCCGAGCCGGACGCGCCGGGTGGCGGTGACGGCGAGGGCGAGCGTGACCAGGGGCTCGGCCACCCCGCGGTAGCTGTCCGGCCAGGGCAGGCCCTCCACGCCGTAGAGCCCCTGGGTGGTGGTCTCGGGGAACAGGGCGCGCTCGTACACCCACAGGCTGTCGTAGCCCATCGCCTCGGCGGCGCGTGCGACGTCCGGCACGTCCCGCCCGATGTCGTACTGCTTGTTCTGGGGGAGGCCGAGTCCGAGCCGGGTCGCCATACCTGTCGCTCCTTCGCCTGGGAGGGGCCGCCTCATCAACGTACAGCGGTCACGGAGGCACGTCGCGGCACGACAGGCGCGGCTGGCCGGATCAGTGCGGCAGGGGTGTGAGCAGCATCCGGCTCGCGAATCCCACCGCCGCGTCGAGCCGGTGCGCGAACTCCTCCGCCACGTCCGGCAGATGCCGCAGCGCCCACAGGGCGCGGGCCGCCGACCAGGCGGCCTCCCGGGCCCGCTCCAGGCTCCACGCGCCGAGCAGATGCGTCAGCGGGTCGGCGAGCTGGAGCAGATCGGGCCCGGGCATCAGGTCCTCGCGGATGTGCTCTTCCAGTGCGACGAGGAGGTCGCCCACCCGCTCGAACGCGTCCTCCAGAACGGCCGGTTCGCAGTCGAGCGTGCGGCAGGTGTCCACGACGGCGAGCGCCAGGTCATGGCCGATGTGGGCGTTGATCCCGGCCAGCGCGAACTGCAGCGGCCGTACGCCCGGATGGCGCCGCAGCTGGAACAGCGGCCGCCAGCAGGCGGGCAGCGGCCCCTCCTCGGCCACGGCCAGATACCGCTCGGCGAACCGGACGTCCAGTGCGATCACCCCTCGGCGGTCCCGGAAGTACCCGCCGTCCAGACGGCGGTCGACCTCCCGGGTGACGGCGAGATAGACGCGGTTGAAGACCGCGACGCCGTCGCGCTCCGGCCAGGCTCCGTCGAGCGCGCGCATCCGTGAGACGACCGTGTCCACCCCGGTCGTGAACTGCTCCAACCGCACCATGGGGGCAGGGTGACAGCCCTGGGCCGACCGGAGCAGCCGCGGCCCGCGGGCTTCCCCGGAACGGGGGATGCCCTCCGTCGGCCGTCAGGGGGACGGAGGGCGTCCACGGACGGGCGTGCTCTCGTGCTGCGCTCCACGAGCCGGCGTGCGCGCGTCGCACGCCACCTAGGGCCTGGCGCCGTCGCCCTCGGCGCTCTCCTCGTCGTACGCGGAGGTGCCCGAGTCCAGCAGCGGTTCCTGGGTCTTCAGATGGGCGGGGGCCAGCGCCCGCAGCGCGTGGTAGCCGGTGATGACGACCAGCGTGCCCAGGGCGATGCCGCTCAGCGAGAAGTGGTCGGTGAACTTCAGGCTGACGTTACCGACGCCGATGATGATGCCCGCGGCGGCCGGCACCAGGTTCAGCGGGTTGCGCAGGTCGACCTTGGAACTGATCCAGATCTGCGCGCCGAGCAGGCCGATCATGCCGTACAGGATGACGGTGATGCCGCCGAGCACTCCGCCGGGTATCGCGGCCACGATCGCACCGAACTTGGGGCAGACGCCGAAGAGCAGGGCGAAGCCGGCCGCGGCCCAGTAGGCGGCGGTCGAGTAGACACGGGTGGCCGCCATCACGCCGATGTTCTCGGAGTACGTCGTGTTGGGCGGGCCGCCGACCGCGGTGGAGAGCATGGAGGCGACGCCGTCCGCGGAGATCGCGGTGCCCAGCTTGTCGTCCAGCGCGTCACCGGTCATCTCGCCGACCGCCTTGACGTGCCCGGCGTTCTCCGCGACCAGGGCGATCACCACGGGCAGGGCGACCAGGACGGCGGACCACTGGAAGGACGGACCGTGGAAGTGGGGCAGGCCGATCCAGTCCGCCTTGCCGACCCCGGACAGGTCCAGGCGCCAGTGGGCGGTGAGCTTGCCGCTCGCGTCCACCGAGTGGATCTTTCCGAGGACCCGGTCGAAGGCCCATGAGATCCCGTAGCCGAAGAGCAGGCCCAGGAAGATCGCGATCCGGGACCAGAAGCCGCGCAGGCACACCACGGCGAGCCCGGTGAACAGCATCACCAGCAGCGCGGTCCACTGGTCCTGCGGCCAGTACGTCGACGCGGTGACCGGCGCGAGGTTGAACCCGATCAGCATGACGACCGCGCCGGTCACGATCGGCGGCATCGCCGCGTGGATGATCCGCGCCCCGAACCGCTGGACCGCGAGACCCACCAGGAACAGCGCGATGCCCACCACGAACACGGCGCCGGTCACGGTGGCACTGGTGCCGCCCTGCGCCCGGATCACCGCGGCGACCCCCACGAAGGACAGGGAGCAGCCGAGATAGCTAGGCACCCGGCCGCGGGTGGCCAGCAGGAAGATCACGGTCGCGACGCCCGACATCATGATCGCGAGGTTGGGGTCCAGCCCCATGAGCACGGGCGCGACAAAACTCGCGCCGAACATGGCCACGACATGCTGGGCGCCGAGCCCGATCGTACGGGGCCAGGAAAGCCGTTCGTCGGGGCGGACGACCGCTCCGGGCGCGGGCGTACGCCCGTCACCGTGCAGCTTCCAGCGCACGCCGAGGTCCATGGTGAAGCTTCTCTTTCTCTGTACGTGAAGAACTGTCCGAACCATTGTCAGGGGCACCAGCGGGTCCTACGCTCACACGGTCCCACTCATGAACTGCGTTCACGTACATGATCGGAGCTTTGATGAGTGCTCGATCCCGGCTGGCCGCCCTGCTCGCCGCGGCGACCGCCTTCGCGGCCGTGGCGATCGCGGGGGCACCCACCGCCTCCGCCCACGCGGCACCGAAAGTCCCCGCGACCGCTGTGCTCGACGGCACCCGGCTGCAGCAGACCAGAGTCCGGCTCGACCACGGGGACGCCCGGCTGCGCGGTGCACTCAAGGATCTGACCGCGCGCGCCGACGCCTGGCTGGGGCAGGGGCCGTGGACGGTCGTCGACAAGCCGAGGCCCGCACCCGGCGGGGACGTCCACGAGTACCTCAGCCAGGCTCCCTACTGGTGGCCCACGCAGCCGAAGACCGCGGACAACCCGTGGGGCTGCCCCTATGCGCAGCGTGACGGGCAGCGCAACCCGGACGTCGACAGCGGGACGGACCGCCAGGACGTGGAGAAGGTCTTCGACTCGTCCTACGACCTCTCGCTGGCCTGGTACTACACCGGGAAGAAACAGTACGCCCAGAAGGCCGCCCAGGTCATGCGCACCTGGTTCCTCGACCCGGCGACCCGGATGAATCCCGATCTGGACCACGGGCAGTTCATCCCGTGCAAGTACGACGGCCGCGCCATCGGCATCATCGACTTCTCGCAGTCCTACACCAGCGTCCTCGACGCGATCGCCCTGCTGGACACCGGCGCTCCGGGCTGGTCCAGGGCGGACCGGACCGCGATGCAAGACTGGAACGTCGCCTTCCGGAACTGGCTGGCGGACAGCGCCTTCGGCAAGGAGGAGGGGGCCGCCCAGAACAACCACGGCACCTTCTACGACATGCAGCTCGCCGCCCTCGCCTACGCCACCGGCGACAAGGACCTCGCCCGGCGGACCGTCCTCGCCGCGCGCACCGCGCGCATCGACACACAGATAGCGGGGGACGGCAGCCAGCCGCAGGAACTGGCCCGGACGCGCAGCTGGCACTACTCGACCTTCGACCTGGTCGCCTACACCCGGCTCGCGGCCATCGGCCGGCATGTCGGCGTGGACCTGTGGTCCTACCGGGGCCCGGACGGACAGAGCCTGTTCAAGGCCGTCGACTACCTGCTGCCCGCCGCCACCGGCGCCGCCTCCTGGACCCGTCCGGAGCTGGAGTTCCACCGGTACGCGGCGACCGACGTGGTGCACGCGGCCGCGGACGCGGGCGACGCCCGGGCCGGGCAGGCCGTACACCTGCTGGAGCCCCCGCCCGGCGGCGATCTGTGGGCCCTGCGCCCCGCGGCCGAGCAACTGGACTCGATCGCGGGCTGAGCCTGCCGGGGGAGTGTTCCCCGCCTCGCCGGCACGCCAGGTCACGAAGCCAGGGTGGGTCCGCGTCCATGTGCGGACCCACCCTGGCTCCCTCATTGCCGGGCGCGAACAACCCGAGCGACCGCCACCCGAAGGTTGCACCTACGTTCGCGTAGTCCCGGGCGTCCCTCGAAGCTCAGGCCGGCGGCCTGGGGAACGCGGTCTATATGTTCTTCGTCGACCCGTCGGCCATCAGGACCTTGGTGCCGGCGAGGAAGCACTCGAAGCACCTGGCCGCCGCCTTCGCGGCGCGGGAGGCCTCGGCGATGTCCTCGACGCCGTCGGACACCGGCTGGCCGCCGCCAAGAGCATCTGGGCCAAGGCCCCCTCGCTCAGCAGCATCAACCAGCCCCACGCAGGGAGTCGGCTGAGCGACCGCTTACCATGGGCGGGTCAAGCGCCGCAGCGTCGCGAGCGCCTCACCAGGAACGTCTGGAGCCCTGCCCGTGACCGTCGAAGCCCAGGCCGCGCCCGCCCTGTCGTACGGTCGGCTGATCCCCGTCACCGTCCACTTCGACGACCTGGACGCGCTCGGACTGCTCCACAACGCCCGCTATCCGGTCATGGTCGAGCGGGCCTGGTCGGCGCTGTGGCACGAGCTGGGCTGGGTCTTCGACGGGGACTGGGAGGCCGCGGGCGACTTCTGCAACGCCGTCAAGGACTGCGGATCAGCTACGAGGCCCCCGTGACCAAGCCGGGCGGGTACGCCGTGCACCTGTGGCTGGAGCGGCTCGGGAACACCGGTCTCACCTACGGGTTCCGGTTCTGCTCGGCCGACGGAGCGGTGACGTACGCGCACGGCACCCGGGTCCTCGTCCGGCTCGACGCGACGACGCTGCGCCCCACGTCGTGGAGCGAGCGGTTCAGGGTCGCGGGCCGGGAACTGCTGCGTCCGGCCGACTGACCCCCGGACGGTCCCGCTCGCCCGCGCGCAGCACCCCCGCGAACGCGGCGAGCCCGCAGGCCAGCACCGTCACCAGGCCGAACGACACCACGAGACTGGTCGCCTGGGCCAGTCCGCCGATCGCGCTCGGCGCCACCAGCCCCGAGGTATAGGTGATGGTCGCGACGCCGGCGATGGCCTGGCTGGGGTTCGGCCCGCTGCGGCCCGCCGCCGCGAAGCACAGGGGCACGACGACCGCGATACCGAGGCCCATCAGCGCGAACCCGGCCATCGCCACCGCCGGACGGCCCGCGCCGACGATCAGCAGACCACCGAGGACGGCCAGGACACCGCTCGCCCGGACCGTGCGCACCGAGCCGAAACGGTCCACCACCCTGTCGCCCGCGAGCCGGGCGACGGCCATGGTGAGGGTGAAGCCCGTCGTGCACGCGGCCGCGAGCCCGGCGGAGGTGGCCAGCTCGTGCCGCAGATACACGGCGGACCAGTCCAGACTCGCTCCCTCCGCGAACACCGCGCAGAACCCGATGGCACCGATCAGCAGCGCCGACTTCGGCGGCAGCGCGAACCGGGGCGGCGGCTCCTCGTCCTCGGCGGCCTGGAGGTCGAGCACCCAGGTGCAGGCGACCAGCCCCAGCATGGTCAGCACGGCGGCCGCGACGGCGTGATGCACCCGGGCGTCCGAGCCGAGGTGCGCGGCGAGGGTACCGGCGGCGGAGCCCAGCAGGGCGCCCCCGCTCCACATGCCGTGCAGACCGGACATGATCGACCGGCCGAGCCGGTTCTCCACCTCCACGCCGAGGGCGTTCATCGCGACGTCCGCCATGCCCGCCGAGGCGCCGTAGACGAACAGCGCCGGGCACAGGGTGAGGAGGTTCGGGGAGAGGGACGGCAGGACCAGGGACAGCGTCCACAGGGCGAGCAGACCGCGCAGGGCGTTGCGGGCGCCGAAGCGGTGGGTGATCCGGCCCGCGAGCGGCATCGCGGCCGATGCTCCGAGTGCGGGGAACGCCAGCGCCAGCCCCAGCTGGCCGGCGCTGAGCGAGGCATGGTCCTGGATCCAGGGCACCCGGGTCGCGAAGGAGCCGGTGACGGCGCCGTGCACGGCGAACACGGCGGCCACGGCGTACCGGGCGCGCCTCACCTCGCGCTGGTCGTAGCCCCTGCCGGTCATCACGCTCATTCTCGGGCCCCTCCCCGGGTGTCCGCCCCCGCTGCGCGGCGAAAACTATCAGGAACCCTGCCTGATAGATAGAGTGAGGAAGGAAGCCGACCCTCCTACGGCTCCGTCGCCCGAGGCCCCGTCGATCTGGAAGGATCCCGGTATGCCCGCATCCCCGAGCACCGCCCGGGCCATCAACGACCGGCTCGCCCTGCGCTTCCTCCAGCAGGAAGGCCCCTTGACGGCAGGGCAGTTGAAGCAGCTCACCGGACTGTCCCGGCCCACGGTCGCCGACCTCGTCGAACGGCTGGCCGCGGCAGGGCTGATCACGGTGGTGGGGGAGTCGGGCGAGCAGCGGCGCGGTCCGAACGCGCGGCTGTACGGGATCGTCGCCGACCGCGCCCATCTTGCGGCCCTCGACGTGCGCACCGGTGGCGTCTCCGTCCTCGTGTCCGATCTGCTCGGCGAGGTGCTCGCCGAGGCATCGGTGCCCATTCGCGGCGACACCGGTACGGGGCCCGCGGTGGAACAGGCGGTGACGCTGGTGGAGCGCACCGCGAAGGAGGCCGGTGCCGCGTCGCTGCACACGGTCGGGGTCGGGGCGCCCGGGCTGATCGACCCCGCCACCGGCGAACTGCGCGACTCCAGCGGGCTGCCGGAATGGCACCGCCGGCTGGTCACCGCGCTCCAGGAGCGGCTGCCCGCGCGCGTGATCGTGGAGAACGAGACCAACCTCGCGGCGCTGGCCGAGCAGCGCGAGGGCGCGGCGCGCGACCGTGACACCTTTGTGCTGCTGTGGCTGGGACACGGCACGGGCGCGGCCGTGGTGCTGGACGGCGCCCTGCGCCGCGGTGCCTCGGGCGGCACCGGTGAGATCGGCTTCCTGCCGGTGCCGGGCACCGCGACCCTGCCCTCGGCGACGGACTGCGAAGGGGGCTTCCACTCTCTGGTGGGCGCAGCCGCCATCACCGAACTAGCCGGTTCCCACGGACTGTTGACCGGGGGTCAGGCCGACGGCCCGGCTGCGTCCGCGCTGGTCCACCGGGCCGTGCGGGCGGTGGCAGGCCGGGGGGCCGGCGACGACGGAGACGCCGGGGCAGGCCGGGACATCGGTGGCCGCGAGGACGCCGTCCCGGACGAGCACACCGCCTCCGGCTTCCTCGACGCCCTCGCCGGCCGTCTCGCCATCGGCGCCGCGTCCGTGACCGCCGTCCTCGACCCCGGCTGCGTGGTGCTCGGCGGCGAGGTCGGACAGGCGGGCGGCCGGGTGCTCGCCGGGCGCGTCCAGGAACGGCTGGTCCGGATGTCGCCGCTGCCGACCGAGGTGCGAGCGAGTGCGCTGGGCGGCGGCGCGGTCCTGCGCGGTGCGCTGCTGACCGCACGGGACGGTGCGCAGGACGACCTCTTCGCGCCCCCGGCCCGCTGACCGGAGGCCGCGGGGCCCTGCGGACCGCGCCTCGCCGCTGGCCCTGCGGACCGCGCCTCGCCGCTGGCCCTGCGGACCGCGCCTCGGCGTCGGCCCTGCGGACCGCGCCTCACCGCTGGCCCTGCGGACCGCGCCTCACCGCTGGCCCTGCGGACCGCGCCTCACCGCTGGCCCTGCGGACCGCGCCTCGGCGTCGGCCCTGCGGACCGCGCCTCACCGCTGGCCTTGCGGACCGCGCCTCACCGCTGGCCTTGCGGACCGCGCCTCACCGCTGGCCCTGCGGACCGCGCCTCACCGTCGGCCTTGCGGACCGCGCCTCACCGTCGGCCTTGCGGACCGCGCCTCGCCGTCGGCCCTGCGCACCGCCCCCGCCGGGGCGTGCCCAACTGCAGGCAGGCGTCCGCGAGTCCGCGGACGGCCTCCGCGAACTGGTCAGCGCGCCGCCGACCCGCTCCCGTACCGCCCCACGAGGTGCTCCTTGAACGTGCCCTTGCCCACGGCGTTCCCGGGGCTCAGATGGCCACCGGCACGCAGGGCGCGGAACGCCCTGCCCGGGACCGGCACCGTCATGACCGGCCGACGCCGTCCCGTCGCCCGCAGCCAGGCGCGGGCGAGGTCCTCGAACGTCCGCACCTCGGGGCCGCCCATGTCCGCCACCCGCCCGGCCGGACCGCTTGCCGCCGAAGCCGCCAGCCGGTCCGCCACCTCCGCCACCGCGATCGGCTGGTCGCTCACCCCGGCCGGGAGCAGCAGCAGCGGCAGCCGGCCCATGGTCTCGAACACCCGCACCAGCAGATCGTGGAACTGGGTCGTCCGCAGGATCGTCCAGTTCAGGCCCGACTCCTGGATCTGCCGCTCCACGGCGTGCTTGGCCTTGTAGTAGCCGATCGGCACCGCGTCCACCCCGACGATCGAGATGTACACGAGATGGGCCACCCCCGCCCGGCGCGCGGCCTCGATCAGATGGGTGGCGGCCCGCTCGTCGCCCCCGCGGGGCGTGCTGGCGCAGTGCACCACCGTGTCGACGCCCGCGACGGCCGCCTCCAGACCGCTGCCGCCCCGGATCAGATCGACGGCGTAGGGCTGCGCGTGCCGGGACAGAACCCGCACCTCGTGGCCGTCCGCCCGCAGTCGCTCGGTGACCAGCCGGCCGAGGGTTCCGGTACCGCCGGTCACCAGGATCGTGCTCATGCCGCTGTCTCCCTTCGCGTGGGGGCGCCCCCCTCCGGAACGCCCCTTCGACGCCACGACCGCACAGCACCCGTCGAATGTGACATGTTCAGGCGCCGCCGAGTTGGCGCTTCACGAAGGCCAGCTTGTCCGGGTTCATCACCGCGCGCACCTGAGTGATGACCCCGTGGTGGATCTCGAGGGCGATGACCCCGACGACCTGGTCGCCGTCCCGGGCCACCAGCGCCGTGGCGCCGTTGATCTCCTCGACCGTGAGGCCGAGGGGCGCGATGAAGCGCCGGAACCCGATCGCCATGACACGCAGGACCTTCTCGCGCCCCTCGATCGGCCGCCGTGCCGCGCTGACCTTGCCGCCGCCGTCGCCCCACCAGGTGACGTCCGCCGCGAGCAACTGCTCCAACTTGGCCACGTCGCCGTCGCGGGCCGCCGTCAGGAAGGACTCCACGAGCCGGGCCTGACGCTCGGGTTCCGCCTCGAACCGGGTGCCCTCCGCGGACAGGTGCTGTGCCGCCCGGCGGTACAGCTGACGGCAGTTGGCCTCCCCGAGGTCCAGCACCTCCGCGATCTCCCGGTAGCCGTAGGCGAACGCCTCGCGCAGCACGTACACCGCCCGCTCGGCTGGGGTGAGCCGCTCCAGCAGGACCAGGAGGGCGAACGACACGGCGTCGCGCTGTTCGGCCGACTCCAGTGGTCCGAGGGTGCCGTCCGAGGTGACCACGGGCTCCGGCAGCCAGGGCCCGGGGTAGACCTCGCGCCGGGCGCGCGCCGAGGTGAGCCGGGTGAGGCAGAGATTCGTGACGGCCTTGGCGAGCCAGGCCCCGGGCCGCTCCACGTCCTGCCGGTCGGCCGAACTCCAGCGCAGATACGCGTCCTGGACCGTGTCCTCCGCCTCCTCGGCGGATCCCAGCATCCGGTAGGCGAGGCCGAACAGGCGGGAACGGTGGATCTCGAACTCGTCGGCGTGTGTGGTCACGCCGCCAGCCTCGCAGACCTCCCGGTGAGAGCCCGGCGGCGGGGCAAGGGCCTTCGTCACCGCCGCCGGGCCGTTCAGGGACGGCGCACCGCGCCGGGACCGCCGACACTAAAAGGACTAGACCAGCAGCGTCAATAGGTATGGACCACTCGTCAACTG
The DNA here is from genome assembly GCF_042896945.1 of Streptomyces sp. NPDC001222. NCBI lineage: Bacteria > Bacillati > Actinomycetota > Actinomycetes > Kitasatosporales > Streptomycetaceae > Streptomyces > Streptomyces sp. NPDC001222. Next base: position 100,333 of record NZ_JBIAXT010000017.1, read on the forward strand.
GCGTCGATGGGGCGAGTGTTGTCCCTGGTGCGGGGGTGGCGATGGCGCGCCGTCGGGCGAGGCGGAGCCCGCTCGACGAGTCCGGAGAGACCACACCTGAACGTGTGAGGCACCGCACACAGGTTCACCCACATGGCCGCGGATCGAGCGTGGCACACTGGGCCTGTACCAAAAGCAGCGCACTCCGGGGTCGGTGAAAGTCCGAACCGGCGGTTACAGTCCGCGACCCGGTCGCTTCCAGCGATCGGTTGACCAGGTGAAATTCCTGGACCGACGGTTAAAGTCCGGATGGGAGGCAGTGCGCGGCGGGCGGGCATTCATGCGCGCCGCCGTACCGGCTCGTCCATGGGACGGGCTCTGTCCGGCGTCGTCCCGGTGCTCTCGCTCGTGTCTGCTGTCGTCATCGACAGGCCCCGGAGTCCGTGCCCTACAGAGGCAGGAGGACCCGGGAAGTGTTCACCGGAATCGTCGAAGAGCTGGGTGAGGTCACCGCCGTCGAGAATCTCGGCGACTCCTCCCGCTTCCGGCTCCGTGGACCCGTCGTCACCGAGGGAGCTCGGCACGGTGACTCCATCGCCGTCAACGGTGTCTGTCTCACCGTCGTCGAGCACGAGGGCGACGAGTTCACCGCCGACGTCATGGCGGAAACCCTGGAACGCTCCAGCCTCGGCGCCCTCGCGGTCGGCTCCCGGGTCAACCTCGAACGCCCCACCGCCGTCGGCGCGCGCCTCGGCGGGCACATCGTGCAGGGCCACGTCGACGGAACCGGAACGGTGCTGGCGCGCACGCCCTCCGAGAACTGGGAGATCGTCAAGGTCGCGCTGCCCGCGGAGCTTTCGCGCTACGTCGTCGAGAAGGGCTCCGTCACCGTCGACGGCATCAGCCTCACCGTCGTCGAGGCGGCCCAGGACTACTTCACCGTCAGCCTCATCCCCACCACCCTGGCTCTGACCACGCTCGGCCTCAAGCAGCCCGGCGACCCGGTCAACCTGGAGGTCGACATCGTCGCCAAGTACGTCGAGCGACTGCTGGCGAACGGAGCCACCCGGTGAACTGGCTGAACTCGGAGGCGTTCGTCCTGTTCGGCCAGCACATCAAGTGGTCGGACATGATCGGCAACATCATCGGCCTGGTCGCTCTGGCGTTCGGCTGGCGGCGTTCCCTCTGGACCTGGCCGACCCAGTTCCTGTCCGGCCTCATCCTCTTCGCGGCCTTCGCGACCGCCCATCTGTCCGGTAGCGCGGGCAAGCAGATCGTGGTCATGGTCGTCGCCGGCTACGGCTGGTGGCAGTGGAGCCGCGGCAAGGGCCGGGCGGAGGACGGCCACGTCGCCGTGCGGTTCGCCACCTGGCCGGAGCGCGCGGTCCTGGTCGGCGTAGCGGCCGTGGGCACGGTCGCCGTGGCGGGCCTGTTCACCGCCTTCCCGTCGCTGTCGTGGGACCCCTGGCCGGACGCCTACATCTTCGTCGGCACCATCGTCGCGATGTACGCCCAGGCGCGCGGCATGGTCGAGTTCTGGTTCGCCTGGCTGCTCGTCGACGCCGTCGGTGTCCCGCTCAACTTCGCCAACGGCTTCGCCTTCTCCGGATTCGTCTACGTCATCTACGGCGCGCTCGTCCTGTGGGGCATGCGCGACTGGTGGCTGCGCTCCCGCAACGCCGCGCGGCCCGTTCTGGAAGGAGCCCACGCATGACGACCGCGCCCGTCCTGTACAGCATGGACGACATCGAGGACTTCACGCTCGACCCGGTCGAGCAGGCCATCGCCGACATCGCGGCCGGCCGCCCGGTCGTGGTCGTCGACGACGAGGACCGGGAGAACGAGGGCGACCTCGTCATCGCGGCCGAGAAGGCCACCCCCGAGATCGTCGCCTTCATGATGAGCGAGTGTCGCGGCCTGATCTGCGCCCCCATGGAGGGCGACGAACTGGACCGCCTCGAACTCCCGCAGATGGTCGACCACAACACCGAGTCCATGCGCACCGCGTTCACCGTGTCCGTCGACGCGAGCGGTGCCCACGGCGTGACCACCGGGATCTCCGCCTCCGATCGCGCCACCACCTTGCGGCTGCTCGCCGGGGGAGAGACGGGCCCCGGCGACTTCGTCCGCCCCGGCCACATCTTCCCGCTGCGCGCCAAGCCCGGCGGTGTCCTCGTCCGCAACGGCCACACGGAGGCCGCTGTCGACCTCGCCCGGCTCGCGGGCCTGCGCCCGGCCGGCGCGATCGTGGAGATCGCCGGCGAGGACGGCCACATGCTGCGCCTGCCGGAACTCATCCCGTTCGCCCGCAAGCACGGCCTGACGATCATCTCGATCGAGGACCTGATCGCCTACCGCCGTACCTCCGAGCCCACGGTCCGCCGCGAGGCCGAGGTCCATCTGCCCACCGCCTTCGGCGCCTTCACGGCGTACGGCTACCGGTCGACCACCGACGGCGTCGAGCACATCGCCCTCGTCCACGGCGAGATCGGCGCCGGCGAGGACGTCCTGGTCCGCGTGCACTCCGAGTGCCTCACCGGCGATGTCTTCCACTCCCTGCGCTGCGACTGCGGCCCCCAGCTGGAGGCGTCCCTGGAGCGCATCCAGACCGAGGGCCGGGGTGTGGTGGTCTATCTGCGCGGCCACGAGGGACGCGGCATCGGGCTGACGTCCAAGCTGCGCGCCTACGAACTTCAGGAGCGCGGCCGCGACACGCTGGACGCCAACCTGGAGCTGGGCCTGCCCGCCGACGCCCGCGACTACGCGGCCGGCGCCCAGATCCTGGAGGACCTCGGGGTCCACAGCCTGCGTCTGATGACCAACAACCCCGACAAGACGGAGGCGTTGACCCGGCACGGGCTCAAGGTCACCGAGCGGGAGCCGATGCCCGTACAGGCGGGCGAACACAATCTCCGTTACCTGCGCACCAAGCGGGACCGGATGGGGCACGACCTGCCCTGGCTGGACACGACCGCCGTGTCCGCCTGCGGCAACCAGTAACAGAGCACTGAGGAGAGACGTGAGCGGCAAGGGTGCACCGGAGCTGTCCGTACGCAACGTGAGCGACCTGCGGGTCGGCGTCATCGCGGCACAGTGGCACGACAAGGTGATGGACGGTCTGGTCGAGGGGGCCCTGCGGGCCCTGCGCGAGCTCGGGATCGACGAGCCGACACTGCTGCGGGTCCCCGGCTGCTTCGAGCTGCCGGTCGCCGCCAAGGTCCTCGCGGGCCGGGGCTACGACGCCATCGTCGCCCTCGGGGTCGTCATCCGCGGCGGCACGCCCCACTTCGACTATGTGTGTCAGGGCGCCACACAGGGCCTCACCCAGGTGTCCGTGGAGACCGGCGTCCCCGTCGGCTTCGGCGTACTGACCTGCGACACCGAGGAGCAGGCCCTGGACCGCGCCGGACTGGAGGGTTCCAACGAGGACAAGGGCCACGAGGCCGTGACGGCGGCCGTGGCGACCGCCGCGACGCTTCGCTCCGTATCCGAGCCCTGGCACTGAGACAGCGTCCGGAGCGCGTAGGGTTAGCACCACCATGTCCAAGAAGACGTTCGAGGAGCTGTTCACCGAGCTCCAGCACAAGGCCGTCCATGGCGACCCCGCCAGCTCCCGTACCGCCGAGCTGGTCGGCAAGGGTGTCCATGCCATCGGCAAGAAGGTCGTCGAGGAGGCCGCCGAGGTCTGGATGGCCGCCGAGTACGAGGGCAAGGAGGCGGCCGCCGAGGAGATCTCCCAGTTGCTCTACCACGTCCAGGTGATGATGGTGGCGCGCGGGATCTCCCTGGACGACGTCTACGCCCACCTCTGAGCAAGCCCTCACCCCAGTTCCGTACGTAACGAGCAAAGGAAGCCGACCTCATGCTGCGCATCGCCGTCCCCAACAAGGGTTCACTGTCCGGCCCTGCGGCGGAGATGCTGCATGAGGCCGGCTACCAGCAACGCCGCGAGTCCAAGGAACTGAGGATCGTCGACCCGCAGAACGAGGTCGAGTTCTTCTACCTCCGCCCCCGCGACATCGCGATCTACGTCTCCTCCGGCCGCCTCGACATCGGCATCACCGGCCGGGACCTGCTGCTCGACTCCGACGCCAACGCCGAGGAGATCCTTCCGCTCGGCTTCGCCCGCTCGACCTTCCGTTTCGCCACCAAGCCCGGCACCGCGAGCAGCGTCGAGGACCTCGCGGGCATGACGGTCGCCACCTCCTACGAGGGCATCGTCGCCAAGCACCTCGCCGACCAGGGCGTCGACGCCTCCGTCGTCCACCTGGACGGCGCCGTGGAGACCGCCATCGAACTCGGTGTCGCCGAGGTCATCGCGGACGTCGTCGAGACCGGCACCTCGCTGCGCAACGCGGGCCTGGAGGTCTTCGGCGAGCCGATCATGAAGTCCGAGGCGATCGTCGTCCGCCGCACCGGCGCCGACGCCGAGGAAGCCAAGGTCCAGCAGTTCCTGCGCCGTCTGCAGGGCGTCCTGGTGGCCCGGACGTACGTGATGATGGACTACGACTGCCGGGTCGAGCAGTTGGAGAAGGCCGTCGCCCTGACGCCGGGCCTGGAGTCCCCGACCGTCTCCCCGCTGCACAACGAGGGCTGGGTCGCCGTCCGCGCCATGGTCCCGGCCAAGGAGGCCCAGCGGATCATGGACGACCTGTACGCCATCGGCGCCCGGGCCATCCTGACCACGGCGATCCACGCCTGCCGTCTGTGAGGGATCGCACACCGATGTCGGATCTGTCACACCTGCCCGCCCTCCCCGTGACCTTCCGCCCCGCCCGCACCCGGGCCGTGCTGGTCACCGCGGGAATCGCGATGTTCGCCGTGATCACCGCGGTCGCCCTGCTGCTGGAGACGCTCACCGCCGGGGAACGGGTCAGCTTCGTGTTCACAGGGGCCCTTCTCTGCGGCATCCTGCTGCTGCTCGCCCGGCCCAAGGTCGTCGCCGACGAATCCGGGGTGACCGTCGTCAACATCGCAAGCCGACGCCGTCTGGACTGGGCGGAGATCCTTCAGGTCAACCTGCGTCCGGGTGACCCCTGGGTGTTCCTGAACCTGAGCGACGGCACCAGCCTGCCCGCGCTCGGCATCCAGCCGGGCATCGCCAAGCAGCGGGCCATCGAGGACGCGCGCACCCTGCGCGCGCTCGCCGAGGCCCGCTCCACGGCCGCTGTCGAGCGACATCAGGACTGACTCCGGGCGGTCCTGCCCGACACATACGACGGAATCTTGATTAATCTGGTGGGAGAGGCGTTCCTGTTGCGCCTCCGCCCCTGAGGCTCCGCCCGGTGCTCAGGGGTTCCTGCTACCCGAGGAGTGACTCCCTCCGGCGATGGACGGATCGTCCTGTAGTACCTGCGCCGCCCCCTGCCGACATAGCGCGTACCGCTCTCCTGCGGTACGCGTCGACGCGGAGGCGGCGGCATCATGACCCTCGCTCTGCTGCTCCTCGGGGCGGCCCTTCTGCTCATCCTGGCCAACGGATTCTTCGTCGCGGCCGAATTCGGACTGGTCACGGTCGAACGGGCCGACGCCGAGAAGGCCGCGGCCGGCGGCGACGCACGGGCCCGTACGGTCGTCGAGTCGCTCAGGGAGCTGTCCTTCCAGCTCTCCGGCACCCAGCTCGGCATCACCATCACCTCGCTCCTCGTCGGCATGCTCGCCGAACCCGCGCTCACCCGGGTGCTGCGGGGCCCCCTGGGCCTCGTCGGCATCCCCGACGGCGCGGCGGACGGCATAGCCGTGGTCGTCGGCATGCTGCTGGCGTCCGCCGCCCAGATGGTGATCGGTGAGCTGGTCCCCAAGAACTGGGCGGTGTCCCGGCCGCTCCAGGTCGCCCGCTTCGTCGCGGGCCCCCAGCATCTGTTCTCCCGGCTGTTCCGGCCCGTCATCGCGGCCCTCAACACGGTCGCCAACCGGCTGGTGCGCGCGCTCGGCGTCGAGCCCACAGCGGAGCTGGCCTCCGCCCGTACGCCCGGGGAGCTGGTCTCCCTGGCCCGGCACTCGGCGCGGGCCGGGGCGCTGGAACAGGACACGGCCGACCTGTTCGTGCGCACCCTGTCCCTCGGCGAGCTGACCGCGCAGCATGTGATGACCCCCCGGGTCAAGGTGAGCGCGCTGCAGTCGTCCGCCACGGCCCAGGACGTGGTCAATCTGACCCGGGCCACCGGACTGTCCCGTTTCCCCGTCTACCGAGAGAAGATCGACGAGGTCGTCGGCATGGTCCACCTCAAGGACGCCCTCGCGGTGCCGGCCTACGAACGGCTGCGCACCCCCGTGGTGCGCATCGCCCAGACGCCGCTGCTCGTCCCCCAGACCCTGCCGGTGCAGCCCCTCCTGGAGCTGCTGCGCAGCCAGCAGCCCATCGCGGTCGTCGTCGACGAGTACGGCGGCACGGCGGGTGTCGTCACCCTGGAGGACATCGTCGAGGAACTCGTCGGCGAGGTGCGTGACGAGCACGACGTACAGGACCTGCCGGAACTCGCGGTCGCGCCGCCCGAGGACGGGCGTCCCGCCTGGGAGGCCGACGGCAGCTGCCGGGTCGACATCCTCAAGCGCATAGGCCTGGACGTGCCCGAGGGGCCCTACGAGACCGTCGCCGGACTCGTCGCGGATCTCCTCGGCCGGATCCCGGCGCCCGGCGACCGGGCCGAGCTGCCCGGCTGGCGGCTCACGGTGCGCCAGGTGGAGCACTACCGCGCGGAGCGGGTCAGGCTCGTGAAGCTCGCGGACGCCCCCGCACCGGTCGCGGAGGCGGTGCGATGAGCCTGCTCCAACTCGTGCTCGCCACACTGCTGGTGCTGGTGAACGGGTTCTTCGTCGGCGCCGAGTTCGCGCTCGTGTCCGTGCGGCGCAGCCAGATCGAGCCGCTCGGCACCGCCCGGGCCCGTCAGGTGCTCTACGGCCTCGAGCGGCTCCCGCAGATGATGGCCGCGGCCCAGTTCGGCATCACCGTCTGCTCGCTGACGCTCGGCGCGGTCGCCGAGCCGACGGTGGCCCATCTGCTCGAACCGATATTCGAGGCGGCGCAGCTGCCCGACGGGATGGTCCATCCCCTCGGCTATGTGATCGCGCTCGCCGCCGTCGTCTTCTTCCATCTGGTGATCGGCGAGATGGTGCCGAAGAACCTGGCGATGGCGGCACCGGAGAAGGCCGCGCTCTGGCTCAGCCCGGGACTGGTCGCGTTCGCGCGACTGTGCCGGCCCGTGACGGTCGCACTGAGCGCCTGCGCCCGGCTGATCCTCAAGCTGTTCCGGGTGGAGCCGAAGGACGAGGTCGAGGCCGTCTTCACCAGCGAGCAGCTCAACCAGCTGGTGGAGGACGCCGGCCAGGCCGGACTGCTCGACCCCGGGGAGCAGGAGCGGCTCGGGGACGCGCTGGAGCTGGGCTCACACCCGGTGACCGACGTCCTCCTCGACCCGGCGCTGCTGGTCACCGTGGCGCCCACGGTGACCCCCGGCGAGGTGGTGGCGCTCACGGCGCGCACCGGGTACTCCCGTTTCCCGGTGGTCGGCCAGAACGGCGCCTTCATGGGCTATCTGCACGTCAAGGACGTCCTGGATCTGGAGGAGTCCGAGCGGGCGGTGCCGCAGCAGCTGTGGCGCCCGATGATCACGCTCGCGGCGGAGCTGCCGCTCGACGACGCGCTCACGGTGATGCGGCGCGCCGCCACCCACCTCGCAGCGGTCGCCGACGGCTCCGGCCGGGTGCTCGGTCTGGTCGCCCTGGAGGACGTGCTGGAACTCCTCGTGGGTGAGGTCAGGGACCCGGCCCACCGGGAGGCCCCGCCCCAGCCGCGCATGCCGGAGGAGCGGGCAGCCGTGGCCGGCTGACACCGTGCTCTCGGTCACAGGGGCCGGCGTCCGCGATCGCGGACGCCGGCCCTCGCCGTTCAGGGACTCGACGGATCGTGCGGCCCGCGCCCGGACAGGACCTCCCCGTAGGCCTGCATCAGATCCGGGAGCCGCAAGGTCGACAGGTCGTCCCGGTTGGGGATCGCGGAGTATCCGCTCAGCCGGAGGTCCCGGTAGGCACAGCTCTTCTCGTACAGCGTCCGCAGGAACCGTCCGTTGCCGAGTTCGTCGATCCACCCCTGGTCCACGACATGACCGGCGATGGAGCGCAGCTCGTCCAGCGCCTCCTCGTCCCAGACGTCCCCGTTCTCGCCCGCCAGGACCTCACCGATCGAGGTCAGCTCAAGGGGCCGGTAGGAGGGGAAGTCGACACGGGTGGTGAAGCGGGAGGACAGGCCCGGGTTGGCGGCCAGCAGGCGGTCCATGCCCTCCGGGTAGCCGGCGAGGATCACCACCAGGTGGTCCCGGTTGTCCTCCGCGCGCTTCAGCAGCACCTGCAGGGCCTCGTCGCCGTACGCGTCGCCCTTGCCGTAGCCCGAGTTGGACAGCGAGTACGCCTCGTCCACGAACAGCACGCCGCCGATCGCCGAGTCGATCAGCTCATTGGCCTTCACCGCGGTCTGGCCCAGGTACTCGCCGACCAGGTCCGCCCGCTGCGCCTCCACCAGATGGTCGCCGCCGAGCAGACCGAGCGCGTAGAAGACCCGGCCCAGGATGCGCGCCACCGTGGTCTTGCCGGTGCCCGAGGGGCCCGAGAAGACGAAGTGGCGCTTGGGCGGCTGTACGGGTAACCCCTCGCCCGCCCGCAGCCGCGCCATGTTCAGCTGGGCCGACAGGGCCTTCACCTGGCGCTTGACCGGCTCCAGGCCGACCATCCGCTCCAGCTCGGTCAGGGCCTCCTCCAGCAGCGCCGGATCCGTCGGGCCCGTCGGCAGCGGCGGCGCCGGAGGTGTGGCCTTCTCCCGTACGAAATCGTTCTGCGCCGGCAGCGGGCCCGTCGGCGGCTCGGGCTCGGACAGCTTCACCTCCCGGCTCTCGGCGCCGAAGAGGGGATCGAGGCAGTCCGGCCCGTCCAGCACGTCGCCGCCCCCGGCGAACGCCACCGACGTGAAGTCGGCCGACTCGTCGTACCCGTCGCCCTCGGCGATCGCGGCGAGCCGGGCGGAGGTGTCCATGAAGGCCGGGTCGACCCGGTGCACCGCCCGGTACAGGGGCAGCGCGGCCGCCGAACGGCCGGTGCCCTCGTGCGCCCGGGCCAGCCAGTACCGCAGCTCCTTGCGCTGCGGCTGCTCGCTGCGGCAGCGCATCAGCGCGGCGGACAGCAGCGGCTCGGCCTGGCCGTACATCTCCAGGCGGACCCGGGCCATCCCGCCGAACAGCCCGGCCTCGATACCCAGCATCGGGTCGTCGATCAGCGGATCGGTGTGCCGGACCAGCTGCTCCCAGTCCTTGACGAGGTAGGCGCGGCAGGCGTGCAGAAAGCGGACCTGGGCGTCGGTGTCGACGGGCGGCAGCCCGGCCAGCGCCCGGTCCAGCTCCGGGACATGGCGGCCGTCCAGCCAGTGCGAGGCGTGCGCGAGCAGCAGGTCGCGCGGGCTCTCCAGCACCGGCTGAACCCACCAGCCCAGCCAGTACCAGGAGTTGAGCGTCCGCCGGTGCCGCGCCCGCTGCTCCCCGAAGCGGTCGCGATGGCGGAACATCCGCAGCAGCGCGGTCGTCGTGTCCACGCGCAGCGCGTGCAGCCCGAGCCAGCCGTCGGCCATCCCGGGATCCATCCGGACCGCCGCGCGGAACTCCTCCTCCGCCTGCGGATAGGCGCCCATGGTGTAGGCGTCGACGCCTCGCACCCAGGCGAGGTCGGCCGGAGCCTCGGGGCCCCGCGTGCCGAAGTCCATCACGTCCCCCACAAACCGTGCCCCCGTTGGTTCACCGCCGGGCCCGTGCCCGTCGGCCGTTGTGCTCGAACCGCTGTACCGCGGACCGGAGTTGGAACAGTGCGCGAAGCGGCTGTCCGATGGTCGCACCGAGAGGCATCGTACCTGCGGGGGAGTGGCGCACCGAAGGGTGCCGCACGAGCCGTTCGACGAGGTGGGAGGCGACGGGCGCACTACGGATGGTGACCGAGTGTGAGCGGATCACGCCTCGCGGCGCCCGAAAAGGGTGTCCAGGGCAGAACGAAGCCCCCGATCACGGGGGAACAACCGGGGGCTTCGCGTCTGAGGGCGGCTTCGAAACCGCACATTGAGAACGTAAGTCCTGCCCGGCCCCCGGGTCAAGCCGACCTGAAGCCCTCAAGGAAGTTCGTCCGCAAGGGCCTTCACGAGTTCAGCACAACGGCGTGGATCCGTCACTGTCGGTGATCTCGTGGTCCGGACCAGAGGTCCCGGCGGGTCCGCGCACCACCTGATAACCCATCGGCCTCTGGTGCACCAGGAGATCGGCGTACGGTCGCGAGGGGTCCTCGGCGAAGTGCTGTCGCTCCGCCGCCGTCCATCCGGCCCAGAACGCGCTCTGTTCCTCGCCGTCCCGGGAGCGTCCGCGCTCCCAGGCCTCCTCGCGTGGCATCTCCATCCACAGCAGGTGCCGCAGATGGGGGCGCAGCGCGCGGCGTCCGGCGCCGACCCCCTCGACGAGGACCACCGGAGCGGGCGGCAGCGTGCGGGCGGGGGCGAAGGTGCGGGTGCGCCAGTCGTAGGGCCGGTAGTGCGCGCTCTCGCCGCGGCCGAGCGGGGTGATCACCTCGCGCAGCAGCCGGTCCGTCCAGGCGAAGAGGTCCTCGTGGGTGGCGATGTCGTCAAGGTGCAGCACCGGCGCACCGAGCGCGGCTGCCAACTGCCCGGTGAACGTGGACTTCCCGGAGCCGGCGTGCCCGTCGACGCCGACGAGGCGGACGGGGCCGCAGGACGGCGGCAGCCGCCGCAGACGGGAGGCGAGCGTGTGAATGGCGATTCCTGCGAGGGGTGGAAGGGACAGGGGCGTTTTCCGCAGGACATTTTACGCGACCGCGTCAGAGGTCCCGGTCCGGGAAATCGGTCTCTCATTGAACTGTTCATTGATCAATCACCGGCGCGGCCCAGGAGGCGGGAATGAGCATTCCGCTTGTGCCGCATGGTGAGTAAGGTGCAGATGCGCAACCGCCGGTGTCGTTACGGGGACGGACAGGGGAGCATGGCCGCGGGGTTATTCGCAGGGCAGTACGTGTGGCATCCGGCGGCCGACGACCGTGAGCTGGCGAGCGTATGTGTGGAAGTACGGGCCGGCCGCTATCTGGGCGCCCACGGACTGCTCGCCGAGACGCGTGACGACCCCGGACTGCGCGCCCATCGATCCCTGGTGCTCGCCTCCGAGGCCGCCGACTCCGACCTGGCCGAACGCTGGCTCGCCGAGGAGCCCGGCCCCGAGGCCGCGTTGTTTTGGGCACGCGTGGCCACGCTGCGGGCGCTGCGGGCCGCGGACGCCCACGACGAGCGGGCCCGTCCGCTGGAGCACATCGCGCTGAAGGCCTGTGCGCGCGCCACCGTCATGGCACCGCACGACCCCACTCCCTGGGTGGCCAGAATGTCGCTCGCGCGACTGCACGAGATCCGTGAACCCGCGCCGCACGGGCTGCTCACCGCGCCGCCGGGCCCCTGGGAGCTGTTCTCGCACATCCTGCGGCTCGACCCCTTCCACCGCGAGGGCCACCACCGTTTTCTCGCCTACTTCTTCGCCCGCCACCGGGGCTCGGTGAACGCCGCCTGGGACGTCGCCGCCTTCCTCGGTCAGCGGGCGCCCGTCACCTCCGCGCTGCGGCTGCTGCCCCTGGTCGCGCTCGTGGAGAGTTACAACCCGGCGCAGTCGCTCGCCGACCGGGTCTGGGAACAGCCCCAGTGGCGGTCCACCGCGCTCGCGGTCTACCAGAACTGGCTGCCCCAGGTCGCCGGTTACCGCTTCACACCGGTGCTCGACCTGGCGTATCTCGCGCACGCGCTGGTCATGGCCCAGTGCGTGTTCGAGGCGCGCGCCGTCCTTATGGCCATGGGGCCCTACGCCTCCCGTATGCCGTGGAGCGTCTTCGGGGACCCCGAGGAACAGCTCTCGCGCGCCCGTCGCACCTGCGGACTGCCCGTCCCGGGAGCCCCCTGATCCGTCTCTCCGTCCATCGGTCCACCCCCCACACAGAAAGGGTCCGATTGTGTCAGAACGGACGTCGCTGCCCCGTACGAGACGCCGTGCGGGCCGGGATCCCGTCGCGATCGACGACGACGCGACCCTGCACGCGATGGGATATCCGCGGAAACTCACCCGAAGGTTCCAGGCCTTCGACAATTTCGCCATATCCTTCACCATCATCAACATCCTCTCCGGAATTTTCTCCTCGTTCGGCTTCGGCATGAATGCGGGCGGACCCCGCATTCTCGTCTTCGGCTGGATCGGGGTCTCCGTCATGGTGCTTTTCATCGGCGCCGCGATGGCGGAGGTGGCATCCGCCTATCCGACCAGCGGGGCCCTGTATTTCTCCGCCGGAAAACTCGCCCGACGGCACAAGGGTGCCTGGTCCTGGTACACCGGCTGGCTGAACTTCGTGGGCCAGGTGGGCGGTACCGCGGCCACCGGATATGCGGCCGCCACCTTCATCCAGGCGTTCATCGCCCTGCAGTGGACCTCCTACCGGCCCACCGCACACCAGACCGTGCTGATCACGGCGCTGATCATCGTGCTCCAGGGGCTGGCCAACACCTACACGGTGCGTCTGGTCGCGGTCCTCAACCGGATCTCCGTGTGGTGGCTGCTGATCGGCCTCGGGGTGATCGTGGGCGCCCTGGCGTTCGGCCCCGACGAACACCGGCCCGCCTCGTTCGTGACGCACTTCGTGAACAACACCGGCTTCACCAACGGGCTCTACGGCGGCATGCTCGGCCTGCTCGTCACCAGCTGGACCTTCACCGGCTTCGACGGCAGCTTCCACATGTCCGAGGAGACGGTCCGGGCGACGGTCAACGCGCCCCGGGGCATCACCCGCTCCATCGCCTGGTCGGCGGCCACCGGGCTCGTCCTCATGCTGGCCCTGGTGTACAGCATCGGTGACTACGCCAAGGTGGCCGGCTCCTCGGCGCCGCCCGTACAGATCCTCATCGACGGGCTGGGCACGGGCGCGGCGAAGGCGCTGCTGCTGATCGTCATCGGCGCCATGCTCTTCTGCGGCCTGGCCAACCTGACCAGCAACACCCGGCAGATCTTCGCCTTCTCCCGGGACGGCGCGATGCCCGGTTCCCGCTGGTGGCACTCGGTCTCGCCGCGCACCCGTACCCCCGTGAAGGCGGTGTGGCTCGCGGTCGTCTGCTCGCTCGCCCTGGTGCTGCCCGGCTGGTGGTCCCACACCGCGTTCACGGCGATCGTCAGCGTCAACGTCGTGGGGCTCTTCCTGGCCTACGCCGTGCCGATCTTCCTGCGGCTCCGGCTCGGCGCCGAATTCCACCCCGGGCCCTGGCAGCTCGGACGCTGGAGCCGGCCGGTCGGGGTGGTCGCCGTCGCCTGGATCCTGCTGAGCAGCGTGCTGTTCATGCTGCCCCAGGCCTCGCCGATCACCGTCGACTCCTTCAACTACGCCCCGATCGCCCTCGGGGCCGTGCTGGTCGTCGCCACGGCGTGGTGGTTCGCCACCGCGCGCCGCCGCTTCCAGGGGCCGGTCAGCTACGGCCGCCCGGACGAGGTGGCGGCGATGGACCTCGTCTGAGGGACACCCGGCGCCGCGTCCGGCGGGGTGCGCGACTCTCGTGTCCACCCGCCGGGCGCGCCGGGGTGCCCGGCACCCGCGTGCGTCCGCCGGGCACGAAAGCCCCAGGTCCCGCCAGTGGTCGGGACCAATAGTGGTGGACACGCCGAGGGCCGAAGCGGTGGCGTACTCCCCGTACGGCCGCCATAGTTGGCGCACACCGTGCGTCCGGACCATCGCTTCAGGACACCTGGGGGTCTCGACAGATGAGCAGAGCTTCAGAGCCGTCCCGCAGAACCCTCCTCGCCGCCGCGATCGCCGTGGCCGCGGTGACCGGGGCGGTCACGAGTCCGGCGGCCGCGGCCGCCCCGGCGGGTCCGGCCACCGGACCGGCGGAGGAACCCCCGCGCCCCGTGGACTACCGCGCCTGGACCACGTACTCCGACTGGCGCAGCGGCGCCGGCCAAGGGGTCCGGGCCCTCGCCGGCGCCCGCCCCGGGGTGGTGATCGCCACCCCGGCCGGCCGCACCGACTACCCGGACCCGCACACCGGGAAGACCGCGAGCTGGGAGTACGCCACCTGGATCTCCCCGGTGCACCGCCTGTCCGTGCCGTCCACCGAGGCCGTCGCCTCCTGGAACGCGCAGACCCCCGCGGGCACCTGGCTCCAGGTCGAGCTGCGGGGCACCTACTCCGACGGCACGGACACCCCCTGGTACGTGATGGGCCGCTGGGCGGCCGGCGACCAGGACATCCGGCGGACCTCCGTCGACGGCCAGACCGACGGCAAGAGCAGCATCTCGACCGACACCTTCGCCGTCACGGACGCGGCCTCGGGCCTGCGCCTGGTGTCGTACCGCCTGCGCCTGACCCTCTACCGCAGGCCGGGCACCCGGCTCACGCCGACCGTGTGGCGCCTCGGCGCCATGGGCTCCGACGTCCCGGACCGCTTCACCGTCCCGGCCTCCACCCCGGGCCTCACCCGGGAGCTGGCCGTCCCGCGCTACTCGCAGGAGATCCACAAGGGCCAGTACCCCGAGTACGACAACGGCGGCGAGGCGTGGTGCAGCCCCACCTCCTCGCAGATGATCCTCGAGTACCGGGGCGGGCGCCTCACCCCCGAGCAGCTGTCCTGGGTCGACCCCTCGTACGCCGACCCGCAGGTCTGCCACGCGGCCCGCTCCACCTACGACTACCAGTACGAGGGCTGCGGCAACTGGCCGTTCAACGCGGCCTACGCGGCCACGTTCACGGACCTCCAGGCCGTGGTCACCCGGCTCTCCTCGCTCACCGATCTGGAGCGGCTGGTCGCGGCGGGGATCCCCGTGATCACGTCCCAGTCGTTCCTGAAGGAGGAGCTGACGGGGGCCGGGTACGGCACCTCGGGCCATCTGATGACGGTGATCGGCTTCACCGCCGCAGGCGATGTGATCGCCAATGACCCGGCCTCGCCCGACGACAACGCGGTACGGCGCGTCTACCGGCGGCGGGAGTTCGAGAACATCTGGCTCAGGACCAAGCGGTACAACGCCTCCGGCAAGGTCGTCTCCGGCCCCGGCGGGGTCTGCTACCTGTACTTCCCGGCACACCCGACCGCCCAGCAGCGCAAGGCGCTGGCGACGGTGGGCGTGCGCTGACCCGGAAGCGCCCCCGCCACCGTCCCCGAGGCCCCCGTCACGGTGGGGGCCTTTGCGTGCGCGACGACGCCGCCCCCGGCCTGTGACCAAGGTCTCCGCCGCACCCGCTCATTCCGGTGGCAGGGTGGACAGAAGGGGGAGTCCACCGCACGAGCCAAGACCAGCGAGCCGCCATGACCGCCATCTCTGCCGCCGCCGCCCGACTCCGCGCCCGCACGGGCGGTCCCCGGGACGACGGGCCGAAGATCCTCGAACACATCGTGGGCTGGGTCCTCGTGGTGGTCCTCGCGATGCTAGTCACCCAGCTCGGCTGGCTGTGACCCGGGCGTCCCGACCTTCCTGAACATTTCGGCCCGCGAATTCCGAACACCCTCCCACCAAGTCGATCAGAGTCGAACATGCTGGGGATGTCGTTCTGCAATACTGCGGATGTCCCGCCGGCAGTTGGAGGCTCGGGTCGAAATTGAATAACAGTCAACAGCGAGACGACGTACGTCCGCGGGTGCGCGGCACCGATCGTTCTCTGGCACGCCGCGCCGAACTCATCGCCATCGGGCGGAAGTTATTCTCCGACACCTCGTACGACGCGTTGTCGATGGATGACATCGCACGTCACGCCCATGTGGCCAAAGGGCTGATCTACTACTACTTCAAATCGAAGCGCGGCTATTACCTCGCCATTGTCGAGGATTCGGTGGCCAGTCTCGTGACCCTGGCGGCCGACAGCCTCGGGCTGCCGCCTCTGGAGCGGGTGCACCGCACCATGGACACCTATCTGCGCTACGCGGAGCACAACCAGGCTGCGTACCGCACGATCGTGAGCGGCGGAGTCGGCTTCGACGCCCAGGTCCACGCCATCCGGGAGGGGGTGCGCGAGGCGATCGTCACCACCATCGCCGAAGGCGCGTACGGCCGACGGGAGATCGGTCCGCTGGCGCGCATGGGGCTGCTCGGCTGGGTGTGCAGCGTGGAGGGTGCCACCCTCGACTGGATCGACCACCCGGTACTGTCCCGCGACACCATGCGCGAGCTGCTCGTGAAGACCCTCGGCGGCACCCTGCGCGCCATCGAGGAGATGGAGCCCGCCTATGTCGCCCCGCCGCCCGCGCGCCGGGACACCTGACGGCAGCTCCGGCCCGCGCGCCTGGGCGGGAGCCGCCGCGACTCCCGCCCAAGTCCTGTGCCGTCTAACTCAGTCGATGGCTTTGATCAGCTCTCCGTTCGCGGTGTCACCGCTCAGCTCCCAGAAGAAGGTGCCGCCGAGGCCCTGCTGGTTCTTGTACGTCATCTTCGTCGCGACGGTCGACGGAGTGTCGTAGCTCCACCAGCTTTCCCGCATTTGGCGTACGCGGTGCCGCGCGGAGAGCAGTCCCGCCCCGAGGGCGGCGCTGCACGCGGCCGACGGGAGCGCCCGCGGAGGGAGGGCGCGGAAGCGGTGAGAAGTGCGCATCGCTTCTCCTTCGTGGGGGAGAGGGGGACGCGCGCTGACGGAACGCGTGCCGATTGGCATGAACGCGATGAATGGGTGGGGTCGCAACAGGTGGAGGACTAGACCAGTGCGTCAATGGTTCGGACCAATATCGATGGGGGAACGTTTCTTGGAGTAAGCGGTCGTTAACTGGTGACTCCATGCCTCCGATCGGGCATACTCCAACCGGCACAACCGCTGGTCAGCCGCCTCCGAGACCCGGAGCCACGAGCATCGGCCAGGCCCAGTGAGACCCGGCGGAGCCGCCCCCACCCAAGGCGCGCGTCCGCCGATGATCCCGAAAAGGGAGAGGAGCGTCGCCATGCCCGACCACGCCCCGCAGCCGGTGGACCGTGTACTGCCCACGGACGAGGCCAGGGATCTGATCTCGCTCGTCCGCGACATCGCGCAGCGTGAGATCGCGCCGAAGGCGGCCGAGGAGGAGCACGCCGGGCACTTCCCGCGCGAGGTTTTCCGCCTGCTCTCCGAGTCCGGGCTCCTCGGCCTGCCCTACGCCGCCGAGTACGGCGGCGGTGACCAGCCCTACGAGGTCTACCTCCAGGTCCTGGAGGAACTGGCGGCGGTCCGCCTCACCGTCGGCCTCGGCGTCAGCGTCCACACCCTCGCCTGTCACGCCCTCGCGCACTACGGCACCAAGGAACAGCAGGTCGAGCATCTGCCGGCGATGCTCGGCGGCGGACTGCTGGGCGCCTACTGCCTCTCCGAGGCGTCCTCCGGTTCGGACGCGGCGTCCCTGCGCACCAAGGCCCGTCGCGAGGGCGGCGACTGGGTGATCAACGGCACGAAGGCTTGGATCACGCACGGCGGGATCGCCGACTTCTACACCGTGATGGCGCGCAGCGGCGCGGAGGGGCCGCGCGGGATCACCGCCTTCCTCGTCCCCGGCGACGCCGAGGGGCTCAGCGGTGTGACACCCGAGAAGAAGATGGGCATGACGGGCTCGCCGACCGCGCAGGTCCACCTGGACGGAGTGCGGGTGCCCGACGAGCGCCGCCTCGGCGAGGAGGGCCAGGGCTTCGCCATCGCCCTGTCCGCGCTCGACTCCGGGCGGCTGGGCATCGCCGCCTGCGCGATCGGGCTGGCCCAAGCGGCCCTGGACCAGGCGGTCGAATATGCGACCGAGCGTCTGCAGTTCGGGCGGCCGATCTCGGACTTCGAGGGGCTGCGTTTCATGCTCGCCGACATGGCGACGCAGATCGAGGCGGGCCGGGCGCTGTATCTGGCGGCGGCACGGCTGCGTGACGCCGGGCGGCCGTTCGGCAAGCAGGCGGCCATGGCGAAGCTGCACTGCACGGACACGGCGATGAAGGTCACCACCGACGCCGTCCAGGTGCTCGGCGGGTACGGCTACACCGCCGACTTCCCGGTCGAGCGCTATATGCGCGAGGCCAAGGCGCTGCAGATCGTCGAGGGGACCAATCAGATCCAGCGGATGGTCATCGCCCGTCACCTCGTGGGTCCCGAGTCGCGCTGAACGGATCCTGGCCCGCCGTGCGCCGCCCCGAGCCCGCCGGGGGCGCGGCGAGCCGTACCCACTCCGGGTCGTGACGCCCCGGCAGCGTACGGCCACCGTCGGCCCAGGTCCGCATCAGTGCACGGTAGATGGGCGGGTCCTGGGGCTGGGGTGGCGGCGGAAGCAGTGCTGCCGACGCCGGGACGAACACCCGTCGCCGAGGGCCGGTCGCCGATTGTGTGGCGGTCATGCATGGGGAACGCCGAGGCGTGTGCGCAGGTCACCGGCCCCGGTATTCGAGCGTGAGTTCCTGGAGGGCCCGTACGGGGGCACGGTGCGCCGTCGTTTGCCGCAGCGTCCGCTGACGCGGTATCGGATGGCGAGGGTCCGGCGACGCGCCTGACGCGAGGTCAGGTCCCGTGGGGCGGCCGGGGACCCCACTGGGGCGGGCAGCGGGGTACCGCGGTGTCCCGGCGGCGAGACCGGCCGGGACGGTGTCCGGGGCCGTGGGGCGGCGGAAGAACGGGGGCGGCTCAGGCCGTCAGCCGCAGCGGGCGCGAGCCCGGGCCGCCGACGTGCGAGAACGGCTGCATCCGCCAGTCGAGTCCCTGAGGGAGCGTCAGCAGCAGGGCGGTGTCCTGCTCCTGGGGCGCCGCGGACTCGTCCGCGGGCCGGGCCTCGGCCGCCGCGCGGCCCGTGCCCGAACAGACCGTGAGCCCGAACGGGTTCCACGGCGAGGCGCACAGCGCGTGCTCCGGCAGGGCCTCCTCGTCCGCCAGAAGTGCGATGGGCTGCGCGCAGTCCGGGCAGATCACCCGGTACATCTCGAAGGTGTCGTACGCGTCGAACTCGTCGTCGTCGGCGGGTTCGACGCCCTCCGGCTCGGGCTCGACGACGGGCTGCTGCCGCTTGGACGCGCTGCGACCAAGGCGCTTCAGACTCTGCATTGGGATTCTCCCCCTCGGGCTGGGCCGACAAGGCACCGCGGCCTCGACCACAGCAAGCACTTCCCGTCCGGTCTCGGCGGTAATCACGAGGACATCACGAAGCCTGTTCGGGTGCTGTGGCGTTCGTCACATGCCATTCGCAGGTGCCCGGTGCGCCCGCCGTCGGCCGCCGCACCGGGCACCTGCGATCGGCACCCGGTTGCGGCGCAGCGTTCCCGTGTCCGCCCCAGAGGGCCCCGAGTCGCCTCCCTGAACATCACAAACCGGGTATGACCTGCGCCTGAGGTATCGGTGGGGATCGGCAGCCCTGTAGGTTCTAGCGCCATGGAGGAGCTGGACCGACAGATCGTGCAGCTGCTCGTCAAGGACGGGCGGATGAGCTACACCGACCTGGGCAAGGCCACGGGCCTGTCCACGTCGGCCGTGCACCAGCGGGTGCGTCGGCTGGAGCAGCGTGGCGTCATCCGCGGGTACGCCGCCGTCGTCGACCCGGAGGCCGTCGGCCTGCCGATGACCGCCTTCATCTCGGTGAAGCCGTTCGACCCCAGCGCCCCCGACGACATCGCGGACCGCCTGGCCGGAGTCCCCGAGATCGAGGCGTGTCACAGCGTCGCGGGCGACGAGAACTACATCCTCAAGGTCCGTGTGGCCACGCCCCACGAGCTGGAGGAACTGCTCGCGCGGCTGCGGACGCTCGCGGGGGTGTCGACGCGCACGACGGTGGTCCTCTCCACCCCGTACGAGTCACGGCCTCCCCGGATCTGACACGTCCTGCGGGACCTGCGTGCCGGTCCGCCCCGGCGAGGCGCGAGACTGTCCCCATGAACGAGCGCACCGCCCCGCCGCAGACCGTCCTGCTGCGCCGAGGAGAAGTCCACAGCCCCGCCGACCCCTTCGCGACGGCCATGGTCGTCGAGCACGGGCAGGTCGCCTGGGTCGGCTCCGAAGGGGCGGCCGACGCCTTCGCGGACGGCGTGGACGAGGTCGTGGACCTGGACGGCGCGCTCGTCACCCCGGCCTTCACCGACGCACATGTGCACACCACCTCCACGGGCCTCGCGCTCACGGGTCTCGACCTGTCCGGCGCCCCCTCCCTGGCCGCCGCCCTCGCGCGCGTCCGAGAGTTCGCCGCCGACCGTCCCCAGGACCGCGTTCTGCTCGGTCACGGCTGGGACGCCGCCCGCTGGCCCGAGCGGCGGGCACCGCGCCGGGACGAACTCGACGAGGCCACCGGCGGCCGTCCGCTCTACCTCAGCCGCATCGACGTCCACTCCGCCGTCGTCACCACCGCGCTGCTGGACCTGACGCCGGGCGTACGCGACCGGGACGGCTTCACCGACGGGGAACCGCTCATCGGGGACGCCCACCACGCCGTGCGCGCCGCGGCGTTCGCGGCGGTGACCCCCGCCCAGCGCACCGAGGCCCAGCGGGCCGCCCTCGCGCGCGCCGCCTCCCTCGGCATCGGCTCGGTCCACGAGTGCGCCGGCCCGGAGATCTCCTCCGAGGAGGACCTCACCGGGCTGCTCCGTCTGGCCGCCGAGGAGTCCGGCCCCCGGGTCGTGGGCTACTGGGGCGAGCAGGATGTCGACAAGGCGCGGGAGCTCGGCGCGCTCGGCGCCGCGGGCGATCTGTTCGTCGACGGATCCCTCGGCTCGCACACGGCGTGCCTGCACGAGCCGTACGCCGACGCGGGCCACACCGGCAGCGCCCACCTGGACGCAGCCGCCGTCGCCGCACATGTCGTCGCCTGCACCGAGAGCGGGCTGCAGGCGGGCTTCCACGCCATCGGCGACGCCGCCGTCACCGCCGTGGTCGAGGGCGTGCGCGCCGCCGCCGAGAAGGTCGGCCTCGCCCGCGTCCGCGCCGGCCGCCATCGCATCGAGCATGCCGAGATGCTCACCCCCGAGACCGTCGCGGCCTTCGCCGAACTCGGCCTCACCGCCTCCGTGCAGCCCGCCTTCGACGCCCTGTGGGGCGGCGCGGACGGGATGTACGCGGAGCGGCTCGGGGCCGAGCGCGCCGGGACCCTCAACCCGTTCGCGGCCCTGCTGCGCAGCGGTGTCCCCCTGGCCTTCGGCTCCGACAGCCCCGTCACCCCCCTGGACCCGTGGGGCACGGTGCGGGCTGCGGCCTTCCATCGCACCCCCGAGCACCGGATCTCCGTACGCGCCGCGTTCACCGCGCACACGCGTGGCGGCTGGCGGGCGATCGGACGCGACGACGCCGGGGTGCTGGTGCCGGGAGCGCCCGCGGACTACGCCGTCTGGCGCACCGACGCCCTCGTCGTCCAGGCGCCCGACGACCGGGTGGCCCGCTGGTCCACCGACCCTCGTTCCGGCACTCCGGGACTGCCCGATCTGACCCCCGGCACCGACCTCCCCGTCTGTCTGCGCACGGTGGTGGGCGGCCGGACGGTGTTCGTACGGCCGGGCGAGTGATCTGCCGGGGCGGCGTGCTCGTCCCCGCTCCCCGGGACCCCGTCGTGCGACCTGCGCATCCTCCCCTCTGACCAGGGCATGAATGAAGAAACCGCAGGTCGCACGGCTGTTGACAGTGAGGCGCAGGGGGCCGGTAGGTTCGGCCGCGTCCACCGTCGGACGTCCGACCGGGGAACCTCCGCGCAGTCGCCGGAGCGCCGCTGGGTCAGGGATGGTGTGCCGCACCGGCGCACCACCACTGGGAGCCAGGCTCAGCGCCCGCGCCACGGCACGGGAACGTTCCGGCCGGTCGGCAGGGTGCGACCCGGGTGGGGCCCGGACGTCCAGTAGACAACGGCTCTCGGTCGACCCGCAGCCAGCGGGTCCCAGGTCGGCCCGAAGGGCGCCGGGCCCCCATCCGCAGCAACGTCCCTGCCGGGTCCGGTGAGAGGCCGCCGAGTGCCCGGCGGAGCACGGGCACGGCCCCCGAAGTGCGCAGAATGCGCAAACCCGCCCTCTTACCCGACTCTTGTGGAATCGACACCCCCATACGAACGTGCTGCCACGTCCGTCCAGGCGACGGCCATTATGGTGGTTGCCTGCGTACGGACACGAAGGGGCAGCAGTGAACGACGGCGACGGGACCCTCGCGGCAGAAGCCCAGGGGAGGCAGTTCGGCCCGCTCGGCACCGCCTTGGTGATCATCCCGACCTACAACGAGGCCGAGAACATCAAGACGATCGTCGGCCGCGTGCGGTCGGCCGTGCCCGAGGCGCACATCCTCGTGGCCGACGACAACAGCCCCGACGGCACGGGCAAGCTCGCGGACGAACTCGCGGCTGAGGACGACAACGTCCACGTCCTGCACCGCACGGGCAAGCAGGGACTGGGCGCCGCGTACCTCGCGGGCTTCCGCTGGGGCCTGGAGCGCGGCTACGGCGTCCTGGTCGAGATGGACGCCGACGGCTCCCACCAGCCGGAGGAGCTGCCGCGTCTGCTGACCGCGCTCAAGGGCGCCGACCTCGTGCTCGGCTCCCGCTGGGTGCCGGGCGGGCGGGTCGTGAACTGGCCCAAGAGCCGGGAGTTCATCTCCCGCGGCGGCAGCCTCTACTCGCGTCTCGCTCTCGATCTGCCGCTGCGCGACATCACGGGCGGCTACCGCGCCTTCCGGCGCGAGACCCTGGAGGGCCTGGGCCTCGACGAGGTCGCCTCGCAGGGCTACTGCTTCCAGGTCGACCTGGCCCGCCGCGCGGTCAAGGCCGGCTACCACGTCGTCGAGGTGCCCATCACCTTCGTCGAGCGGGAACTGGGCGACTCCAAGATGAGCAAGGACATCCTCGTCGAGGCGCTGTGGCGCGTCACGGCGTGGGGCTTCGGGGACCGGGTGGCCAAGGTCAAGGGCCGCGGCACCGCCTCCTGAACGTCCGGAGCCCCGCTCCCGGATCCGTGCGGGCCGCTCCCGGATCCGTACGGGCCACGCGTCAACCGCGAGCCGTCTCCGGCGGTCGCCCGTACGGGTCTCCTCCACGGCGTCGGGGCCGCGGCCGAAGGGCCGAGCGCCCTCGTGTCGCTTCCCCGCCTGTCCCGGTCATCCCGCTTATCCCGCTCTGAGCCTGCTCCAGGCACACTGGGAGCATGACGACTGGCGCACCGACTTCCTCGTACCAGGCCCGGCCGGCCCGACCGCGGCGCTCCCGCACGCGCAGGTATCTGCCGCTGGGTGTCGCCGCCTGGCTGGTCCTGGAGATCTGGCTGCTCACGCTGGTGGGGCGGGCGGCCGGAGGGCTGACGGTGTTCCTGCTGTTGGTCGCCGGTTTCGTGCTCGGCTCCGTGGTCGTCAAGCGGGCCGGGCGCCGCGCCTTCCGCAATCTCAGCGAGACGCTGGGAGCCCGGTCCTCGGTGCCCGAGCCGCCGAGCGGCGGCAACGGCCTGATGATGCTCGGCGGCCTGCTCCTGATGCTGCCGGGTCTGCTCTCCGACGCGGTGGGCCTGCTGCTTCTGGTCCCGCCGGTCCAGCGGACGGTGAGCCGGCGTGCCGAGCGCACTCTCGACCGAAAGCTGCGCGAGGCGCCGTACGGCAGCTTCGGTGACGCCTTCCGGCAGGCTCGAATTCACCGTCCGGACGGAAAGGTCGTTCAGGGTGAGGTCATCAGGGACGAGCCCGGGGACACCCCGCGCGAGCCGCGTCCGCCGCTGACCTCCTGATGCTCGCGAGCACGCGGAACCGGGCCCCGAATCCGCCGAAGCGGACGGGGCCCGCTGAGATGTTCAGGGTCAGGCCGCGTCCCCCGCAACGCCGAGGCGTCGACCCGGCGGGTCGACTGTTGTCGCGAACACGGCAACGGGCGCCGCACGTCACACCGACGTACGGCGCCCGCTGAACCGGCGTGCGCTGTGTTGGTCGCCCAGTCCCCGGTGGGGACTACGCGGACTTGCGGCTGTCCCTCGGGTGGACCGCGATGTTCATCGCACCGGAACGGAGAACAGCCAGACGCTCCTCGAGGACCTCTTCGAGCTCCTCGCGGGTGCGCCGCTCCATCAGCATGTCCCAGTGCGTACGCGCGGGCTTGGCCTTCTTCTCTTCCGGGCCGTCGCCGTCCACCAGGAGTGCCGGGGCCCCGCAGACCTTGCACTCCCACTCCGGCGGGATCTCCGCCTCGACCGAGAAGGGCATCTCGAACCGGTGCCCCTTCTCGCATGCGTACTCCACGGCCTGGCGCGGAGCCAGGTCGATGCCGCGGTCCGTCTCGTAGCTGGTCACCACGAGGCGCGTGCCGCGAAGAGCTCGCTCACTCATGAATCGTGCCTCCCGGGCTTGTCGCCCACAGGACAGGTGTCGCTGTCGTCGTCATCCGGTCAACGTCCGGTCGGCGGTAAAGATTCCCGTTCCGAGTCCCGTTCCGGGTCATGCGTCGCCGTCGTAGCCGCCCCTTGTTGTACCCACCGGCGCCCGGTTTGTCACATCTGCTAACAGATGTCACCCAGCGATTCGGCTCCTTTGACGCGCAGTAACGGTACGCCTGGCAGGCCAAACGCGTACACTACCGCCCTTTGCCATCAGGTGCTAAATCCTTTCGGGTACCGGATTCCCCGCGTCGCGCACCGCCTGCCGTACCGGAACGCGTGCCAGCAGGACGAAACCGAGGGCGAAGAAGATCACCAGCGAGATGATCGCGTCCCGGTAGCTTCCGGTCACCTGGTAGGTGATCCCGAACAGCAGCGGCCCCAGCCAGCTCATCCCACGGTCGCTCAGCTCGTACGCCGAGAAGTACTCCGCCTCCTTGCCGGGCGGCACGAGATGCGAGAACAGCGACCGGGAGAGTGCCTGGCTGCCGCCGAGCACCAGCCCGATGCAGGCCGCGAGGAGGAAGAACCCCACCGGCGCGCCCGCGGGCAGGAAGTAGCCGGCGCCGAGTGTGAGCGTCCAGGCGACGAGTGAGCCGAGGATGGTCCGTTTGGCGCCGTGGGTGCGCGCGAGCCGTCCCATGCCGAGGGCCCCGCCCACCGCCAGCACCTGCACCAGCAGCACGGCGGTGATCAGTGTGGACTGGCTCAGTCCCAGCTCCTGGGAGCCGTACACCGAGGCCTGCGAGATCACCGTCTGGATGCCGTCGTTGTAGATGAGGTAGGCGAGCAGGAAGGCCAGGGTCAGCGGTTTGCTCCGCATGTCCCGCACGGTGGCCGCCAATTGCCGCCAGCCGTTCACCGCGGGTGCCGAGGAGGCGGAGGGCGCCCTACGGCGATCGCGCAGCCGCCGAAGCGGTACGAGCGTGAAAGCGCCCCACCACAGGCCCGCCGAGGCCAGGCAGACACGGACCGCCATGGACTCCGACAGGCCGAAGGAGTCGTGCGCCGTGAACAGGACCAGATTCGCGATCAGGACCAGGGAGCCGGCCGCATAGCCGAAGGCCCAGCCGCGCGAGGAGACCGCGTCGCGCTCCTCGGGCGGGGCGATCTGCGGCAGATAGGAGTTGTAGACGACCATCGAGACGGCCATCGACGCGTTCGCGACGATCAGCAGCAGACCGCCGAGCAGATAGCGGTGGCCGTCCAGGAAGAACAGGCCCGCGGTGGCCGCGGCGCCCAGGTACGCGCACAGGGCGAGCAGGGGCTTCTTGCGGCCGCTGCGGTCGGCCGCCGCACCCGCTAGCGGCATCACCAGGATCGCCACGACGACGGAGGCGGAGACCGCGTACGCGAAGAACGAGCCCGCCCGCACCGGGATGCCCAGCGGGTGCACAAAGCCGTCCGCGTCCGCCGCCGCCTTGGCCACGGCGGTGAGATAGGGCCCGAGGAACACGGTCAGCACGCTCGTCGAATAGACCGAGCACGCCCAGTCGTAGAAGTACCAGCCGTGCTGTTCACGCCGCCGCTGGGCGGCCTCGTCGTTCTCCCCCGGGGACGGGGGCACGCTCCGTCCCGGGGGCACCCCCATCGTCCGCTCGGTGTCGATGTCCACCCGTGCCCTCGCTTCCCCGCGGTACCTGATCGTGCGCGGGCGTCAGACCCAGGTGCCCCGGTCCTGGAAGACCTTGCGCAGAGTGTCGATGTGATCGGTCATGATGCCATCGACTCCCAGGTCCAGCAGCCGGTGCATGTCCTCGGGATCGTTGATCGTCCACACATGCACCTGAAGCCCGAGCGCGTGAGCGGTGCGCACGAAACGGCGGTCGACCACGGGCACGCCCGACTGGGACCAGGGGACCTGGGCCGCGACCGCCGAGCGCCGCACCGGCGCGGGCAGCCCCCAGGAGCGCAGCCGGAGACCCAGCACCCCGCGGGTGCCGTAGGACGTCGCCAGGCGCGGCCCCGCCAGCCGCTGGGCCCGTGTCACGCGCGCCTCGGAGAACGAGCCGACGCAGATCCGGTCCCAGGAGTTCGTGCGCCCGATCAGATCGAGCAGGGGGAGCAGACCGGGCTCCGCCTTGACGTCCACGTTCCAGCGCACCTCGGGGAACTCCTCGAGCAGTTCCTCGAACAGCGGCACCGGCTCGGTGCCAGCCACCCGAGCCTGGCTCACCTCGCTCCAGGGCAGGTCGGCGATCCGGCCCGCTCCGTCGGTCACCCGGTCCAGGGTCGCGTCGTGGAACGCCGCCAGCTTCCCGTCGGAAGTGGCGTGCACGTCCGTCTCGATGTACCGGTAGCCCGCGGCGACCGCGCGCCGGAACTGGGCCGCGGTGTTCTCCAGGCCGTCCGCCGCCCCGCCCCGGTGGGCGAAGGCGATCGGGCCGGGATGGTCGAGATAGGGGTGGCGTATGAGGGTGGTCACCGAGGCAGTATCGCCCGTTCCGGTTGCCCCGTGGCAACGACCGCGCTGCGGCCCGATGCCCGGGGGACGGCGAACACGCGCAGGAAGAACTGGGCGAGCGGGCCGATGCACAGCGCGTACAGGACCGTGCCCACGCCCACGGTGCCGCCGAGGGCGAATCCGGTCGCGACGACGGCGACCTCGACGGCCGTGCGGATCAGCCGGACGGAGCGGCCGGTACGCCGGTGCAGTCCGGTCATCAGGCCGTCGCGCGGCCCGGGCCCGAAGTCCGCGGTGATGTAGAGGCCGGTCGCCATGCCGTTGAGCACGACGCCCGCGAGAAGAAGGGGCACCCGCACGGCCAGGGAGTGGACCTCGGGGAGCACCGCGAGGGTGGCGTCCATGGCGAAACCGATGACGAGCACGTTGGAGACGGTGCCGAGGCCGGGGTGCTGGCGCAGCGGGACCCACAGCAGCAGCACGATCGCGCCGACGATCGTGAGGACCACGCCCATGTTGAGCCCGGTCAGTTCCGCAAGGCCCTGGTGGAGGACGTTCCAGGGCTCCAGGCCGAGGCCCGCCTGTACGAGGAGCGCGGAACTCGCGCCGTAGAGCGCCAGGCCCGCGTACAGCTGGAACAGCCGACGCCCGAGCCGCCGGCCCTTCATGGACGTGTCAATGGACGAATCGAGAGACGGCTCGGCGGACAAAAGGAACCCCCCTGTGGTGGCAGTGGCCTTGCGCATGACACTCTGTGGCTTGGAAAGGGAAGCCAACCATGGCCAATTCCGGGAAGGTGGACTGGAAAGCATGGCACAGTGGACCTCGGCAGTGGGTGCGGCACAGCTGGCCCGGCTGCTCACCTCCCAGCAGGACCGCCCCGGGGGCCCCGGCAGCCGCCGCCCGCCCGCCTACCGCTCGCTCGCCGACGGCATCCGGCTGCTCGTCCTGGAGGGCCGCGTGCCGGTCGCGGCACGGCTGCCCGCCGAGCGGGAACTGGCGCTCGCCCTGTCCGTGAGCCGGACCACCGTCGCCGCCGCCTACGAGGCACTGCGCACCGAAGGCTTCCTGGAGTCCCGCCGCGGCGCGGGCAGCTGGACCGCCGTGCCGGCCGGGAACCCGCTGCCCGCCCGCGGCCTCGAACCCCTCCCGCCGGAGGCGCTGGGCTCGGTGATCGACCTGGGCTGCGCCGCACTGCCCGCGCCCGAGCCCTGGCTCACCCGCGCCGTACAGGGCGCCCTGGAGGAGCTGCCGCCCTACGCGCACACGCACGGCGACTACCCGGCGGGGCTGCCCGCGCTGCGCGCCATGATCGCCGAGCGCTACACGGCACGCGGCATCCCCACCATGCCGGAGCAGATCATGGTGACCACGGGAGCCATGGGCGCGATGGACGCGATCTGCCACCTCTTCGCCGGGCGCGGCGAACGCATCGCCGTCGAGTCGCCATCGTACGCCAACATCCTGCAGCTGATGCGAGAGGCGGGTGCCCGGCTGGTGCCGGTGGCCATGGCCGAGGGACTCGGCGGCTGGGACCTGGACCGCTGGCGCCAGGTGCTGCGCGAGGCCGCGCCACGCCTGGCCTACGTCGTCGCCGACTTCCACAATCCGACGGGCGCGCTGGCCGACGAGGACCAGCGCCGCCGCCTGGTGGAGGCGGCCCGGTCCGCGGGGACGGTCCTGGTCGTCGACGAGACCATGAGCGAGCTGTACCTGGAGGACGGCCTGAAGATGCCGCGCCCCGTCAGCGGCTTCGACCCGGCGGGCTCCACCGTCATCACCGTGGGCTCGGCGAGCAAGGCGTTCTGGGCGGGCATGCGCATCGGCTGGGTGCGGGCCGCCCCCGATGTGATCCGCAGCCTCGTCGCGGCCCGCGCCTACGCGGACCTCGGCACACCGGTGCTGGAGCAGCTGGCCGTGAACTGGCTGCTGAGCACGGGCGGCTGGGAGCAGGCGGTGGGTCTGCGGCGCGAGCAGGCCCGGGAGAACCGTGACGCCCTGGTCGCCGCGGTACGCAGGGAACTGCCCGCGTGGGAGTTCTCGGTGCCGCAGGGCGGTCTGACGCTGTGGGTGCGCACCGGCGGCCTGTCGGGCTCCCGGCTCGCGGAGGCGGGGGAGCGGGTCGGCGTCCGGGTGCCCTCCGGGCCCCGCTTCGGCGTGGACGGCGCCTTCGAGGGGTATGTCCGGCTGCCGTTCACGGTGGGCGGCGCGGTGGCCGAGGAGGCGGCGGTGCGTCTGGCCGCCGCCGCGCGTCTGGTGGAGACGGGGGTCTCGGGACCGACGGAGGCGCCGCGCACCTTTGTCGCCTGACGGCGGCGTACCTTCGCCGCCTGGCCCCGGCAGTGCGGAGGGGCTCGGCAGTGCGGAGGGGCTCGGCAGTGCGGAGGGGCTCGGCAGTGCGGAGGGGCTCGGCAGTGCGGAGGGGCTCGGCAGTGCGGAGGGGCCCGGCAGTGCGGAGGGGCTCGGTCGGGCGGGCCGGATCGTTGGGCGAGAGGTCGGCTGACGGGCCGTTGTGCGGGCGGGCGGCCGGTGTCGGTCCGTCAGCCCTCCGTGGCCATCGCCTCGATCCCCACCGCCGCGGCCGGCGTGTTGTGCTGCGGGAGCAGTCCGAGGACCGCCAGCCGGTGGCTCTCGCTGGTCGCGTCGTCGTACGGGTCCGGGGTGGCCGGCACCTGGAGCCGGTGGACCGGACCCGAGCCCAGGCGGGCGTAGCCCCGGCCCGGCGGGACGTCCCGCACGGGCGTGGTGTGCGGGGGCACCCCGAGCACCGCCTGCAGCTCGTCCGCGGCCGCGGGGCCGAGCACCACGCGCGCGCGGGTGTACTGCCGCACCGCGTCCGACAGTCCGTCCAGAGCGTCCAGCTGCTCGGCCACCACGACCGTGACGTTCGCCGCGCGCCCGTGCCGCAGGGGCACCTGGAGCAGAACCTGGGGATCCTCGCGGCCGTCGGCGGCGGCGAGGTGACCGAGCGCACCCGGCCGGTCCAGCAGGATCCACAGCGGACGCCTGATGTCGTCCGGCGAGGGGTGTCCGGCCTGCCGCGCGCGGTTCGCGGAGATCAGCCGCCGCTCCGTCTCATGGGTCGCCCATTCCAGGCTGGACACCGCGCCGACGAGGCCCGACTCCACGGACAGCACCCCTTTCCGGCCCGTCAGGCACGCGTACTCGCCGGTGTCACCGCCCTCGACGATCAGGACGTCGCCGTGCTGCAGCGCCTGGAGGGCGATGGAGCGCACCAGCGTCGTCGTGCCGCTGCCGGGCGCGCCCGCGATCAGCAGATGCGGTTCGGTGGAGCGGGAGCCCGTGCGCCACACCACCGGGGGCACATCGCGCTGCTCGTCACCGTGGGTGAGTGGAAGGGTGCGCTGGACGCCGGTGGGGTCGGTGAAGCCAAGGACCGTCTCGCCCGGTGCGGTCACGAAGCGCTGGGCCGCGATGTCGGTGGGAAGGGGCGGCAGCACGGTCACCGTCAGCTCGTTCGCCTCCTCGTCCCAGGTGAAGTGGTACTCGCGGCCCCGGCCGGACTTGGCGTGCAGAAGCTGCTCGATCCGGGCCCGTGAGGCGGCCTCGCCGTCGGTGAAGTAGGCGGGGTAGCGGACCCGGAGCCGTGAGATCCGGCCGGTGTCGTCGAAGTCGTACGAGGACAGCGCCCGGGTCCAGTCCCCGCCGTGCGCGTAGAGCGGATCGGGGTCCTGGGCGGTCGAGAAGTACGGGACCAGCGCCTCGTACAGCGTTCGCAGGCGCTTGGTCTGCGCGTCGTCGGGCCCCGAGGGCTTGGGCTTTCTGCGGTCGCGCCCCTTCCAGGCCGCGGCCGCCATGAGCGTGAGTCCGGCGAGCAGGGGCCCGTACGGCACCAGGGCGACGACCAGGATGACCGAGGTGACCAGGAAGAGGAGCGGTCCACGCCGGTCCTTCGGGGTGGCCGACCACCTGCGCCGCCCGGCTCC
Source organism: Streptomyces sp. NPDC001222 (assembly GCF_042896945.1). Taxonomy (NCBI): domain Bacteria; kingdom Bacillati; phylum Actinomycetota; class Actinomycetes; order Kitasatosporales; family Streptomycetaceae; genus Streptomyces; species Streptomyces sp. NPDC001222. Next base: position 130,995 of record NZ_JBIAXT010000017.1, read on the forward strand.
GGCCAGCCGGTGCAGACCGCGGGTCAGGAGGAACAGCGGCTGGAGGACGTCGCCCGCGCCGCCGGCCGCCGTCCGGGCCAGCTGGCGGCTGCGGGCCATCTGGGCGCTGCCGTTGCGCAGGATGCGGGGGAGGGGGCGCCGGGCCACGTCGTTCTCCTGGGGGTGCGTGCGGGGGCGGGAGCGGGGTCAGAAATTGATCCCTCCGAGCAGGCTCGCGAGGCTCTGGCCGCCGGCCTTGATGCCCGGAGCGATGCCGGTGCTGGCGAGGTAGAAGCCGAAGAGGGAGCAGACTGCGGCGTGCGAGCCCTTGAGGCCGTCCTTCCTGGAGAAGAGGAAGACGCAGGTGCCGAGCAGCAGCACACCGGAGACGTTGAGGACCATGGGATCTCCTGGATCTCGGGGACTGTCACCATGAGTACTTCCAGGCTCACAGGATGTATCCATACGATAAAAGGTGCAAACAGGTGAAATCGTCCAACTTTCGCTCGGTTGGTGGAGCCACCCTGCAGGGAGGGAGCCCGTGCGCGCGCCGCGACGGACCCTGTCGTGATCTTTGCCTGGCGGGGTGCCGGTCATGTGCCATGGAAGCCAGTACGCTGGCGATTCACCCGTACGGCGGCACCGCTCGCCGTCGTACGCGCCCCTGTGCGACGGCACCGCTCGCTGTCGTACGCTCCCGCAGTCCCCAGCAGTCGTAGTGAGAGGCGGTCCGGCTGATGAGTGAAGCCCCCGACCCCGAGGTCGTGGAGCTGGCGACCAAGATCTTCGATCTGGCGCGCCGAGGCGAGACCGAGGCGCTCGTCGCGTACGTCGACGCGGGCGTTCCGGCCAACCTCACCAATGACCGCGGTGACTCCCTGGTGATGCTCGCCGCCTACCACGGCCACGCCGACGCCGTACGGGCCCTGCTCGCGCGGGGCGCGGAGGTGGACCGGGTCAACGACCGAGGCCAGACCCCCCTTGCCGGGGCGGTCTTCAAGGGCGAGCTGGAGGTCGTCCAGGCGCTCCTGGACGGCGGCGCCGACCCGGCCGCAGGGATGCCCTCGGCCGTCGAAACCGCCCGGATGTTCGGCAAGAACGATTTGCTCGAACTGTTCGGCGCACACTGAGCCGAACGCTCTGACCAGCGAAGACAACGAAAACGGGGGAGGCGGTACGGGGCCGCCCGAAATAAGGTCGCGGCAGTGTGAGAGGCCGGGTCATCATGACGTCGTGATTCACGGACGCGATGGCTGGGCAGGTGTTGCCGCACCGCGCGGCCCGTGATGCGGTCCGCACGGGCCACCGACGAGAGGCAGAGGAAGATGGTCTACAGCAAGCAAGAGACGGCGGGCGCCCCGACGTGTTGTCACGCGGCCAGGTAGTGCGTGTTCCCCGGTTGCGTCGACGCTTGATGTGAGGCTGTTTCCCATGTTCGAACCGGTCATAGCGCCCAGTGGAACGCTGCTCGGTCTCCTGCAGAGGGGCCGCGGCGACGGCACGCTGCACGCGCTCACCGCACCGCGAGCCGAGGCGCTCGCGGCTCTGAACCACTGTGTACTGCGCGATCCCCGCCACGACTGGCAGGTGGAGAACCGCTCCCTGTACTACGCCCGGCTCTATCTCGATCTGAACGGCGAGCTGGACGAGATCGAGGACCACCTCTTCGGCGCCGAGGACGTCCTGGACACCGACGAGTCCCGCACCGGGCTCGCCCTCGCGGTCCTCGGGCACCTCGCCTCCTACGGCAGGCGTGACGCGCTCGCACTGCTGCGCAGGTACGCGGCCTCGGGCAGCAACTGGGCCTGGGCGCTGGACGAACTGGCGCTGCGGGACGACGACGCGGGGCTGCGCGCCCTCGCCGCTCCCGTGCTGGCCCGCTTCCCGGCCGACGCCGAGGGTGAGGCCGAACTCGCCGTCGCCGTCCGGGACGCCTTCGAACCCCGGCCCTGGCGGCTGTGGGCCGACGACGCCCGCGAGTCCGTCGCCGCGCGCGTGCGTGCCGCGCAGGAGGCCGGCTGTTTCGACCGGTGGCAGCGGCAGCTGCGGCCCCAGGGGCCCCGGCCGGACTGGAGCGTCCAGGCCGTCTTCGACTGGGCCCAGCAGGGCATCGAGCGCGGCGCTGCCCTGCATGTGCCCGCCGCCCGCTGTCTCACCGCCGTCGCGGGTCCCGAGGACCGGGCTGAGATCGTCCGGGCCGCTCGCCACGGGAGCGACGGGGCGCGTTGCACCGCCCTGCGCTACCTCGCCGACGGCAACGACCCCGACGCCCTCGACCTCGTCGAGGACGCCGTGGCCACCGGGTCCGCGCTCGTCGTGGACGCCGCCGTGGACGCCTTCGAACGCATGCGCAGTGTGTCCGCCGTCGACCGGGCGCGCGGCTGGGCCCGCCGGCCCGACGCCCTGGGCGCCGCCGCCGGACGTGTGCTCGCCTGTCGGGGCGGCGGCCAGGACCGCGACCTGGTCCTCGCGGCGCTGCGGGAGGCGGTGCGGGGCGAGGGCCCCGACGCACCGACCCTGTGGACCCTCGTTGACGGAACCGGACGGCTCGGCATCGCCTGCGCCGCGCCGGTGCTGCGCCACATCTACCGGGAGACCGCCTCCTCCCACCTGCGCGGCCGGGCCGCCCGCGCGCTGGCCGCCACCGACCCCTCCTTCCCCACCGGATTCGCCGTCGAGTGCCTGTGGGACTGCGAGGAGTCCACCCGCGAGATCGCCGCACGGCACGCCGAGACCGGCGACATCCGCGTGGTCGAGCAACTGCGCCGACTCGCCTCGGACCCGGCCGAGGAGGCCGAGGTCCAGACAGCCGTACGCAGCCGGATCGGACCCGACATGCCGACCGTGTGAACACTCATGCTCACCGTATGAACGTTCGGTGACCCGGGGGTCAGGAACGTATGGACAGGGGCTGACCTGCTCGGCTGCGCAGCCCAACGCTCATGGGACGTTCCCCGGCCGGAAAGATCCACGTTGACGCGGCCACGTCCGGCGCGGCGAGAACACGGGTATGCGTGTCGTCATCGTGACCGAATCCTTTCCCCCCGATGTGAACGGCGTGGCCCATTGCGCGCTCCAGACCGCCCGGCACCTCGTCGATCGCGGTCACGCTCCCCTCGTCGTCGCTCCCGCCACCTCCAGGTCCTCGGCCTCGTCCGAGCCGGGAGGTGGCGCGGCCAAGACCGCGGCCGACGCTCTCGCGCCGTGCCCCGTGGTCCGTGTCCCCTCCCTTCCGCTCCCCGGCTATCCCCAGGTGCGCGTGGCACTCCCCAGCCGGCGCGTCGCCGCGGCGATCACCGCTCACCGCGCCGACATCGTGCACCTGGCCAGCCCCTTCATCCTCGGCGTCCGCGGTATGGCCGCCGCCGCCCGGCTCGGCATCCCCGCCGTGGCCATCTACCAGACCGACCTGGCTGGATACGCCCGCACCTACATGGGCGCCGGCGAGGCCGCGGCCTGGCGGCGCATCCGCTCCGTGCACGCCGCCGCCGACCGCACCCTCGCGCCCTCCAGCGCGGCCCGCAACGACCTGGAGGCACACGGCGTGCCCCGGGTGCAGCTGTGGCCACGCGGCGTCGACACCGTCCGTTTCCGGCCAGACCTGCGCGACGAGACGATCCGGCGGGAACTCGCCCCCAACGGTGAGTTGATCGTCGGCTACGTCGGCCGGCTCGCCCCCGAGAAGCACGTCGAGCTCCTCTCCGGGGTCTGCGGCCTTCCCGGGGTCCGCGTCGTCGTGGTGGGCGACGGACCCAGCGAGACCACCCTGCGGGGCGTCCTGCCCGGCGCGGTGTTCCTGGGCCGCCGCACGGGTGACGAACTCGCCCGGATCTTCGCCTCCCTGGACGTGTTCGCCCACACCGGCCCGTTCGAGACCTTCTGCCAGACCGTGCAGGAGGCCATGGCGAGCGGAGTACCGGTCGTCGCACCCGCCGCGGGAGGACCGCTCGACCTGGTGGCCCACGGCCGCACCGGGCTGCTCGTCCCGCCCGGTGACGCGACCGCCGTGCGGGACGCCGTTGCGGCCCTGGCGGCCGATCCGGCGCTGCGGACCGGGTACGGAGCCGCCGGCCGCGCCACCGTCGAGGGCCGCACCTGGGCGGCCGTCGTCGACCAGCTCATCGGGCACTACGAAGATGTGCTCGCCGCCCGCAAGACGGTGGTGGCGGCATGAGCTTCGCCACCGAGCGTTTCGGGGACGGTCTGCGGATCGTCCGGCTCGCCAACTTCGTGGCGCCCTCCTCCGGCGGACTGCGCACCGCCCTGAGGGAACTGGGCAAGGGCTTCAAGGAGGCCGGGCACGAGCCCGTGCTCATCGTGCCGGGCGAGCACCACACCGACCGCATGACCGAGCAGGGCCGGGTCATCACCCTGCCCGGGCCGCTGCTGCCCGGCACCGGCGGCTACCGGGTCCTGACGGACAAGCGGCGCGTCGCCGCCCTCCTGGAGGACCTGGTCCCCGACCGCCTGGAGGTCTCCGACCGCACCACGCTGCGCTGGACCGGCAAATGGGCGCGGCGGGCGCGGATCCCCGCCGTGATGGTCTCCCACGAGACCACCGACGGCGTCCTGCGCACCTGGGGTCTGTCCGAGGACCTCTCCCGGCGCGCCGCCGACGCCCTCAACACCCGTACGGCCCACACGTACGCGCGCGTGGTGTGCACCACCGAGTTCGCCGAGCGGGAGTTCGTGCGGATCGGCGCCCGCAATGTCGTACGGGCCCCGCTGGGCGTCGACCTGGAGCAGCGCCACCCCGCGCTGCGGGACCCGGGGCTGCGCGACCAGCACGCGCGCGGGGACGAGACCCTGCTCGTCATGTGCTCCCGCCTGTCCGTGGAGAAGCGGCCCGGTACGGCCCTGGACGCGCTCGAGGCACTGCTGCGGCGCGGGCGGCGCGTGGTGCTGGTGGTCGCCGGGGACGGACCGCTGCGCGCCCGGCTGGAACAGCGGGCCCGGGAACGCGGGCTGCCCGTGACCTTCCTGGGGCACGTCCGCGACCGGGAGCTGCTCGGATCGCTGCAGGCCACGGCGGACGTCTGCCTGGCCCCGGGACCGGCCGAGACCTTCGGGCTCGCCGCCCTGGAGGCGATGGCCTGCGGCACGCCCGTGGTGGCCAGCGCCCTCTCCGCGCTGCCCGAGGTGATCGGTTCCGCCGGGGCCACGGCCGTGAACAGCGGCGACGCCTTCGCGGACGCGATCGACCGGCTGATGGCACGGTCGGAGTCCGATCGCCGGGACGCGGCACGCGCGCGTGCCGAGTGCTTCGGATGGAAGACCGCGGTGGACGCGTTCCTCGCCGCGCACGACGCCCAGCCGGAGGACGCTCGGGCGCACGGCACCTCGTCGTACGACGCGCGGGCTTGTGTCACGCCCCCGTCTGCCGCGCCCCTGGCCCGGGACGCCGCTCGGGAGGGCGTCGCATGAGACCGCTGCGGTTCGTGGCACTCGGTGACTCGCTGACGGAGGGGGTGGGCGACCGCGTGGGGGAGACCTGGCGCGGATGGGCCCCCCTGCTCGCCGGTGGGCTCGGCTCCGTGGACGCGGCGGCGGAGTTCACCAACCTGGCCGTCAGCGGCGCCCAGACGCGGGACGTCCTGGAGCGGCAGACCCCGCAGGCGCTCGCCCTGCGCCCGGACGTCGTCTCCGTCGTCATCGGCGTCAACGACACCCTGCGCTACACCTTCGACATCCACGCCGTCGCCGCCCGGCTCGACCAGGTGTACGCGGCGTTCCGGGCCCAGAACGCCGTACTGCTCACGGCCTGTCTGCCCGACCCCGGGTCGATGCTGCGGCTGCCGGGAGCGCTGGCACGTCCGCTCGCCAGGCGGCAGCGGGCCGTGAACACGGTCGTGCACGCGCTGTCCGAGCGCTACGGGGCGGTCCACCTGCACGCCGCGGACGGGGAGTGGATCAGCGACCGCGCGATGTGGAGCGCGGACCGGCTGCACCCGGGGGAGCGCGGACACCGGCAGCTCGCCCGGCGGTTCCACGCCCTGCTCGCCGAGACGGGCGTCCCGACCGGTCCCGCGCCCTCGGCCGAACCCGAGTTCCCCGCGCCCACCCGCTCGGCGAACCTCTGGTGGCTCGCCACCGCCGGGACGGGCTGGGTGGCCCGGCGGTGCACGGACCTGCTGCCCCAACTGCTCACCCTGGCGGCGGCCGAGGTGCGCCACAAGGCCAGGGGCACCAGCGCCCGGCTCGACCTGAGCGCCTCGCACGCGGTGGCGTCAGCGCTGGCCGCGCTGTCGGTGGCCGACCAGCAGCCGGACGCCGCCTGAGCGGGCCGCCCAGGGCGTGTTGCGAAGGTCCCGTCGTTCCCTCGAAGGACGGGCCTTTCGCAGCACGCCCTAACGGCGGCCAACGACCGCGAACCGCAGGGGGGTGCCCGGAGTCGCCTGTGCGGCCGCAGCGAGGTCGGCGGCGCGCACGACCGCGATCACCGGGTACCCCCCGGTCGTCGGATGGTCGGCCAGGAACACCACGGGCCTGCCGTCGGGCGGGACCTGGACCGCCCCCAACACCATGCCCTCACTGGGCAGTTCCTCCGCCCGGACGCGCTCCAGGGCGGGACCTTCCGTGCGCAGGCCGATGCGGTTGCTCGCGGCGGACACCCGGTACGCGCGCGTGACCAGGGTGTGGAACGCGTCCGCCGTGAACCAGTCGGCACGCGGGCCCGGCGTCACCCGCAGCACCAGTTCGGCCGGGGGAGCCGGCTGGGGAACCGTGTCCACGCGCGCGGGGGGACCGGCCGGCCTCCCGAGCGGAAGCACGGCACCGTCCGCGAGCGGCGGCGGCCCGAGTCCGGAGAGCAGATCCGTGGAGCGGCTGCCGAGCACCGGCTCGACGGCCACCCCGCCCGCGATGCCGAGGTAGCTGCGCACCCCGGACCGGGCGCGCCCGAGGTCGAGCAGCGCACCGCCCGGGACGCGCACCGGTGCCCCCCAGGGCGCCGGGCGGCCGTCCACGGTGACCGCGCAGGGCGCGCCGCCGACCGCCACGGTGACCGCCGAACGCGGCCGCACGGCACAGCCGTCGAGCGTCGTCTCCAGCACCGCGTACTCCGGCGGATTGCCCACCAGCCGGTTCACGAGCGCCGCCGCGGGCGCGTCCAGCGCCCCGGAGCGCGGCACCCCGAGGTGGGCGTGGCCGGGCCGCCCCCGGTCCTGAACGGTGGTCAGCGCGCCGGCCCGTACGACCGAGAGCGCACGGTCCGTCATCCCGCCCCCACCGGCACGAAGCGGACCCGGGCCCCCGGGCTGAGCAACGCGGCCGGTACGCGCGCGTGGTCCCACAGAACGGTGTCGGTCGAGCCGATGAGCTGCCAGCCGCCCGGCGACGAGCGCGGGTACACGCCCGTGTACAGGCCCGCGAGGGCCACCGAGCCCGCGGGTACGGCCGTGCGCGGGGTCGCGCGGCGCGGCACGCCGTAGCGGTCCGGCAGACCGGTCAGATAGCCGAAGCCGGGCGCGAACCCGCAGAAGGCGACGCGGAACTCGGCCGCCGCGTGGATCCGCCCCACCTCCTCGGGCGGCACGCCCCACAGCGCCGCCACCTCCGGCAGATCGGGACCGTCGTACCGTACGGGGATCTCGACGGCCTCCCGCGCGCGCGGGATGACGCGGGGGACGTCCCAGCCGGCGAGCCGGGCCGCGATGCGGGAGGGATCGGGCACCCCGTCCAGAAGGACCGAGCGGGCCGCGGGCACGATCTCCGCCGCCGTCAGCTCCCCGTCGGCCCGTCGGCGCAGCAGTTCGGCGTGCAGAGCCTGGGCCTCCTGCCCGGAGGAGACCTCGACCAGCAGGGCCGCGTCGCCGACCGGCAGCACCCTCATACGAAGGCCTCCACGCGCACGCCCGCCGCCTCCAGCTCGGCGCGCACCCGGCGTGCCAGGTCGACCGCTCCGGGCGTGTCGCCGTGCAGGCACAGGGACCTTGCCCGTACCGGGATCTCGCGTCCGGAGCGGGCGGTCACGGTGCCGGAGCGGGCGAGGCCCACCGAGCGTACGACGACCGCGTCGGGCTCCGTGATCACCGCGTCGTCCTCGCCACGCGGTACCAGGGTGCCCTCGTCCGTGTACGCGCGGTCCGCGAACGCCTCGGTGACGACCGGGAGTCCGGCCTTCTCGGCGACCTTCAGGAAGCGCGATCCGGGCAGCCCCAGGACGGGCAGTGCCGCGTCGGCGAGCAGCACGCCGTCGACGACCGCCTCGGCCTGCCGCTCGTCGTGGACCACCCGGTTGTAGAGCGCGCCGTGCGGCTTCACATACGACACACGGGAGCCCGCCGCGCGCGCGAACACCTCCAACGCGCCGATCTGGTAGGCCACTTCGGCCGCGAGTTCGGCGGGCGGCACGTCCATCGCGCGCCGCCCGAAACCGGCCAGGTCACGGTAGGAGACCTGGGCGCCGATCCGTACACCGCGCTCGGCCGCCAGTCGGCACACGCGCCGCATGGTGGCCGCGTCCCCGGCGTGGAAGCCGCAGGCCACGTTGGCGCTCGTGACGACCGACAGCAGCCGCTCGTCGTCGGTGAGCCGCCAGCGGCCGAAGCCCTCGCCGAGGTCGGCGTTCAGATCGATCATGATCCCTCCTGGTCACCGGCGTCACCCGGCGCGGTCCTGGCCCTCACCCGACGCGGTACTGGTCGTCGCGGGCGTCGGTGATGAACATCTGCCCCGGTGCGTGGGTGACGGCGAACGGCGGCCGCGAGGCCATCACCGCCGCCTGCGGGGTCACTCCGCAGGCCCAGAACACCGGGATGTCGTCCGGTTCGGCGTCCACCGGGTCGCCGAAGTCCGGCCGGCCGAGGTCCTCGATGCCGAGGCCCGACGGATCGCCGCAGTGTACGGGGCTGCCGTGCACCGCCGGGAGCAGACCGCTCTCCCGGATCGCGGCGGCCAGGTGCTGCGGCGGAACGGGACGCATGGACACCACCATGGGGCCGCGCAGCCGCCCGGCCGGCCGGCACTGGCGGGCGGTCACATACATCGGGACGTTGCGGCCCTGCTCGATGTGGCGCAGGGGAACACCCGCGTCGGAGAGCGCCCATTCGAAGGTGAAACTGCACCCGATGAGGAAGGACACCAGATCGTCGCGCCAGTGGCCGAGCACATCGGTGGGCTCGTCCACCAGCTCGCCGTCCCGCCACACCCGGTAGCGCGGCAGATCGGTGCGCAGGTCGGCGCCGTCCGCGAGAACCGTGCCGAAGGACCCGGCGTCGGTGACGTCCAGCACCGGGCAGGGCTTCGGATTGCGCTGGCAGAACAGCAGCATGTCGTAGGCCCAGTCCGCCGGGACAGAGATCAGGTTGACCTGGGTGTGGCCCGCGGCGGCCCCTGCCGTGGCGCCGGTCAGCCCCTCGCGGAAACGGGCCCGGGCCTGCCGCGGGCTCCACGCGTGCGCGTGCTCGTCGACGGCGGTCACGAGGCGGTCCTCCGTGCGGTTCACAGCAGCTCCTTCCCGCGGGTCTCCGGCAGCCCCAGCAGTGCCAGCGCCGCGAGGCCGTAGCCCACCGCGCCGAAGACCAGCGCACCGCCCACGCCCCAGCTGTCGGCCAGGAAGCCCACCAGAGTGGGGAAGACGGCGCCCACGGCGCGACCGGTGTTGTACGTGAAGCCCTGGCCCGTGCCCCGCACGGCGGTCGGGTACAGCTCGCTCAGATAGGAGCCGAAGCCGCTGAAGATCGCCGACATGCAGAACCCCAGCGGGAAGCCGAGCACCAGCAGCAGGGTGTCGGCGCCGCTCGGGATGTTCGCGTACACCAGGACACAGACCGCCGAGAGCAGTGCGAACAGCCAGATGTTGCGCCTGCGGCCCAGCCGGTCGGTGAGATGGCCGCCGGTCAGATAGCCGAGGAAGGCCCCGGAGATCAGGAAGGTCAGATAGGAGCCGGTCCCGACGACGGAAAGGCCCCGCTCCGTCTTGAGATACGTCGGCACCCAGGTCGCCAGGGTGTAGTAGCCGCCCTGGACGCCGGTGGACAGCAGGCTCGCGAAGACCGTGGTGCGCAGCAGCCCCGGTGTCCCGTCCGTCCCCGGCTTGAAGATCGCCGCGAAGGAGCCCTTCTCCGCGCTGTGTTCGCGCCGGGCCCGTGCCTGCGGGGCGTCGTGGACCCGCCGCCGCATCCAGAGCACCAGCAGCGCGGGCAGCGCGCCGGTCCAGAACATCACCCGCCAGGCCAGGCCGTCGTCCACGAAGGAGAAGACCAGGGTGTAGACACCGGCGGCCAGTGCCCAGCCGACGGCCCAGGAACTCTGGACCGCGCCGAGCGTACGGCCCCGGTGCCGGGCGCTCGCGTACTCGGCGACCAGAATTGCGCCGACCGCCCACTCGCCGCCGAAGCCGAGGCCCTGCAGGGCCCGGAAGACCAGCAGCGTCTCGTAGGTGGGCGCGAAGCCGCAGGCGACGGTGAAGACGGCGTACGTGACCACCGTGATCATCAGGGCCCTGACCCGTCCGATGCGGTCGGCGACCACACCCGCGACGGCGCCGCCCACCGCGGACACGATCAGGGTGACCGTGGTGAACAGGCCGGTCTGGGCGCTGTCCAGGCCGAAGTACGCGGCCAGCGCGACCATGCTCAGCGGCAGGGTGAAGTAGTCGTACGCGTCCAGGGCGTAGCCGCCGAAGGCGCCCGCGAAGGCGCGCCGGCCGCGCGGGCCGAGAGCCCGCAGCCAGCCCGACGTGCCGTCGGCCGCGGTGGGTTCGGCCGTGTCCGGCCGGGCGTCGGAGGTCAGGGCCTCGGGTGGTGGGGTCGAGCTCATGGGCACCTCGCAGATGAGGGACGGAGGGTGCTGGGAACCGAGCCGTGCCGTGGGGAAGCCACGGCGCCGCGGGGAGAAGCGGGCGGCGCCGTGCGCAGCAAGGTAGAGGATCGTTGAACGATCCTTCAATACCCGTGTTGTTTCGTCCCTGTGTCTGCGCTTGAATTCCGGGCATGGCAGAGCAGCTTTCGGGACTGGCCGACGACCGCGCGCTCCTCGGGCGCACGAGCACTGCCGAGCGGGTCGCGGACATCCTCAGGAGCCGCATCGCCGAGGGCTACTTCCCACCCGGCACCCGGCTGTCGGAGGACAGCATCGGCGGCGCGCTCGGCGTCTCCCGCAACACGCTGCGCGAGGCGTTCCGGCTGCTCACGCACGAACGGCTGCTGGTCCACGAGTTGAACCGCGGGGTCTTCGTACGGGTGCTGGCCGTCGAGGACGTCGAGGACATCTACCGCGTCCGGGGACTCGTGGAGTGCGCCGTCGTACATGGCCTCGGGAAGCCGCCGTACGCCGTGGACGGACTCGCCGAGGCGGTCGCCGACGGGCAGCGGGCGGCGCGCGAAGGTGACTGGAAAGGAGTGTCCACGGCCAACATCCACTTCCATCGGGAACTGGTGGCCCTCGCGGGCAGCGAACGCACCGACGAGCTGATGCGCAGCGTCTTCGCCGAACTGCGGCTCGCCTTCCACGTGGTGGACGACCCGCGCCGGCTGCACGAGCCGTACCTCGCGCGCAATCTGCAGATCCTCCAGGCCCTGCGGGCCGGGGAGCGCGACCGGGCCGAGGAACTGCTCGCGGTCTACCTCGACGACTCGCGGGCGGGCCTCGTCGAGGTCTACGGGCGCCGGGTGGCCGACGGGGGCAGGGCCGGCGGCTGACCGCTGCCCGCCCGGGCCGTCTGACCGGTTGTCCAACGGCGCGCTCCGGTGCTGCCTGAGCGGCGGCTGATCGGCTGCTGCCCGGCCGGCGTGCTCCGGTGCCGTCCGACGCGGGCACTCGCCGGTGCCGCCCAACCGTCCGTGGGCCGGGCCGCCCCGCGTGTCGCCCAGCCCGCCCCCGCGGAGCGGTCCCGCGCCGTTTGGGCTGTTGTCAGACCGAGGACCTAATCTGTGCACCGTGACTTCGCCTGCATCGACGGACCGTGTTCCGCCCCAGCTCAGCGCGGGGCCGCGGCCTGCTCCGGGCCCGGCCGCCGACGAGGGGCTGGCGCGGCGGCTGCGCGCGCTCGCCTGCACCGCGCCGCTGCACGACCTGGACGCACGCAAGGCCAACCTCGCGGGTGAGTACTCGGTCTACGGGATGTCGGAGGTCGCCCTCGCCGCCATCGACCTGGTCACACTGAACATGGACTTCGACACGGGCGCCGACCACGACCAGATAGTCGCCCGGCTCATCCCGCGCATCGCCGCCCAGGCCCCGCGGCGCCCGGTCGCCGAGCACGAGCGCGTGGCCCGCTGGGTGCTGGAGAACCTGATCAACGTCGGCAGCGTCGACCGCGGCTTCCGCGCCGTCTACGGCACCTTCGAGCCGGACGGCACCTATGTCCGTCGTGACTACGACTTCAAGCTGATCGAAGAGGTGCCCGGTCACGGCGGCGCCGTCTACCTCCGCACGACGGACGAGGCGGTCAACGTCCTCGTCGGCGCCCTCGACACGGACGTCACCAGCGCCCAGATCGCCGCCGAGGTCAAGCTGGAGGTGCTGATCAGCCGTGGGCGCCTCGCCGACGCCCAGCTCGCCGCCGAACAGGCGCGCTACCGCACTGTCCAGTACTCGGAGTCGCTGCGCAGGGCCCTGGAGGCCACCCGGCGCAACGTCCGCGCGGTGGACTGGCTGAACGCGGTGCCGGACATGATCGCCGAGGCCCTCGACCACGTGGCCGACCGCTACCGCCACGAGAACGCGATCCTCACCAACATCCGCAAGGCCCGCGACGAGTCCGAGGACCCCGAGCAGAAGCGACGCGCCGCCGAACTCGTCGACATCGTCAAGGACTGCATCCGCCGGCACACCCAGCTGCAGTCGCGGCTCCTGGAGGCGGGCCCGCTGTTCCGTGCCGAACAGGACCGGCAGGCGTTCGCCACGCCGACGGCGATGTCCGGCACGGACCTCTACGGGCACCTCCTCGCCCCGCTGCTGCCGCTCCCGCTGGAGCAGGCGGTGCGCGTCACGGACGCCTTCTTCGCCCAGGGCACGGGGCTGCGCACGCCTGCTTCCGTACGGGTCGCGGACCTCGTCGAGCTGCTGCTGACACCCCCGGTGGAGCGTGAGCACCTCGGGGCGGAGATGCCCGAGCCGGATCTGGTCGCGACGCCGGACGACAGCCGGTTCAGCGAGGAGCAGCTCGCCGCCGCGACGGAGTTGCTCGACCTGCCGGCGGACGCCCCACGGCGGCTGTCCGGACTGCTCGCCGAGGCGCGTGGCACAGGAGATCCCGAACTGCCCTACCTGGTGGCCCTGCTGGCCGTGCACGCGGCCAGCCCGCCGGTGGGCACGGCCTACCGGCAGGGCGAGGAGAAGCTGCTCTTCGCCGTCGACGACGGAACGGAGCTGGACGACCCCGAGTTCGGCGGTGCGGATCTGATCGTGGGGACGGCTCTGCTGGACGCGGCCGGAATGGCGGCGGACCGGACGGAGGCGGCATGAACGGCAACGAGTACCAGCGCGACAAGGAGTCCCGACCGTGACCGAGCACGTCGAGTGGAGCGACCCGGAGACCGCCGCCGCTCCGGCGAGCGCCGCCGTCACCCCCGCCGACGCCGCCGACGCGGCGCGGCTCGTCGCCTTCGGGCTGCAGCCCAAGCTGCAGGCCGCACGCGACCAGGAGTACGCGGACCTGCTGCGCCGCTACCGGGAGGACCCGCCGTTCGGGCGCCTCGCCGATGCCGTCGCCACCGGACTCGGCCTGGTCGTCCTGGAGGTGTCCCCGCGCGCCGGCATGGCCGTGACCGCCGCCGAGGACTCCGTGTTCGCCGTCCGCATGGGTGACTACGCGCGTCGTACGTCGGCCGACTCCGGCGACCGTTTTCTGCACGGGCTCGCCCATCTCGCCGTCGCCGCCCTCGCCTTCCCGCGCCCCGAGGACCTGGCGGACGACGGCTACATCGGCCGGGTCACGGTCAACGGCGTCGACGCCTTCGTACGCCAGGCCTGCCGCCGTCTCGAGGAGCGGGCCGAGGAGCAGGGGGAGAACACCGACCCGGCGACGGACGCCCCCGGCCTGGAGGCGGCCTGGCGCATCTGGGCCAGACGCAGCGCGACCGGGGCCACCAAGGACGCGCGCAGACTGGCCGGTTCGACCACCGGCATCGTCGCCAAGGCCGTCGCGTTCCTCACGGACTCCGGCTTCCTGCAGCGCACGGGCGACGACAACGGCGGCACCTACCGCACGACGGCCCGCTATCAGCTCCAGGTGCGCGACATGGCGGGGAGCGCGGCCATGGCCGAACTGCTCGAACTGGGCGTCGTCCCGGTGACCGACGGCTCGGCCACCCTGCTGCCCGCCGAGGACGCCGACGATCTGGAGCTGGTGGCCGACGCCGGGCTGCCGTTCCACTCCTGAGGCTCCGGAACCTCACGAACCTCCCCCACGTTTCCGACCACTCAGCACGACCGACGACGAGAGCCCCCCATGTACGAGCTGTCCCGGGTCCGCCTCTACTCCATCGGGCCGGCCGGTGCGCGCTATGCCGACACCGTGCTGGACCTGCGGGGTGTGGGTGATCTGGTGCCCGACCCCGCGCCCATCCAGGCGGAGTTCTTCGAGGAGGAGCCCGCCGGGCCGCCGCGCCGCCCCGCGCCCGCCGGCGTGCTCTTCCTGGAGAACGGCGGCGGCAAGTCCGTCCTGCTGAAGTTGATCTTCTCGGTGATGCTGCCGGGTCACCGCAACACCCTCGGCGGTGCCAGCTCGGGCGTGCTGCGCAAGTTCCTGCTCGCCGACGACTGCGGACATGTGGCGCTGGAGTGGCAGCACACGCTTACCGGCGAGTGCGTCGTGGTCGGCAAGGCCAGCGAGTGGCGCGGCCGCCAGGTCTCCAACGACCCCCGCAAGTTCGCGGAGGCCTGGTACTCCTTCCGGCCGGGGCCCGGCCTGAGCCTCGACAACCTGCCCGTCGCCGAGTCCACCGCCGTACGGCCGCCCGTCGAGGGCGCGTCCGGAGCGCAGGGGCGGCGCCGCACGATGAAGGGCTTCCGGGACGCCCTCACGGAGGCCGGCAAGGCGTACCCGCACCTCGAAGTGCACTGGGAGGAGATCCACGACCGCTGGAACGAGCATCTGACCGACCTCGGTCTCGACCCCGAACTCTTCCGCTACCAGCGGGAGATGAACGCCGACGAGGGTGAGGCCGCCGGCCTCTTCGCGGTGAAGAAGGACTCCGACTTCACCGACCTGCTGCTGCGCGCCGTCACCGACACCCGGGACACCGACGGACTCGCCGACCTGGTCAGCGGGTTCGGCAACAAGCTGGGACGGCGCTCCGAGCTGATCGCCGAACGCGACTTCACCGCCGGGTCGGTGGACCTGCTCGGGCGCATCGTCGAGGCCGGCGAGGGGCGGTCACGGGCCCGCGACATCCACGCGGGCGCCGAGCGGCGCACACGCACCCTGGCGCGGCGGCTGTCCGCGCGCGGGGTGCGGGAGCGGGCCCGGGCCGCCGATCTGGCCCAGCGGGTGACCGCCGCCGCGTACGCCGTCACCCACGCCGAGGGAGCCCGGGAGCGCAGTGCGCTGGTCGCGGCCGAACTGGCCTACCGCCACGCCTCGTTGGCCCTCGCCGGCGCCGAGAAGGCCGCCGCCGCGCAGAAGCGCGAACTGGCCGACGCCCGGCAGCTGTACTCCGCGTGGCAGGCCGCCGAGGCCGTGCTGCGGCACCGCGCCGCCGCCGACCGCTCCGCGCGCGTGGCCGCCGCGATCCGCGAGGCCGAGCGGGACGCCGCACCGGCGCTCGCCGCCCGGGCCAAGGCCGCCGTCGATCTCGTACGGGCACTGCACGCGGCCGCCGAGAGCGCCGAGACCCTCGCCAACGAGGAGGAGGAGCGCTCCGCCGGCCTCCAGGAGGCCGGCGAGTCCGCCCACCGGGACTCCACCGCCGCCGCCACGGAGGCGCAGCGCGCCCGCAGCGAGGCGGGGCATCTGCGCCAGCGGCTCGACGAGGTCGAGCAGGAGACCGCTCAGGCCGTCCGGGCGGGCTGGCTGGACGACAGCACTCCCGACGCCGACCCGGCGCGGGCCGCGCTGGCCGCGAGCGACGCGGAGAAGGAGGCCGTCGCTGTCTGGGACACGGCCCGGGAGGCCTCCCGCCGCGCGTCCGAGCACGCGCGCGAGGCGGCCTCGGCGGAGTCCCGGGCGGAACTGACGGCGGCCCGCTCGGCGGACGCGGCCACGGCCGCCGAACGCGCGTACCAGGCCGAGCGCCGGACCGCCGAGGCGTTGGCCGCGGAGGAGCGGCTGGCGGAACTGCTCAGCCTGTCGGGCACGGACACGGCCGCCCGGAAGCGGGTCCCCGGCCCCCGGCGCGACACGGACACGGACCCGGCCGTCGCTCCGGGCACCGGTGAAGGCCCCTTCACCCCCGAGGAGCTGGACGGCTTCGCCGACGAACTGCGCGCGCTGCTGGAGGACTCCGTCGCCTCCGCCGAACGACAGCTGTTCGAGCTGCGCACGGCCGCGGCCGACGACGCACGCATTCTCGGCGCGCTCGGTGACGGCGGGCTGCTGCCGCCGGGCCCCGATGTGCTGGCGACCGTCGAGTTCCTCGGCGAGCACGGCATTCCCGCGCTGCCCGGCTGGCGCTATCTCGCCCAGGCCGTCGACCCCGCCGACCACGCGCGCGTGCTGGCCGCCCGTCCCGAACTCGTCGACGGCGTGATCATCACCGATCCGGATTCGCACGCCCGGGCCCGCCGGACGCTGAGCGACGCCGCGCTGCTGCCGCGCTCGGCCGTCGCCGTCGGCACCGCCGCCGCGCTGCTCGCCCCGACCCCGGCTCTCGACGAGAGCGACAGCGGCACCGGCAGTGTCTTCCTGGTACCGCCGAACCCGGCCATGCACGACGAGCACGCCGCCGACGAGGAGCGGCAGGCGCTGCGCGCCCGGGCCACCGCGCGCGACGAGGAGATCCGGGCGCTCGCGGCCCGGCTCGGCAAGGATCGTGAACTGGCGGCCCGGCTGGCGTCCTGGCGCACCGGATGCCCCGCCGGACGGCTTACCGAACTCGCCACGGCCGCCGGCGACACCCGCGCGTTCGCCGAGGAGGCGGAGGCCGAACTGGGCGAGGCACGCACCACCCGCGCCGAGGCCGACGAGGCCGCGGCCGAGGCCGCCCAGATGCGGGACGAGCGGCAGGAGGCCGCCCAGCGGGCCCGCCGCGCCGCCGACGCCCTCGCCGGGCTCGCCTTCCGGCTGCGCGAGCGGGCGGGCTGGCAGGTCAAGCTGAGGGAACTCGCCGACGAGGCAGTCGAGGCGGAGGCCCGCGCCCAGGCCTGCCTGGAGCGTGCCCGCGCCGCCGACGAGGACCGCCGCGCCGCGCAGCGCGCCGCCGACGACGCCCGTCGCACGGCGCGTGCGCTGCGCGCCGAGCGCGCGGAGATCGCGGGCGCCCCCGACGACGTATCGGAGGACGACGCGAACGCGCCCAGGACGTCCCTGCCCGCCCTCCGCGAGGCCTACCGGGCCGCCTCCCAGGTGTACGAGAAGGTCGGCGTCGGAGCCGATCTGCGGGCCGAGCAGGCGCGGGCCGAGAGCGACGAGTCCGCCGCGCTCGCCGAACTGGACCGGCTCAGCAACAAGGTGCGCACACGTGCCGAGCAGCTCCTCGAGTCACCCGACGGCTCCGACGGCCCGTCCCGGCAGGCCGCCGCCGCGCGCGCCGAGGAATGGGTACAGCTGCTGGAGACCCGTATGTCCACGGCCAGCGAGCAACTCGGGCGGCTGCGCGGCGAGGCCGAGCGGCACGCGCCCGAGAACGGCGAGGCCCACACCGAGCTGCCAGACGAACTGATGCCCCGGGACGCCGAGCACGCGCAGGCCCTGCTGCGCACCGCGACCGCCGAACTCGCCTCCCGGGTCGAGGCGCTCGACCAGGCCCGTGAGGCCCACGCGGAGCTCCTCGAGGCCCACCGGGCCGCCGAGGACGCGGCCGGCGGCTTCGACGAGGTCGCGGCGATGCTCCGCGATCTGCTGCGCGAGCACGCCTCGGAGGAGGAACAGGAGGAGCCGGAGCCCTATCCCGGCACGCTGGAGGAGGCCCGCCGGGCCGCCGCGGAGACCCGCAGGTCGCTGCGCGGCTGCGCCGCCGATCTGTCCGCGGCCGAGGGCGCCGTGCGCGAGGCTTGCGACGTGCTGGTCCGGCACGCCAACTCCACGCGCTACGAGCAGGTCCGCACCCCCGCCCGGCAGCAGATCCGCGAACTCCCGGCGTCCGCGCTGCCGGAGCACGCACAGCGGTGGGCGGACGCCTTCGCACCCCGGCTGCGCGTCCTGACCGACGAACTGGCGCAGCTGGAGCGCAACCGGGACTCCATCGTGGACCGTCTGCGGGGTCTGGTGGAGTCGGCGCTGGCCACCCTGCGGTCCGCGCAGCGGCTGTCCAGGCTGCCGGAGGGCCTCGGGGAGTGGTCCGGGCAGGAGTTCCTGCGGATCCGCTTCGAGGAACCCGACCAGTCCACGCTGATCGAACGCCTGGGCGAGGTCATCGACGAGGCGACCCGCGCGGCCGTCAAGAAGAACTCCGACCTGCGGCGCGATGGCATGTCGCTGCTGCTGAGGGGCGTCGGCGCGGCGCTCCAGCCCAAGGGCGTCGCGGTCGAGATCCTCAAACCGGACGCCGTGCTGCGCGCCGAGCGGGTCCCGGTCGGCCAGATGGGAGACGTGTTCTCGGGCGGCCAGCTGCTCACCGCCGCCATCGCCCTGTACTGCACGATGGCCGCGCTGCGCTCCAACGACCGAGGCCGGGACAAGCACCGCCACGCGGGCACGCTGTTCCTGGACAACCCGATCGGACGCGCCAACGCCACCTATCTGCTGGAGCTCCAGCGGGCCGTCTCGGACGCGCTCGGCGTCCAGCTCCTGTACACCACGGGGCTGTTCGACACCACCGCGCTCGCCGAGTTCCCGCTGGTCATCCGGTTGCGCAACGACGCCGACCTACGGGCGGGGCTGAAGTACATCCGCGTGGAGGAACACCTCCGGCCGGGACTGCCACAGCAGCCCCAGGCCGAAGAGGCCGTGCACAGCGAGATCACCGCGACGAGGATGTTCAAGCGACCCGCCTGACCCCCGCGCCCTCCCTGAGACCGATCCGCGCTCTTCCCGCCGATCACCGTCGTGGTGATACACGGGTGGACGCGGATCGGATCCGCCATGACGAAGTTCGTCACGACAGACGCCGGGGGCTACGGGTGCGACAACTGGCCGGCGCCGCCCTGCCCGGGTATTCGACGCTGAGCCCGCTCCGCGGCCCGCGCACGCCGACGCTCCGTGCGGCGCTCGCGGCGCAGCCGGCGAGCGGTGCTGCTGGGGGCCGACACCACTCCATGGCGCTGATGCCACATCTGGCGCGTCACCCAGACGTCGAGCACGCCCCACGTCGCCACGACCGTGCTGGCGACGCTCGAGAGGACCATCGGGAACGCCAGCCAGGAGTCGGCCATGGTGCACAGGAAGGCGATGACCGCCTGGATCAGTGTCACCGAGATGATGAGCACGGCCCGCACCGCCGCCGTACGCACCGGGTCCGGGAGCCGCCGCCTGCGCGCGGGCTCCTCCACCCACAACGGCCGGTAGCGCTGTGTGTCGTGCCGCCTCTCCTCCCTCGATGTGCCCCGCCGGGCCGCCGGGACGGCCCCGGCGCGCGCCGCGCCCTGCATCCGCGTCGCCTCTGCGGGGGTGCGCACCGAGGCGCCGCGATCCGGCTTCCGTGCATCCCCTTGCGCCATGGTGGGCGTAGCACCACCCGGCCCGGGCGTCCCACGCCGCTCCGCCGTGCCCATCAACCCGTCACTCCCCACCGCCCGCAGGCCCCGTGTCCCGGTGTCGTACGACTCCGGCTCCTCAGTGGCTGCCCGGCTTGCGCTGCTTTACGCCGCCTGAGCGTGGCTTGCGGCGCCTGTGGCCGAATCCGCCCCCGATTCCCGTAGAGAAGGACGATCGACGATCTGTGAAGATTCCCGACGAACGAAAAATTCCGGCCAACCGCCCCGGATGCCCGGTCCGTTGTCCTCCTGCACCGCATGCCGGTTCCGGGGACCAAATTCCCCGTAATGGCGGGACAACTCCCCATGGCCTGTTCACTGTCCATGGGTGGTGCGCCCGGTCGACCCTTCGAGATACCTGTGTGTCGGTAGTAGGCTCACGCCGTTTGTTGACGCACACGTGTACCCCCGGCCGGAGGGGGTCGAGCTGGGGGAGGCCATGCGCTTTCGCGGGAAGTCCATCCGCCGGAAGATCGTGGCGTTCCTTCTCGTGCCGCTCCTGTCCCTGACCGCCATCTGGGCTTTTGCGACCGTGCTCACCGGCCGTGCGGCCCAGTCCGTGTTCCACGCCTCGTACATCGTCGAAAAGGTCGGCTACCCCACCGAGGACACCGTGCGCCTCCTTCAGGAGGAACGCCGCCAGACCCTGGTCTACCTCGCGGATCCGCGCGCCTCCGACGCCCTCGCCACGCTCCACCGCAGCCGCGCCGCCACCGACGAGGTCGTCGCGAAGCTCCGTCGCAACAGCAAGGACGAGGGCCTGCACGAGGAGATGGGGCCGGGCACCACCAACCGCCTCACCTCGATCTTCGACGCCCTGGAAGGCATGAAGTCGCTGCGACGCAGCGTCGAGGAAGGCACCGTCAAGCGCACCCAGGCCTTCGACCTCTACAACCGTCTGATCGACCCCTGCTTCACGCTCCTGGCCAACCTTCAGCTCCTCGACAACGTCGACATGGACAAACAAGGCCGTGCGCTCGCCGGCGTCTCGCGCGCCCGCGAACTGCTCTCCCGCGAGGATGCCCTCCTCGGCTCCGCGCTCGTCGGAGGACGGATCACCCGCGACGACATCCACCAGGTCTCCGGCCTCGTCGCGCAGCGCACCGTGATGTACGACGTCAGCCTCGCCCTGTTGCCGGCCTCGGAGAGTGACCGCTTCCGGCGCTACTGGAGCAACGCCGACACCGCACCCCTGCGCATGGCCGAGCAGTCCGTCGTCGACGCCGCGCCCGGCACCCCGCACGGCGTCACCGCGAAGAGCTGGGACGAGGCCGCGGGGCCGGTCCTCGACCGGCTCGACTCGATGGGCAGGCAGGCCGATGACCGCTACCACGGCCGGGTCCGCCCCCTGGCCGTCGACGTCATCGTCAAAGCGGCCGTCGCGGGCCTTCTGGGCCTCGTCGCCCTGCTGGTCTCCCTGATCATGTCCGTACGCATCGGCCGCGGCCTCATCCGCGATCTGCGCCGGCTGCGTCTGGACGCCCACGAGGCGTCCGGGGTGCGGCTGCCCAGCGTGATGCGCCGTCTCTCGGTGGGCGAACAGGTCGACATCGAGACCGAGGTGCCGCGCCTGGAGTACGACCAGAACGAGATCGGCGAGGTCGGCCAGGCCCTCAACACCCTCCAGCGCGCCGCCGTCGAGGCCGCCGTCAAACAGGCCGAGCTGCGCGCCGGGGTCTCCGAGGTCTTCGTCAACCTCGCCCGCCGCAGCCAGGTCCTGCTGCACAAGCAGCTCACCCTCCTCGACACCATGGAACGCAGGACCGAGGACACCGAGGAACTCGCCGACCTCTTCCGGCTCGACCACCTCACCACCCGTATGCGCCGCCACGCCGAGGGCCTGGTCATCCTCTCCGGCGCCGCCGCTTCCCGGCAGTGGCGCAAACCGGTGCAGCTCATGGACGTGGTGCGCGCCGCCGTCGCCGAGGTCGAGGACTACGAGCGCATCGAGGTACGACGGCTGCCCCGCGTCGCCGTCACCGGCCCCGCGGTCGCCGACCTCACCCACCTGGTCGCCGAACTCCTGGAGAACGCCACGGTGTTCTCGCCGCCCCACACCGCCGTGCAGGTCATCGGCGAACGCGTGGCCAACGGCTTCACCCTGGAGATCCACGACCGCGGTCTGGGCATGGGGGCCGAGGCGCTCCTGGACGCCAACCTCCGACTCGCCGAGACTCCCGAGTTCGAGCTGTCCGACACCGACCGGCTCGGCCTCTTCGTGGTCAGCAGACTCGCCCGGCGCCAGAACGCGCGCGTCTCCCTCCAGCCCTCCCCCTACGGCGGGACCACGGCCGTCGTCCTCATCCCCGACGCGCTGCTCACCGACGACGCCCCGGACACCCACGGAATCGGCTTCCGTCTCGACCGCCCGCTGCCCGACACGAAGGAGACCGGGGCCGAGGAGCACACGCCGGGGCTCTCCGCCATGCCCGTCCAGCTTCCGGGCATCCCGGCGTCGATCCTGGACGGTCCGGTGGAGCTGGAGGCCCCCGTCGGCCTGGACGCGATCGACGACTTCCCCGGCGCCCTCGGCGACGAGGACAGCGAACGCGGAGGCCTCTTCCACCCCCGCCGCTCGCTCGCCGACGCTCCGGGAGCCCATCGCCCCTCCGCACGCGACTCCCGGCGCGAGCCGGCCCGACCCGTCGACACCGACCACCCGGGCGGCCCCGTTCCGTTGCCACGTCACCACGCCCCCAAGCTCGTCAGCTCGCACGGCCGTCCGGTGACGGGATCCGGGCCACGACGCGGGCGGGTCGACGCCGAGGAGGAGCCGCTGGAACGGCGGGTGACGGATCTGCAGGAGGCCAGACGGCCGTCCGGTCGCCCGACGGAACCCACGGGCGGCGCCCCACGTTCACACGGGGAACGGTCCGAGGTCCCCGCCCTGCCGCAGCGGCGTCGCACCCGGCCCCCGGCAGGACCGGAGGGGACCGTCCCGCAGCGGCACACGGAGGAGGGACCGGCAGAATCGGGCCCGGGCGTCCTGCCCCGCCGGATTCGACAGGCCAACCTGGCACCGCAGTTGAAGGAAGGCCCCGACCGGCTCGCCGAACGGGACCGGTCCCGCACCGCGAACGGGGCAGGCCCGGCCGAGCGCGACGCCGACGAGGTCCGCAGCCGGTTCGCCTCGCTCCAGCGAGGCTGGCAGCGCGGCCGCGAGGAGAACGCCGGGGGCGACGAGGCCCATGACGGCTCAGCACGAGGAACGACAAAGGGAGACGGTCGATGACCGCACCGAAGGCCGCAGGGCCCACCGCGACGAACAAGGCGTCGGGGGAGCTTAACTGGCTTCTCGACGACCTGGTGGAGCGCGTCGCCAGCATCCGCAAGGCGCTCGTGCTCTCCAGCGACGGCCTGCCGACGGGGGTCTCCACAGAGCTGAGCCGTGAGGATGGCGAGCACCTCGCCGCGGTCGCCTCCGGATTCCACAGCCTCGCCAAGGGGGTCGGACGGCACTTCGACGCCGGTGGCGTCCGGCAGACCATCGTGGAACTCGACGAGGCGTTCCTGTTCGTCACGGCCGCCGGTGACGGCAGTTGCCTCGCCGTCCTGTCGGACGCGGATTCCGACGTCGGGCAGGTGGCCTACGAGATGACCCTCCTGGTCAAGCGCGTCGGCGCACATCTCGCCTCCACTCCGCGCACCGATCTGCCCTCGGGCGGGTAGTGAGATGGTATGAGCGGAGACGGTCAGGGAAGCAGCCACTGGTTCGACGACGAGGCCGGGCCGGTGGTCCGTCCGTACGCCGTGACGCGCGGCCGCACCAGCCATGGCGTCCAGCACCGCCTCGATCTGATCGCGGTGGTCGTCACTCACCCGCATGTGGACCACCCCGAGGCGGACTCGTCGCTGTCCCCGGAACACGTGGACATCGTCGAGCTGTGCCGTGACACCCCCCAGTCGGTCGCCGAACTCGCCGCCGAACTCGATCTGCCCGTCGGAGTGGTCCGCGTTCTCGTGGGAGACCTCGTGGACGAGGAACTGGTGCATGTGTCCCGTCCTGTGCCCCCCGCCGAGCTGGTGGACGAGAGCATCCTGCGCGATGTGATCAACGGCCTGCGTGCCTTGTGAACCCTCGATGTCCGCGCCGCCCAGGAAAGGGCGCGGACACCCGGAAGCTGGAGGCGTCCGGTCCCGGGAGGACCGGCGAGAAGGTGCTGTCCGGGCGCGGGAGGAGCCGGCAGCGGGAGCGGTCTGGGCCAGACAGAGTCCGGTTGCTCGAGTGCGCGCCGGTGCGGCCTCCCGCGCGTGAACCGGCGGCGGCGGGCACCGCCGGTTATGATCTGCTCGATCGTCGACCACTGGCTGCGGCGAGCCGATCATCCTCCCGCGGACCCGGTTCCGAGCAGCGCGATCGGAGACACGGACGTGACCACGGGCTGGCAGTTCTGGGTCGACCGCGGCGGCACCTTCACCGATGTCGTCGCGCGCCGCCCGGACGGCCACCTGCTCACCCACAAGCTGCTGTCGGACAACCCCCACCACTACGCCGACGCGGCCGTCGCGGGCGTGCGTGAACTCCTCGACCACGACGGATCGATCGACGGGGTCCGGATGGGCACGACCGTCGCCACGAACGCCCTCCTGGAACGCAAGGGCGAACGCACCCTCCTCGTCGTCACCCGCGGCTTCCGGGACGCCCTGCGCATCGCCTACCAGAACCGCCCGAGCATCTTCGCCCGCGCGATCGAGCTCCCGGAGCCGCTCTACGAGCGGGTCGTCGAGGTCGACGAACGCATCGCCGCCGACGGCACCGTCCTGCGCGCCCCCGATCTGGAGGCCCTCGCCGGAGCGCTCCGGGAGGCGTACGACGACGGGATCCGCGCCGTCGCCGTGGTCTGTATGCACAGCCATCTGCACCCGGCGCACGAGCGGGCCGTCGGGGAGCTGGCCGTCCGGACGGGCTTTCCGCAGATCTCGCTCTCGAGCGAGGTCAGTCCCCTGATGAAACTGGTCCCGCGCGGTGACACGGCCGTCGTCGACGCCTACCTCTCGCCCGTCCTGCGGCGCTATGTCCAGCACATCGCCGACGAACTCGAAGGCGTGCGGCTGATGTTCATGCAGTCCAACGGGGGACTGGCGGAGGCCGGACAGTTCCGCGGCAAGGACGCCATCCTCTCCGGGCCTGCGGGCGGCATCGTCGGCATGGCTCGGATGTCGCAGCTCGCCGGCTTCGACCGCGTCATCGGCTTCGACATGGGAGGCACGTCCACCGACGTCTCCCACTTCGCCGGTGAGTACGAGCGGGTCTTCACCACGCAGATCGGGGGCGTCCGGTTGCGCGCACCGATGCTCGACATCCACACGGTCGCGGCCGGCGGCGGCTCGATCCTCCACTTCGACGGCTCCCGCTACCGCGTAGGGCCGGACTCGGCCGGCGCGGCCCCGGGGCCGGCCTGCTATCGAGGCGGCGGCCCGCTCACCGTCACGGACGCCAACGTCATGCTCGGCCGGATCCAGCCCACCCACTTCCCCCGGGTGTTCGGCCCCGACGGAGACCAGCCGCTGGACGACGCACTGGTCCGCGAGCGGTTCGCCGCCCTCGCCCAGGAGATCCGCGAGCGGACCGGAGACGACCGCACCCGCGAGCAGGTCGCCGAGGGCTACCTCCAGATCGCGGTCGCCAACATCGCCAACGCCGTCAAGCGGATCTCGGTCCAGAAGGGCCACGACGTCACCCGCTACGCGCTCACCACCTTCGGCGGAGCCGGCGGCCAGCACGCGTGCAAGGTCGCGGACTCCCTGGGCATCCGCACCGTCCTCGTACCCCCCATGGCCGGTGTCCTCTCCGCGCTCGGCATCGGGCTCGCCGACACCACGGCCATGCGCGAGCAGTCCGTCGAGGCGTCCCTGGAACCCGCCTCGATGCCCCGGGTCCGCGAGACCGCCGACGAACTGGAGGCCGCCGCCCGGGCCGAACTCCTCGCGGAGGACGTGCCCGAGGACGGCATCCGTGTCGCCCGCCGGGCCCAGCTGCGCTACGACGGCACGGACACCACCCTCACCGTCGAGCTGACCGGGCCGGACACGATGAAGCGCGCCTTCGAAGATCGTCATCGCGCCACATACTCCTTCACGCTCGACCGTCCGATCGTCGTCGAAGCCCTCTCCGTGGAAGCCACCGGCATCACTCAACCCCCCGATCTGTCGGCCCTCGCCCCGTACGAAGGCCGTACCGCCGCCCCCGAGACCGTCCGTCTCCACACGGGCGGTGCCTGGCGCGACGTACCTCTGCACCGCCGGGAGCATCTGCCTCCCGGCCAGACCGTCACCGGCCCCGCGATCATCACGGAGACCAGCGCCACGACCGTCGTCGACGGTGGCTGGCGGGCCGTGGCGACCGACGACGGGCATCTGGTCATGGAACGCCTGGCGATCACGGAGAGTTCCGATCTCGACACAAAAGTCGATCCCGTCCTGCTCGAGGTGTTCAACAACCTCTTCATGTCCATCGCCGAACAGATGGGTGCCCGACTGGAGTCCACGGCCCAGTCCGTCAACATCAAGGAACGCCTGGACTTCTCCTGCGCCCTCTTCGACCCTGACGGCAATCTGGTCGCCAACGCCCCCCACATCCCCGTCCACCTGGGCTCCATGGGCACCAGCGTCAAAGAGGTCATCCGCCGGCGCGCCGGCGCCATGCGCCCCGGGGACACCTACGCCGTCAACGACCCGTACCACGGCGGCACGCATCTGCCCGACGTCACCGTCATCACCCCGGTCTTCGACACGGAGGGTGAGCGCATCCTGTTCCATGTCGCATCCCGCGGCCACCACGCGGAGATCGGCGGCATCGCCCCCGGCTCCATGCCCGCGCACAGCCGCACCATCGAGCAGGAGGGCGTCCTCTTCGACAACTGGCTGCTCGCCGAGAACGGCCGTTTCCGTGAGGAGGAGACCCTCGGGCTCCTGACCGAGGCACCCCACCCCTCACGCAACCCCAAGACCAACCTCGCCGACCTGCGCGCCCAGATCGCCGCCAACCGCAAGGGCGTGGACGAAGTCGGCCGCATGATCGAGAACTTCGGCCTGGACGTCGTCCAGGCGTACATGAAGCACGTCCAGGACAATGCCGAGGAAGCGGTCCGCCGCGTCATCGACGCCCTGGACGACGGCGAGTGCGCCTACGAGACGGACTCCGGAGCGGTCATTCGCGTCCGTGTGCGCGTACACCGCGACAGCCGCTCCGCGACCATCGACTTCACGGGTACGTCCCCCCAGCTCACCACCAACTTCAACGCGCCCTTCTCGGTCGTCAACGCCGCGGTCCTGTACGTCTTCCGCACCCTGGTCGCCGACGACATCCCGTTGAACGACGGCTGTCTGCGCCCCCTCGACATCGTCGTACCGCCCGGGTCCATGCTCGCGCCCGAACCCCCGGCCGCCGTGGTCGCCGGAAACGTCGAGACCTCACAGTCCCTCACCGGCGCGCTCTATGCGGCGCTCGGTGTACAGGCGGAGGGCTCCGGCACCATGAACAACGTCACCTTCGGCAATGACCGGTACCAGTACTACGAGACAGTGGCCTCCGGCTCCGGCGCGGGCGACGGCTTTCCCGGCGCATCCGTCGTCCAAACCCACATGACCAACTCGCGACTGACCGATCCCGAGATCCTCGAATGGCGACTGCCCGTCCTGCTGGACGAGTTCGCGGTACGGTACGGCAGTGGCGGCGCCGGCCGCTGGTGTGGCGGGGACGGAGCAGTCCGCCGGATCCGCTTCCAGGAACCCATGACCGTCTCCACGCTCTCCCAGCACCGCAGAGTTCCTCCCTACGGCATGGCGGGCGGCGGGCCGGGCGCGCTCGGAGCCAACCGCGTGGAG
This sequence comes from Streptomyces sp. NPDC001222, assembly GCF_042896945.1. NCBI lineage: Bacteria > Bacillati > Actinomycetota > Actinomycetes > Kitasatosporales > Streptomycetaceae > Streptomyces > Streptomyces sp. NPDC001222. The sequence continues at coordinate 158,538 of NZ_JBIAXT010000017.1, forward strand.
CGCGCGGACGGAACGGTGCTGCATCTTGAGGGCAGTGATTCGGCAGACGTGGGCCCCGGCGACGTACTCGTGGTCGAGACCCCCGGCGGCGGAGGCTACGGACCGATGCCGACCGACCCCCATCAAGCAGGAGAAGAGAACGATGATCTTGGGGCGCAGTGAGCGCGGCAAGCCTCCCGTAGAGCCCGTCACGCTCAAGATCCTCGTGGCCGGTGGCTTCGGCGTGGGCAAGACCACCCTCGTCGGCGCGGTCAGCGAGATCAGGCCGCTGCGCACCGAGGAGGTGCTCACCGAGGCCGGTCGCCCGGTCGACGACACCAGCGGCGTGGAGACCAAGCACACCACTACCGTCGCGATGGACTTCGGCCGCATCACCCTCCGCGAGGACCTGGCGCTCTACCTCTTCGGCACACCGGGCCAGGACCGCTTCTGGTTCCTGTGGGACGAACTGGCCACGGGAGCCCTGGGAGCTGTCGTCCTCGCCGACACCCGGCGCCTGGAGGACTGCTTCGCCGCCGTCGACTACTTCGAGCGCCGCTCCATACCGTTCGTCGTCGGCGTCAACTGCTTCGAGGGCGCGCCCCGTTACCCGGCCGAGGACGTCCGGCGGGCCCTCGACCTCGACGACGGTGTGCCGGTCGTTCTCTGTGACGCGCGCGAGCGCGAGTCGGTGAAGGAGGTCCTCGTCGAGGTCGTACGGCACGCCATGGCGTACTCGGCCGGCCGGCGCGCCGGCGTCACCGCCTGAGCCCCCGTACCGGCCGTCCGCAGGCCCGTACCCCGCCGACCGGGGCACAGACCGGGGACGTCCACGCGTGCGTGGGGCGCACCTGAGAAGCACGCACGCGTGGCGGGCGTTCTCAGCCCACGCCGTCCTCGTGCCAGCCGAAGCTCCTCTCCACGGCCTTGCGCCAGTTGTCGTACTCACGGTCGCGCACCGAGGACTCCATGGCGGGTGTCCACTCCACGTCCTGCTGCCAGTGCGACTTCAGTTCGTCGAGGTCGTGCCACACCCCGGTCGCCAGCCCGGCCGCGTACGCCGCGCCCAGACAGGTCGTCTCGGAGACCTTCGGACGGATCACGGGCACGCCGAGCACATCCGCCTGGTGCTGCATCAGCAGCTGGTTCTTCGTCATGCCGCCGTCGACCTTGAGGGTGGTGATCTGGACGCCGGAGTCCTGGAACATGGCGTCCACGACCTCCCGCGTCTGCCAGCTCGTGGCCTCCAGCACCGCCCGCGCCAGGTGTGCCTTCGTGACGTAGCGCGTCAGGCCGGTGACCACGCCGCGCGCGTCGGAGCGCCAGTACGGCGCGAACAGGCCGGAGAAGGCCGGCACGATGTACGCGCCGCCGTTGTCCTCGACGCTCGCCGCCAGCGTCTCTATCTCGTCCGCGCCGCGGATGAGGCCGAGCTGGTCGCGGAACCACTGCACCAGGGCGCCCGTGATCGCGATGGAGCCCTCCAGGCAGTAGACCGGCGCCTCGTCGCCGATCTTGTACCCCATGGTCGTGAGCAGGCCGTTCTTCGACGGCACCGGCCGGTTGCCGGTGTTGAGCAGCAGGAAGCTGCCCGTGCCGTAGGTGTTCTTCGCCGTGCCCACGTCGTAGCAGGCCTGTCCGAACACGGCCGCCTGCTGGTCGCCCAGCGCCGAGGCCACGGGCACACCGGCCAACTGGCCCACGGCGGTTCCGTACACCTCGGAGGAGGACCTGATCTCCGGCAGTACGGCCTCGGGGATGTTCATGGCGGACAGGAGCACGGGGTCCCACTGGAGCGTCTCCAGGTTCATCAGCATCGTGCGCCCCGCGTTGGTGACGTCGGTGACGTGCCGCCCGCCGTCCGTGCCCCCGGTCAGGTTCCAGATCAGCCAGGAGTCGATGGTGCCGAAGGCGATCTCGCCGCTCTCGGCCCGGGCCCTGAGGCCGGGCACGTTGTCGAGCAACCAGGCCGCCTTGGGGCCGGAGAAGTAGCTCGCGAGGGGCAGACCGGTCTGCTCGCGGAAACGATCCTGCCCGTCGGATCCCCCGAGTTCGTTGCACAGTGCGGCCGTCCGGGTGTCCTGCCAGACGATCGCGTTGTGCACGGGCTTGCCCGTGGCGCGGTCCCACAGCACCGTCGTCTCACGCTGGTTGGTGATGCCGAGCGCGCTGAGCTGGTCGGCGCGCAGTCCCGCCTTCGCGATCGCGCCCGCGACCACGGCCTGCACCTTGGACCAGATCTCCGTGGCGTCGTGCTCCACCCAGCCGGGCTTGGGGAAGATCTGGCGGTGCTCGCGCTGGTCGACGGCGATGATCGCGCCGTCCTGGTCGAAGACGATGCAGCGGCTGGACGTGGTGCCCTGGTCGATCGCGGCGACGTACTTCCGAGCGGTGTCCGTCATGACGTCCCCTTCGTCAAAGGGTCAGAAGGCTGCTTTGTACACAAGGGCCGCGAGCGCCCCGCCGATCAGCGGACCCACCACCGGTATCCAGGCGTAACCCCAGTCGGAGGAACCCTTGTTGGGGATCGGCAGCACGGAGTGGGTGAGGCGCGGGCCGAGGTCGCGGGCCGGGTTGATCGCATAGCCGGTCGGCCCGCCGAGAGAGAGGCCGATGCCGACGACGAGCAGGGAGACGAGCAGGATGCCGATACCCGAGCCGTACGCGGTCGTGCCGGGTATCGGGCCGATGCCGGTGCCGAGGTTCTTGCCGAAGAACAGGATCGGCAGCACCAGCCCCATGGTCGCGATGATCTCGGTGATCAGGTTGGCGGCCGGATTGCGGATCTCGGGAGCCGTGGAGAAGATCCCGAGCGTGGGCAGCGCCTTGTCCTCCTCGGCGTTGGCCTGGAACTGGGCGAAGTAGAGCAGCCAGGTCAGCACGGCGCCGAGGATCGCGCCCGCCATCTGACCCAGCAGGTAGTACGGCACGTCGCCCCATCGGGTGATGCCGGCGATGGCGAGACCGAGGGTCACCGCCGGGTTGAGGTGTCCGCCCGACTTCGGGGCGGCGGTGTAGGCGCCGGCCAGCACGCCGAAGCCCCAGCCGAAGGCGATGACGACCCAGCCCGCGCCCTGGGCCTTGGAGTGGTTGAGCGTGACGGCGGCGCAGACACCCGCGCCGAACAGGATGAGGATCGCTGTTCCGATCAACTCGCCGAAGATGATGCTTCCATGGGTCATGGCGGCTCCTGGGCCCTCGCCCGGGGCGGTCCCGCCCCGAGTCCGTCCTCCGTGCAGGGTGCGTGTCCCTTGGCGACTTCAGCCGAAGGCAGGGCGGGTCCCGCGCCCAGCCCGGCGTCAGCGACGAGCGTGCCTGTGCAGCGGAATCGCCCGGTGGGGGACGGCCCATGCGGAGGCGGGGCCTCAGGGGCGCATCACATGAATACGCCTGAAAACGGCGATGCCGACTGACATCCGGAAGTGTTCACCGGCACCCACAGAGCGTCAAGGTCGGTGACGGCAACGGTTGCGGCCGACCCTCACGGACCGGCGTCCCAAGGCGTCCTGAGGCCGCCACCGGGCCGGGGACCACCGGACCGGTCGGCACGCGTCGCGGACCGCCGGGCCGGGGTGAGGGTCAGCCCCAGGCCGGTTGGCCGGCCTCGGCCCGGGCCCCCGATGAACCGCGGCGTATCTCATGACCCGACAGACCGGCCCGGCCCAGCACCCAACTGGCGCCGCTCAGCGCCTTGGCGGCCTGCTTGAGCGGTGCGAGGCAGGCGGCCGCCTGGCGGTGGTCGGTGACACTGCCGGGCGGGCACAGCACCGTGGCCAGTGAGAGGGTGACGGCACGTCCGCCGGCCGACCACGGCGCGTCCAGCATCGACTCGGCCAGCGGATCGAGGCCCTCCGGATCCGCGAGCACCAGGAAGTCGTCGCCGCCGATGTGCCCCACGCGTGTGCTCCCGGACGCGGCGCCCTGCAACGCCTGCCCCACCGCACGGATCAGCTCGTCCCCGGCGGCGAACCCCGCCCCGTCGTTGACCTGTTTGAAGTGGTCGACGTCGAGCCAGCTCAGCGCGAACATCCGCCCGTCTGCGATGCGCCGGTCCACCTCGCCGGTGATCGCGTCCGAACCGGGCAGCCGAGTCAGCGGATTGAGCCCCGCCGCCTCCTCGACCTGGCTCTCGGCCAGCGCACGTACAAGATCAGCGAGCCGGACGACCCCCACGCACCGCCCGTGGTGGTCGACCACCGCGACGTCGTCCGAGGTGCGGTCCCGTTCTCCGTCCGCCACCACGTCGAGCACCTCCCACGCCGTGGCGTCGACCCCGACCGCACGCGGCGGGTCGCCGAGCTTCGCCGCGGGCCGGTCGGCGTACAGCGCATGCCCGTAACGTCCCGACATCGACAGCAGGAAGCGCGAACGGTGCACCGAACGGAGCGGCACCCCGGCCGGGTCGACCAGCAGCACCCCGGACACGTCGGGGGAGCCGGTGAGCAGCGCCCGCACCTGTCCGGCCGAGGCCGTCGCCGGCAGCAGCGCGGCCGGTCGCAGAAACTGCCGCACCGATGGCCCGGTGCGCTGCGTGGACGGCACCGCGCTGGACAGCGTCGGAAGGTATACGTCCGCAACGGGGAGCCGGGACGGGGGCGCGAAGAGTTCCCCCTGAGCCAACTGGGCCCCGGCCGTCACCACGGCCGCGTACTGCCGCTCGGTCTCCACCCCCTCGATCGACAGCAGCGCGCCCAGTTCCTCGCACAGCGTGTGCATGGCCCGCACCACGGCCGGCCGTGTCACCAGGGACACGTCGAGTTTCATCAGGTCCGGTGCCAGGTCCGAGAGCACCCTCAGCGGTACGTCACCGTCGCCGATTCCGTCCGCGCAGATCCGGAAGCCCTCCCCGCGCAGTACGGCGACGGCCTCCAGCAGCGCCCGGTGCGGCACATGCGTGTAGGGCGGTCCGACGTCGACCGTCACCTCCCAGGGCAGCCGCCCCGCCTCGCGCACGGCATCCCGCAGTGCGGCGAGGCCCCCGAGGTCGGCGAGGGTCCCGGCGAACACGTTGACGTGCAGGGGCAGCAGCGCTTCCATCCGCGCCGCAGCTCGGATCGCCAACGCGGCCAGGTTTCCGTCGAGTTCGGGGTCCCGGCGGGCCTGAGCCAGGACGTCGCCGGTCTCCGGGCGTGCGAGGATCTCCAGCGCGGTGACCCCTCCCGTCGTCAGATTGACCACCGGCTGGAAGGCGAAGCGGAGAGTATCCGTCCAGGAGGGCACGGGAGCATGATGGCGCCGCCGGCGCGTCCGGAGGCCCAGTTCATGACCTGTTCACACAGGATTCCCAGGTGGTCACGGAGCGTGTGAATAGCCGCAAACGGCCTTCGCATATGTGCGAGGCGTCGGCGGAACGATTCTGCGGGCCACCAGGCCTGCCGCTCGCCCGCCGGGGCACGGAGGTCCCATGCATTGGCGAGCCGACACGCGGTGATCTGCCGGTGGGGATCACCTCACAGCGATCACCGCGGAGCCATGCCCGAACAGGCCTTGATTCGCACTGATCCCGACCCGGGCTCCCGCCACCTGCCGGTCACCCGTGTCTCCCCGCAACTGCCAGGTCAATTCGCACACCTGGGCGATCGCCTGTGCCGGCACCGCCTCCCCGAAAGACGCCAGGCCGCCGCTGACGTTGACGGGTATGCGTCCGCCGAGCGTCGTCGCGCCTTCACGCAGCAGCTTCGCCGCCTCGCCCTCCGCGCACAGCCCCAGATCCTCGTACCACTGCAACTCCAGGGCCGTGGACAGGTCGTAGACCTCGGCGAGGGAGAGGTCCTCCGGCCCGATGCCCGCCTCCTCGTAGGCCGTGCGCGCGATCGAGGCGCGGAACGTCTCGCCGGGCGGTTCCATCGCCACGGCCGAGTCCGTCGCGATGTCCGGCAGATCCAGCACGATGTTGGGAAAGCGTGGTGTCACCGTGGACACCGCCCGGATGCGCACCGGCCCCGGCGCACCTTGCCGGTGTGCGAACTCCATGCTCGACAGCACGAGTGCCGCGCCGCCGTCCGAGGTCGCACAGATGTCGAGCAGCCGCAGTGGGTCGGCGACGACGGCCGAGGCGGCGACCTCGTCGAGGGTGACCCGCTTGCGGTAGCGGGCGTACGGATTGAGCGCACCCACCGCCGCGTTCTTCACCTTGACCTGGGCGAAGTCGTCGACCGTGTCCCCGTGGAGCACCATGCGGCGGCGTGCGTACAGCCCGAAGTACGTCGGATTCGTCGCCCCCAGGACCCGGAACCTCAGCCAATCGGGATCGTCGGGCCGGTCGCCGCCCGCCGGCCGGAAGAAACCCTTGGGTGCCGACTCCGCACCGACCACCAGCACCACGTCCGCGAGCCCCGCAAGGATCTGGGCCCGCGCCGCGTTGACGGCCTGAGCCCCTGACGCGCAGGCCGCGTACACGGTCGTGGCCCGAGCACCCTGCCAGCCCAGGGCCTTGGCGAACGTCGCCCCCGCCACATGACCCGGATAGCCGCCCCGTACCGTGGCGGCACCCACGATCGAGCCGACGTCCGGCCAGTCGATCCCCGCGTCGGCGAGCGCCGCACGCGCCGCCACCGTCCCGTACTCGACGAAGCTCCGCCCCCATTTGCCCCAGGGGTGCAGACCCGCACCGAGCACCGCCACATCGTCCGTCATGCCGCCACCCCCGTCGGCCGCCAGTGCCAGGTCGTCCAGGTCGTCCCCGCGTCCTCGTAGAGCACGCCGGGTACGACCCGCATCTCCATGCCCACCGCCAGATCGGCGACGGTCACTCCCGGAACGGCTTGCCCGAGCACCACGATCCGCTCTGCTTCCAGTTCCACCGCGACCAACGCGTAGGGCTCCCACGGAAGTTCCACATTCGTCACATAGGGTGACGGAGGCCGATAGCGGGCGTCGGTGTACGACCAGATCCGCCCGATTCCCGAGAGGGGCACTGCGAGCAGGTCGCCGCCCGCGCAGCCGGGATTCCGGCACAGGACGTCCTCGCGCGGAAAGTACACCGAGCCGCACGCGGCGCAGCGCGTGCCGACGAGGCGGAAGTCTTCCTCGTCGCCGGCGAACCATCCGGGCACCACAGGCGTGAGTTCACGTGGCATGGCGCCTCCCGGCAAATTTCTGACGATACGTCAGAAATGCAGTGTGCCACGGGCTCCCGGAATCCGGGAGGCGTCGCGAAGAACCGCCGCCCTGCCAGGGCAGACGCCCTCCGTGTCATCGGATACAGTCCGCCCGTGTCCGAATCCCCGTTCCCATCCGCCGACTCCGTGCCCGGCTCCCACTGCTCGAGCTGCGGGGCGCCCTACGGAGAGGGCATCTCCGGCTGGCCCCGTACCTGCACCGCCTGTGACACGGTGGCCTACCGCAATCCGCTGCCCGTCGCGGTGGCTCTCCAGCCCGTGTACGACGCCCAAGGCACCGCCCTGATCGTCATCACCCGGACCATCCCTCCCGCCCGCGGCGGCGTCGCGTTGCCCGGCGGGTTCATCGACCACCGCGAGGACTGGCGGCATGCGGTCGTCCGCGAGCTCAAAGAGGAGACCGGCATCGACGCGGCGGGCCGCGACGTGCGGCTCGTCGACGCGATGAGCTCACCCGACGGCCATCTGCTGCTCTTCGGACTCCTGCCCGAGCGACCGGCAGCCGACCTGCCGCCGTCCGTCGGCACGGACGAGACGACGGGCTGGCACCTTCTGCGCCGGCCGGCCCAACTCGCCTTTCCGCTGCACACACTCGCCGTGCAGGGCTGGTTCGAGGGCCGCTACATGTGAGCCGACGACGGGACGGCACCCGAGCCGTCCCGCCCCCCGTCCCCACCCGGAGGCGCCTACGCGCGCGTCCCGCCCCGCGTCACCCGCGGCCGAGTCCCCGCACGCGTACCGGATACACGGGCTCGGTCCGGCCTTCCCGGCCGTCCCGCCGCACCACGAGCCGACGGCCCTTCCAGCGCGTCACATAGCGTTCGGCCTCCGGTTCGTCCCAGCCGTCGCCCGGGTCCGGCACCACCAACCCGCCCCCGGACCTTCCGCGCGCCGGCGCCCAGACCTCGAGCTCCACACCACCGTCCTCACCGCGCACGGGCAGCACGGCACCGGCGCGTGCGAACACCGGGATCCGCGCCTTGGAGACATCGACCACCACCGGGCCCGGCCCCTGATACGCCTCCTCCGTCGCCGTCTCGTACCAGCGCCCCCGCGGCAGCAGCACCGTCCGCCGCTCAGCGCCGGGATCCAGCACCGGCGCCACCAGGAGACTGTCGCCGAGGAGGAAGGCGTCCTCGCAGTCCCGCAGCGCCCGGTCCTCGGGCGCGCCCCACCACAGCGGCCGGACATAGGGCGCCCCCGTGCGGCGGGCCAGATGGGCCAGCGTGACGAAGTACGGCAGCAGACGGCGCCGTTCGGCGAGCGCCACGCGCGCGTGCCCCAGGACGTCGTCACCGAACTCCCAGGGTTCGCGGCGCCCGGCCCGGATGCTCGCATGCGTACGGAACAGCGGCAGGTACGAGGCCAGCTGGAACCAGCGCAGATACAGCTCGGGCGACGGGCTTCCGTCGAAGCCGCCCACGTCCGGCCCCGAGTACGGCACTCCGCACAGGCCGAGTCCCAGCACCAGGGACAGCGAGGCGCGCAGCCCGGCCCACCCCGTGGCCACGTCCCCGGACCAGGTCCCCCCGTAGCGCTGCATCCCCACCCAGCCCGAGCGCGAGAACACGAAGGGTCTCTCCTCGGGAGTCAGATCCCGCAGGCCCTCGTACCCGGCCCGGGCCATGCACAGCGCATACACGTTGTGCGCCTCCCGGTGGTCGCCCCCACGGCCCTCCAGCGCGTGCCGGGCCGAGCGGGGCAGGGTTTTCTCCCCGAAGGCCGTGAACGACACCGGCTCGTTCATGTCGAGCCACAGACCCGCGAAGCCCTGCGCGCGACGCTCCTCCAGGAGCCGGCCCCACCACTGCCGTACGCGCCCGTGCGTGAAGTCCGGGTAGACCACCTCCCCGGGCCACACCACCCCTTCGACCACCCGGCCCGAGGCGTCCCGCACGAACGCGTCCTCGGCGTTCCCGCTGTCGAACACCGGCTCGCCGGGCTCGGCCCGGACCGCCGGGTCCACGATCGAGACCAGGCGGACGCCGCGCCGGATCAGCTCCTCGGCGAGCAGCGGCAGCTCCGGGAAGCGTTCCCGGTCGACCGTGAACACCCGGTGGGCGTCGTAGTGATCGATGTCCAGATGGACGGCATCGAGCGGGAGGTCGTGCTCCTGATAACCCGTGACGATCCGCCGCACCTCCTGCTCACTGCCGAAGCCCCACCGTGCGTGATGGTGCCCCAAGGCCCACGTGGGCGGCACGGCCGGCGCCCCGGTCAGCGACGCCCAGACGAGCAGTACGCGCGCGGGGGCGCCCACCATCACCCAGCAGCGCAGCGGCCCGCCGTCCATCCGCACCTCGCAGGTGCCCGCCCGGTCGTGCCCGGAACCCGCGCCCTCCTCGCCCTCGCGCAGGGTCACCGTGCCGTCCCACGACGTGTCGAGGAACATGAGGTGAGTACCTGCGTCGGCGACCACCATCTGCACCGGCATGGTGATGTACAGCGGGTCGTCGCCGGGCCCGAAGGGCCGGCCCGGGTCCGTGTTCCACAACCGGTACCTCCCGTCCCGCAACCGCGGGCCCGCAGCCCGTCCGCCCAACCCGAAGAACCGGGCGTCCGCGGCCACCTCGGACCGCTGCATCCAGCGCGCAGCGCCTCCCTCCGCGGGCTCCCACCAGCGGGGCGGCAGATCCCGGCGCAGGGTCACCCCGCCCGGAGTGCGCACCTCGATCGCGCCGTGCCGCGAGACCACGACCGTGACACGCTCCGCCACGACCCGCCAGCCGCCGTCCTTGTCAGGCTCCAGCAGGGCCCGCGGGTCCGGCTCCGGACAGCGGCCCGCCAGCGCGTACGACGGCTCCGGCTCCGCCCCGTCCCAGCCCCAGAACACCGCCCCGTTCACGGCGACCGTGATCCGCAGCTCGGTCCGGGCGAACCGCACGACACCACCACCGGGACCGGGCTCCGCACTCTGCACGAGACCCGGCACCCGCGCCCGCTCCGCTCCTCGTCGCGGCAACCCGGTGGCGTCGGTACGCCTCCTGCGCCACGCGGCCCGTACGGTGCGAAGGCCCTGCACCGCACCCCCCGAACCGACCGCCTTCACCGAACGCACCAGGTCACGACCGTCCATACTCCTCACCCTGTCATCGATGTCCCCATATGGGGGCGCCGTTCAACTGTCGTTCACCCGTGCTAGGAGCACAGCTTCACGATGCCAACTATGTGGGGCACACCCTGGTGCAGAAGTCGATCACATGGCATCGTCCGTGTCAGCCGCGTAACGCGCACAACCCAGCACGTGCGCGACTCACGCACACGACGCGTACAGTCCGGGAGCCGCCCCATGACCTCAGCGAACCCCACGCCGCTCTGGCGGCCCGACGCCGACCGCATCGCCCGGGCCCAGATCACCAGGTTCCAGGCCTGGGCGGCCGAACACCACGGTGCCCCCTCCGAGGGCGGCTACACGGCCCTGCACCGCTGGTCGGTGGACGAGCCGGGCACCTTCTGGAAGGCCGTCACGGAGTGGTTCGACGTACGGTTCTCCACCCCGTACGCGCGCGTGCTCGGCGACCGCTCCATGCCGGGCGCCGAATGGTTCCCCGGGGCGACACTCAACTACGCCGAACACGCCCTCCGCGCCGCGGCCACCCGCGCCGACGAACCGGCCCTCCTCGCGATCGACGAGACCCATGAGCTCCGCCCGGTCACCTGGTCCGAGCTGCGGCGCCAGGTCGGCTCGCTGGCTGCTGAACTGCGCGCCCTCGGCGTACGCCCGGGAGACCGCGTCAGCGGGTACCTCCCCAACATCCCGCAGGCCGTCGTCGCCCTCCTCGCCACGGCCGCCGTCGGCGGGGTGTGGACCTCCTGCGCGCCTGACTTCGGCGCGCGCAGCGTCCTGGACCGCTTCCAGCAGGTCGAACCAGTCGTCCTGTTCGCCGTCGACGGCTACCGCTACGGCGGTAAGGAACACGACCGCCGCGAGATCCTCGCCGAGCTGCGCCGTGAACTGCCCACCCTGCGCGCCGTCGTCCACATCCCCCTGCTCGGCTCCGAGGCCCCCGAAGGTGCCCTGGACTGGTCGGCCCTGACCTCGGCGGACACCGAGCCCGTCTTCGAGCAGGTGCCGTTCGACCACCCGTTGTGGGTGCTGTACTCCTCGGGCACGACCGGCCTGCCCAAGGCCATCGTCCAGTCCCAGGGCGGCATCCTGGTCGAGCACCTCAAGCAGCTGGGCCTGCACTGCGACCTCGGCCCCGAGGACCGCTTCTTCTGGTACACGTCCACCGGCTGGATGATGTGGAACTTCCTCGTCTCCGGTCTTCTGACGGGCACCACGATCGTCCTCTACGACGGCAGCCCCGGCCATCCCGACACGGGCGCCCAGTGGCGCGTCGCCGAACGCACCGGAGCCACCCTCTTCGGGACCTCCGCGGCCTACGTCATGGCCTGCCGCAAGGCGGGTGTGCGCCCGGCGCGCGACTATGACCTCTCCCGGGTGCAGTGCGTGGCCACCACTGGTTCCCCGCTGCCGCCGGACGGCTTCAGCTGGCTGCACGACGAGGTCCGTGACGATCTGTGGATCGCCTCCGTCAGCGGCGGCACCGACGTGTGCTCCTGCTTCGCCGGAGCCGTACCGACCCTCCCGGTGTACATCGGCGAACTCCAGGCCCCCGGCCTCGGCACCGACCTGCAGTCCTGGGACCCCGACGGCAACCCGGTCATCGACGAGGTCGGCGAACTGGTCGTCACGAAGCCCATGCCCTCCATGCCGATCCGATTCTGGAACGACCCCGACGGCAGCCGCTACCGCGAGAGCTACTTCGACACGTATCCGGGAGTCTGGCGCCACGGCGACTGGATCACGCTCACCTCCCGCGGCTCCGTGATCATCCACGGCCGGTCGGACTCCACGCTCAACCGTCAGGGCGTGCGCATGGGCTCCGCCGACATCTACGAGGCCGTCGAGCGCCTGCCGGAGATCAAGGAGTCCCTGGTCATCGGCGTCGAGCGGCCCGACGGGGGCTACTGGATGCCCCTCTTCGTGCATCTGACCCCCGGAGCCGTCCTGGACGACCCGTTGCTGGACCGCATCAAGCGGACCATCCGCGAACAGCTCTCGCCGCGCCACATCCCCGACGAGATCATCGAGGTCCCAGGCGTTCCGCACACCCTCACGGGCAAGCGGATCGAGGTCCCGGTCAAGCGTCTGATGCAGGGGACCCCGCTGGACAAGGCCGTCAATCCCGGCTCGATCGACGACCTCGACCTGCTCCGCTTCTACGAGGACCTGGCCCGCAAACGCGCCTGACGCACCTCGCCGCACGCACTGCGCCCAGGCCGCGGTGCGGCGCCGCCCGTCGCCCGCCGGTCACCGCGACCGGCGGGCGTTGTCAGTGGCGCTCATTACTGTGTGTGATGGCAGATCGACTGTTAGTAGGGGGAGTCATGACACACACCGAGCACCGGACCATGCGACGTGTTCTGCGCCGCGAGATCGCCGGCACCATCGGCCTGCTGACCGACGAAGACGACTTCGTCGCGATGCGGCGCTACCGCACCTTCACCTTCGACGACCACGCGACCTATCTCCAGCAGGTGGAAGGCCTGCTCAGGACCCTTGCCGCCCAGGGCAGCCACACTACGGTCGCCCTCTTCGACCCGGAGGAGTACGCGGAGTTCTGCGCGGACAGCGGCCTGGAACCCGACGCCCCGTCCAGCCGCACCCGCTTCACGGCGGAACTCGCCGCCACCGGAGCGGCCGTCCCGTACGAGGGCCAGTCGCTGGACGAGCTGGTCCCGGACCTTGTCGACGAAGCCGTCCGCCAGGCCACCTGGCAGTACGCCAGGACCGTGCTGGCCCACCTCGGGGTCTGCGCCTCCTGCGGGGAGGACATCGGACACGCCGCTTTCGCCCATGCCTCGCGACTCCTCACCCGCATCCTCGACACCGCGAGCCCGGGCCACCGCCACCTCGTCTGCAGTGTGTCGGCACAGCCCGAAACCCTGGTCGCGGTGCTCCACTCGGACGAGGACCCCGACGGCACAAATCGCATCGACGAGACGGAGGCCCTCGAATTCACCACCGTCCTGGCCCTGGGCATCGCCACCCACGCGGCCGGCGGACTCGTCATGCGCACCACCGCACCCGACGGGACGGACCGCGTCTACGGCTGGCGCCTGCGTGGTGAGCGGCTGGAACCGCTCACCGCCGGAGAGGTCTTCGACGCCTACTGCACCGACGTCGAGTCCGGCGACCTGGTCGCGCCCGAATCGGGCGTCGACTACAGCACCCCACCCGACCTGGGCGACGATCCACCCATGACCGGACACCCTCATTGAGGACCTGAACGGGCGAAGGGCGCCCCACCCACAGGTGGAGCGCCCCGGCCACACGAAGATCGACGCTTTGACGCGCCCCGGCTACTCGCCGGACAGCACCGCCTGAGCCGCCTTGCGCGCGTCGTCGGCAGTGTCGGCCGCACGCGCGGCCGCCGCGGCACGCTCGCACTGCGCCAGCGTGTACTTCGCCAGCGTGGCCCGTACATACGGAATCGACGCCGCACCCATCGACAAGGAGGTGACACCCAGGCCGGTCAGCACGCACGCCAGCAGCGGGTCCGAGGCGGCCTCGCCGCACACACCACAGCTCTTGCCCTCGGCCTTGGCCGCCTCGGCGGACAGCGCGACCAGGTCGAGCAGCGCGGGCTGCCACGGGTCCTGCAGACGCGAGACCGCACCCACCTGCCGGTCCGCGGCGAACGTGTACTGCGCGAGGTCGTTCGTCCCGAGGGACAGGAACTCGACCTCCTGCAGAATCGAGCGCGCCCGCAGCGCGGCCGAAGGAATCTCCACCATCGCGCCGAACTTCGCCTGCAGCCCCGCCTCACGGCACGCGTCGGCGAACGCCTTCGCGTCGGTGCGATCGGCGACCATCGGCGCCATGACCTCGAGATAGACCGGCAGCCCCTCGGCAGCCTTCGCGAGGGCGGTCAGCTGCGTGCGCAGCACCTCCGGGTGGTCCAGCAGCGTCCGCAGACCCCGCACGCCCAGCGCCGGGTTCGGCTCGTCGGCCGGAGTCAGGAAGTCCAGCGGCTTGTCCGCACCGGCATCGAGCACACGCACGACCACACGGCCCTCGGGGAAGGCCTCCAGAACCTGCCGGTAGGACTCGACCTGCTTCTCCTCGGACGGTGCGTTCTTGCTGTCGTCCAGGAACAGGAACTCCGTGCGGAACAGACCGACACCCTCGGCACCGGCCTCGACGGCGGCCGGCACGTCCGCGGGACCGCCGACGTTCGCGAGCAGGGGCACCTTGTGCCCGTCCGCGGTGGCTCCCGGTCCGCTGGAGGCCGCAAGGGCGGCCTTCCGCGCGGCGGCCGCCGCGCGGAGCTGAGCCTTCTTCTCGTCGCTCGGGTTCACGAAGATGTCGCCGGTGCTGCCGTCGACGGCGATCATCGTGCCCTCGCCCAGCTCGCCCGCACCCGGCAGCGCCACAACGGCGGGGACGCCCAGAGCGCGCGCCAGGATTGCACTGTGGCTGGTCGGCCCGCCTTCCTCGGTGACGAAGCCGAGCACCAGGGCCGGATCCAGCAGCGCCGTATCGGCAGGCGCAAGGTCACGGGCGACGAGGACGTACGGCTCGTCGCTGTCCGGGACACCCGGCATGGGAACCCCGAGAAGACGGGCGACGATACGGTTCCGCACGTCGTCCAGGTCGGCCACGCGCCCGGCAAGGTACTCCCCGGCGCCGGCCAGCAGCTCCCGGTACGCGGCGAACGCGTCGTACACGGCGCGCTCCGCGGTGCTGCCCACGGCTATACGACGGTCCACGTCCGCCATCAGCTCGGGGTCCTGGGCCATCAGGGCCTGGGCCTCCAGCACGGCCTGTGCTTCGCCACCGGCCAGATTGCCGCGCGCGGTCAGGTCGGCTGCCACGGCTTCGACGGCCTGGCGTGCGCGCCCCTGCTCGCGCTCCGCTTCCTCGGCGGGGATCTGCTTCGCCGGCGGTTCCAGCACCGCCGTTCCCATGTGCCGGACCTCGCCGATCGCCACACCGTGGCTCACACCGACGCCTCGCAGCGTTGTCTCCATCTCACCCGTCTCCGAATCGTGCGGCTTCCCCGCCACCGCGATGGTTGTCTGTCGTGCCGTTCACCACGGCAGGGGCCTCACTGCCAGGCGAAGAGCTGGTCGCCCGCCTTCACATCGCCGTCCTCACGGAGGCCGGAGAGGGCGTCGGCCGTGGCTTCCAGAGCCACGATGGGGCACACCGGGGACTTGCCGGCCTGCTCCACGGCGGCCGGGTTCCAGCGCACGATGGCCTGACCACGGGCGACGGTGTCGCCCTTGTTGACCAGCAGCTCGAAACCCTCGCCGTTCAGTTGCACGGTGTCGATGCCCAGGTGGGTCAGCACGCCGTGTCCCTCTCCGTCGACCACGACGAAGGCGTGGGGATGGAGCGAGACGATGATCCCGTCCACGGGGGAGACGGCCTCCACGGGCTCACGCACGGGGTCGATCGCCATGCCGGGCCCGACCATCGCTCCGGCGAAGACGGGGTCGGGCACTGCGGCAAGTCCGATCGCATGCCCAGCAAGAGGGGACGTCACGGTGGTCATGGGAAGCCTCCCAGGGGTGGAGATCTGGATGGGACGTCACTGCCTGTCCCGGACGGCGCACTGGGCAGCAGCGTATGTCATATGAAGTGACGGTTCCGCATGAGACGTAGGGGGTGACGGACCGCGGGACGCGGCCCGGTTGATTTGCACCGCGGCGTGGGTGCGTGTACAGTCGTATCCCTGCCTGGGGGCGGGTGACGCGACCACGCGTCGCTGCCCGGCAGCACCCAACTTGTCAGATCCTATCTCGGGATCCTTTCTGCATGTCTGCAGAACGGCGGTCAGAGAGACGGAAAAACACTGATAGAGTTTGGAAAGCCGGAAAGGGAAACGCGAGAGCGGGAACCTGGAAAGCGCCGAGGAAATCGGGTCGAGAAAAGATCTGATAGAGTCGGGAACACCGAAGGGAAGCGCCCGGAGGAAAGCCTGAG
>NZ_JBIAXT010000018.1:0-123120 GCF_042896945.1 Streptomyces sp. NPDC001222
CGCTGGCAACTCGCCCCGGCCACCGCATAGCGAACAGGGGCTGCCCGGCCTAACGGCCGGACAGCCCCTCACCAAGATCTTCATCAGCCCTCTAGGGCGCGGCGCACCGGAGGAGGCACCGACGCGCCGCCGGGGAGCTCCATCCCCGGCGGCGCGTTCGTGTGTCCGGCCGGTCAGTTTCCGGCGTGCTCGTCCTCGCCGTCCTCGGCCGGGTCGTAGGCGTACTGGCTGCGGACGGGGACGCCCGCGAACTTGCTCAGCAGCCGGGCGAAGTCCTTGCGGTCCCTGGCGGACCAGTCCTGCATGATCTCGCCGAAGTACTCCTGGCGCACCTGGTGCGCCAGGGCGGCCAGGTCGTGTCCCGCCTCGGTCAGCTCCAGGCAGGCGCGCCGGCTGTCGGCCTGTGACGGCACCCGCCGCACATAGCCCGCCTCGACACTCGCCGCCACCAGCCGGCTCGCCCGTGAGGGGTCCACGGCGAGGCGTTCGGCGACCAGACCCACCGTCACCTCCTGGCCCGGCTCCTCGGGTTCCTCCTCGACGGCGTCGACCACGACGGTGTGCGTCAGGTCGATGGACCGGTCGAGCCGACTCGTCACGAAGCGGCCCAGGGTCCGCTTGGTCTGGTTGCGCCGGATGCGGACCATGGCGCGCTCGACGGCGACCAACGCCGGATCCGGCTCGGGGTCGTGGTCGGTCAGGGGGGCCGTGGGGGCGGCCTCGGAGGCGTCGTAGGAGGAGGTCGAGTCCACGGGCTTGGTCATGTCCCCATGGTAGCCGTTGACGTGTGACTTAGGCAGTTCTATGCTGAAGGCATGTAATTGACTTTGGCACGTATGTGCAATTGTCAAATAAATCCTTCGTTCCAGGGGGCTGCCCGTGTCCACCGCCCACGAGGCGCGCGACGGTGCCATCGCATCGCAGGCGACGCCGACCATGACCCATCAGCAGGTGATGCTCGTCTACTTCGGTCTGCTGTTCGCGATGCTGATGGCCACCCTCGACTCCTCCATCGTGGCCACCGCGGTGCCGACGATCGTCGGCGACCTCGGCGGACTCGACCGCATCGGCTGGGTCGGCGCGGCCTACATCCTCGCCACCAGCGCGGTGATGCCGCTCGCCGGCAAACTGGGCGATCTCCTCGGCCGCAAGCCGGTGTTCCTCGCCTCCACCGTCGTCTTCCTG
This sequence comes from Streptomyces sp. NPDC001222, assembly GCF_042896945.1. Classification (NCBI taxonomy): domain Bacteria; kingdom Bacillati; phylum Actinomycetota; class Actinomycetes; order Kitasatosporales; family Streptomycetaceae; genus Streptomyces; species Streptomyces sp. NPDC001222. Next base: position 1,186 of record NZ_JBIAXT010000018.1, read on the forward strand.
GCCGGTTCCGCGGCCTGCGGCGCGGCCCAGAGCATGACCCAGCTCATCGTCTTCCGGGTGGTGCAGGGCATCGGCGGCGGCGGAGTGATGGCCGCGATGTTCGCCCTCACCGGCGATCTGTTCAGCCCCCGCGAACGCGCCAAGTACCAGGGGTACTCGGCAGGCGTCTTCGCCCTGTCCGCCATCGGCGGGCCGCTCGCGGGCGGCTTCTTCTCCGACCACCTCACCTGGCGCTGGGTCTTCTACGTCAACCTGCCCATCGGAGCGGTGGCCTTCGCGCTCGTCGCGGTCTTCCTCAAGGGCCGTACGCACGTGGAGCGTCCGCGCATCGACTACCTCGGCATGCTGCTGCTGTCCGGCGGACTCGTCGCCCTCGTCCTGGCCGCCAACTGGGCGGGCACCAGGTACGCCTGGGGCTCCCCGGTGGTGATCGGGCTCTTCACCGGCGCCCTCGCCCTGCTGGTGGCCTGGGTCGTCGTGGAGCGCCGGGCCGCCGAGCCTGTCATCCCGCTGCATCTGTTCCGCGACTCGACCTTCGACATCTGCAACCTCGTGTCCCTGGTCGCGGGCCTGACCGGCTTCGGTCTCGTCTTCTTCCTGCCGCTGTATCTGCAGATCTCCTCGGGCGCCACGGCCACCAACTCCGGCCTGCTGCTGCTCCCGATGATGTTCGGCCTGATGATCGCCTCCTTCGGGGTCGGCGGCGCCGTCGCCAAGAGCGGCCGCTACAAGTGGTTCCCGGTCGCCAGCATGGCCGTCTCCGGCATCGCCGCCTACCTGCTCTCCACCATGGACGCCGACACCGGCAGAGTCACCTCCGGCTTCTACATGTTCCTGCTCGGCGTCGGCGCGGGCCTGTCCCAGCAGGTGGTCGTCGTCGCCGTGCAGAACGCCGCGCCGCCCCGCGACATGGGGGCCGCGACCTCCACGGTCACCTTCAGCCGGATGCTCGGCACCTCCTTCGGTGTCTCCGTGTTCGCGACGATCCTCAACCACCGGCTGGGCCACGAGATCCCCCGGTATCTCTCGGCGAAGGACGCGAGCCGTCTGCCGTCGGGCGGGTCCATCGGCCCCGAGTGGCTCAAGCACCAACCGCAAAGCCTGCGCGACGGACTGGCCCAGGCCTACGCACATGCGCTCAGCCCGGTCTTCCTGACCGCCGCGGTGATCCTCGCCGTGGGCTTCGCCGCCTCCCTGTTCCTCAAGGACGTCGTGCTCGAACAGCGCGGCTGGGGCGGCACCGCCACCGAGACCCCCGCCGAGGCCGCCGGCTGACCGGCGGGGGTTCACCCCGCCGTCCCTTCCCCGCCGTCCCCCGGGCGGGGAGGGGACGGCCCAGCCGGCCGGCACCTCCCGTACCTGCCTCGCACCTTCGCACCTTCGTACCTCCACAACCCCGCCTCACCGGGCGGGTCGGGAAAGGAAACACCGATGCCGGTCTGGAAGCGGCTCGCGGTCTGGCCCGCGGGCTCCCGCACCAAGTGGGCGGTCCTGCTGCTGTGGCTCTTACTCGCCTTCGTGGCGGGGCCGCTGGGGTCCAAGCTCACCTCGGCCCAGAGCAACGACGCCACCGCCTGGCTGCCCAAGAGCGCCGAGTCCACCCTCGCCTTCGAGGCGGGCAAGCACCACTTCGGCGTCGGCAACACCCTGCCGGCGGTGGTGGTCTACTCCCGCGACGGCGCCGTCACCGCCGAGGACCGGGCGAAGGCCGACGCGGACCGCGCCCGCTTCGGCCACTACAGCGACGGCGCCCTCGCGCCCGTCGCCGCCTCCCAGGACCGCAAGGCGCTGCTTCTCACGGTCCCGCTGACCATGCACGGCGACGACGGCTTCAACCAACTCGTCGACCACGTCAAGGACATGCGTCACCAGGCCCGTACGGGCGCCCCGGGCGGCCTCCAGGTCGACGTCACCGGACCCGGCGGCTCGGCCGCCGACCTCGCCGGTGTCTTCGGCGGCGTCGACGGACCCCTGCTGCTGGCCACCATCGCCGTCGTCGCCCTCGTCCTGCTGCTGACCTACCGCAGCCCCGTCCTCTGGCTCGTCCCGCTCCTGTCCGTGGGCCTGAGCGCGGCCCTGGCCAACGCGGTCGTCTATCTGCTGGCCACCCACGCCGGACTCGTCGTCAACGGCCAGAGCGCCAGCGTGCTGACCGTCCTCGTCTTCGGCGCGGGCACCGACTACGCCCTGCTGCTCATCGCCCGCTACCGCGAGGAGCTGCGCCACCACGCCAACCGCCACGAGGCGATGGCGCTCGCGCTGCGCCGCTCGCTGCCCGCGATCCTGGCCTCCGCCACCACTGTCACACTCGGCCTGCTCTGCCTGCTCGCCGCGCGCATGAACTCCACCCGCGGTCTCGGCCCGGTGGCGGCCGTCGGGATCGTCGTCGCCTATCTCGCCATGACCACCCTGCTCCCCGCCCTGCTGGTGATCCTCGGCCGCTGGCTGTTCTGGCCGTTCGTGCCGCGCGCCGGCGCCGACACCACCACGGACGAGGAACACGGCGTCTGGGGGCGCATCGCCCGTTGGGTGGCCCGCCGTCCGCGCACCATCTGGCTCGTCGGAGCCGTCGCGCTGGCCGCCTGCGCCCTCGGCGGCCTCGGTCTGCGCACCGGACTGACGCAGGCGGACTCGTTCACCACCACCCAGGAGTCCGTCGTCGGCCAGAGCGTCGTGGCCCGGCACTTCCCGGCCGGCTCCGCCTCCCCCTTCGACGTCTACGCCGCCGCCGACCGTACGACCGAGGTCACCGCGGCACTCGAACGCACCCATGGCGTCGCCCGCGTCCTGGACCCGCAGCGGTCCGGCGACTGGGTGCATCTCAAGGCCGTGCTCACCGACCCGCCCGACAGCAAAGCCGCCGAACACACCATCGAGCAGGTCAGGGACGCGGTGCACGCCGTGCCCGGCTCCTCGGCCCTGGTGGGCGGCGACACCGCGACCCGGCTGGACACCGCCCGCGCCTACACGCACGACGAACGGACCGTCATCCCGCTCGTCCTCGCCGTCGTCTTCCTGGTGCTCGTCGCCCTGCTGCGGGCCCTGGTCGCGCCGGTGCTGCTGCTCGCCAGCGTGGCGCTGTCCTTCCTCGCCGCCCTCGGCATCTCCGTCCTGCTCTTCCGCGGTATCGGGCATCCCCGCTCGGACGAGTCGCTGATCCTGATGGGCTTTTTGTTCCTGGTCGCCCTCGGCGTCGACTACACCATCTTCATGGTGACCCGGGCCCGCGAGGAGGCCGCCGTACGCGGTCACGCGGCCGGTGTGGTGCGCGCGGTCGCGGTCACCGGCGGCGTGATCACGAGTGCGGGGCTGGTGCTGGCCGCCACGTTCTCCGTGCTCGGGGTGCTGCCCGCGGTGAGCATGCTGCAGATGGGAATGCTCGTCGCCGTCGGCGTCCTGTTCGACACCCTGCTGGTGCGCACCCTGCTCGTTCCCGCGCTCGCCCTGGACGTCGGTCCCCGGCTGTGGTGGCCGAGCGCACTCGCCCGCCAGGCGGTGCCGGCGGCGGCCCGGGGCGCTGTCCCGGTGCCGGGACCCGCACGGACGGGAGAGCCCGGCGCCTCGGAGTCCGCCACCGCGCGACCCCGCCGCTGAACCTCGCCCGACTCCCGTACAACCCCGTACGACGGCCGTACGACGTCGGGAACGACTGCCAAGGAGGCACGGACACCATGGCCGCACCCATCCACCACCGCATCGGCGACCAGGAGCGGGAGTCCGCCGCCCGGCAACTGGGCGAGCACTTCGCGAGCGGCCGTCTGACCAAGAGCCAGCTCGACGAGCGGCTCGGCGTGGTGCTCGCCGCCGAGACAGCGCCCGCCCTGGACGAGGCGCTGCACGACCTGCCGGAGCCTTCCGTGCCGGTGCCGGATCAGAAACGCCGGGGCCGGTGGGCCACGGCCGCCGCCCGGCTGAAGTCGCGGCGCGGCACGCGCGCCCTGGCCCTCGCCCTGGCCGCCTGGGGGGCCGGCGGGGTCCTCTTCGGCGCGGACTGGCTGCTGTCCTGGCCGGCCCGGCTGCTGCTCGTGGGCGGGATCGCGGTGGCGCTGCTGGGCGGCCGCCCCCACCGCACCGGCCACGATCGCCGTCCGGGCCGCGTACGGGGCGGCCCGGACGGCCACTTCCCGGGCGGAGGCCGGCCGATGGGCCACGGCGGCCCCTTCGGTCACGGCGGCGGACGCCCCGGCCGGGGCGTCCGCCGCCATGGCTCCGACCCCCGACTCCCGTCGGTGTGACATCCCCCGCGCACTGACGGGCCACGTGGCCCGGGGAGCACGTCAGACGTGCTCCCCGGGCCACCCTCATGCCGTCGGCGCCCCGGCACGACCGACCGGAACCGCGCAACCGGAACGCCCGGCCGGTACCCGCCCCCACGACGGGCCCGGCCGGGCGCGATCCGCTGTCCCCCGGCCCGCTCAGCCGGCCGGAGCGGCCTCCGTGCGGGCCACCCGCTCGATCCGCTCCTTGATGGCACTCATCTGCACCTTCGTGTTCTTCAGCAGATGCTCGGCCATCTCCGGGTCGCCGTAGGGCAGTTCGTCCCGCACATGGAAGTCCTGCACCCACCGCATCTCGATCCCGCCCGACGGGAGTGTCCGGTACTCCCAGAAGATGTTCATGTACGCGAAGGGCCCGGTCTCGATCCGGTGCGCCCGTACCGTGCGCGTCCGCACATCGGTGGTGCGCTCCGAGACCCACGACCGCTGGATCCCCTCCTCGTCCGGATGCATCGTCAGCCGGAACCGCACGGTGTCACCGTCCCGGTCGAGGATCTGCACCGACGCGTACTCGGTGAACAGGTCCGGCCAGGACGCGACATCGTTCGTCATCCCCCAGACGAGGTCCATGGGGGCCTCGATCACCACGCTGGACTCGGTGTGCCCGGCGGCCATGGTCACGCCCCCGCCTTCTGCGCGGCCACGTACTCGACCAGCGCGCCCGGCGTCTCGATGTCGTTGAGCGCCTCGTCCGGGATGGCCACGCCCAGCCGCCCCTGCACCTGGGTCACCACCTCGAGGACGGCCAGCGAGTCGTACCCGAGGTCGGTGAACGCCGTGTCGCCGATGTCGCCGTCCAGGTTCACCGATTCACCCGTGCCCACACAGTGCCGCATGATCTCGCGGAGGCCGTCGAGGGTCAGTTCGTCCATGTCTGTCTCCGTTCCATGACGAGTCGTTGAGGTCGTTGAGGAGCTGAGCGGTTGCCGGGGCACGGGGCGGCGCCGTCGAGGGCTCCCGCCCCGTGCCCTGCCGCCTGAGCCGGCCGGTCAGGCGACGGACTTGACCACCACGGCCGCGTTGAACCCGTTGTGGCCACGGGCGATCACCAGCGCCGTACGCACCCGCGCCTCCCGGGGGTCCCCGAGGATCAGGTCGACCGGGCAGTCGGGCGAGACGTCGGTGACGTTCAGGGTCGGCGGGATCACCCCGTGCCGCAGGGACAGCAGCGCCGCGACGAGGTCGACGGTCGGCCCCGCCGCGTACATCCGGCCGGTGGCCGTCTTCGGCACGGTCACCGCCACCCCACCGGGCCCGAACACACCGGCCAGCGCCTCGCACTCCAGCCGGTCCAGACGTGGCACGCCGTAACCGTCGGCGAACACCACGTCCACGTCCTCTGGGGCGGTCCGCGCATCGGCGAGGGCGCCCTCGATCGCGCGCCGGAGGTTCGGCCCGCGCCCGGTGCGCGGATGCGGGTCGAAGGCGGTCGCGTACCCGGCGATCTCCCCGTACGGCCGCACCCCCCGGGCCCGGGCCGAGGCGGCCTCCTCGACCAGCAGGATCGCCCCGCCCTCGCCCGGCGTGTACCCGTGGGCCGCCACGTCGAAGGGGAGATAGGCACGGCCGGGGTCCGTGTCGAGGCTCACCAGACCCGGCGGGATCTGCCCGACCAGACCGGAAGGGGAGAAGGACGAGTCGGTGCCGCCCGACAGCGCGAACGTACCGCCGTTGCGGATCACCCGCCGCGCCTGCCCGACGCAGTCGAGACCGCCGGCCTGGTCGGTGATGAACACCCCGCTCGGGCCGCGCATCCCGTACCGGATGGAGATCTGACCGGAGTTGGCCGCGTAGAACCAGGCGATGGCCATGTACGCGCCGACCTGGGACGGCCCCTTGGCGTACAGGTTCTGCATCTCCCGCTGGCCGAACTCGGCGCCGCCCGTCGCGTTGGCCGTGACGACGCTCATCTCGTACTCGGGCTGCTCCCCGGGGTCCAACTCGCCGTCGCGCAACGCCTCGTCGGCGCAGACGAGTCCGAACTGCGTCATCAGCGCGGTCTCCACGACCACCCGGCTGGGCAGCAGATCGCCCGGCACGAAGTCGGGCACCTCGCCGATGACCTTGATCGGATAGCCGGAGGGGTCCATGCGCGTCATCGGGCCGAGCCCGCTGCGGCCGTCCAGCGCGGCCGCCCAGTACGCCTTGGCCCCGATGCCGGTCGGCGCCAGTACGCCGAGCCCCGTCACCACCGCTCGGCGTGTCATGCGTACGTCCTCTCCGGTGCGGCCACCACGATGGCGCTCTGGAAACCGCCGAACCCGCTGCCGACGCTGAGCACCGCGTCGGTGCGCTGCTCCCGGGCGGTGACCGGCACATAGTCCAGATCGCACTCGGGGTCGGGGACGGACAGATTGGCGGTCGGCGGGATCGCGTCGCGGTCGATCGCCAGACAGCAGGCGGCGACCTCGATGGCGCCGATCGCGCCGAGCGAGTGCCCGATCATCGACTTGATGGAGCTGACCGGCGTCTCGTAGGCGTGGTGCCCCAGACTGACCTTGAACGCGGCCGTCTCGTGCCGGTCGTTCTGCTTGGTGCCCGAGCCGTGCGCGTTGATGTAGTCGATGTCCTCCGGGTTGAGCCGCGCCTGGCCCAGGGCGACCCGGATCGCCTCGGCCATCTCCCGCCCGTCGGGCTTGAGTCCGGTCATGTGGTAGCCGTTGGCCCGGCTCGCGTAGCCGCGTACCTCGCAGTACACGCGGGCGCCGCGGCGCAGGGCGTGCTCCCGCTCCTCGAAGACCATCACGGCCGAACCCTCGCCGAGGATCAGCCCCTTGCGGTCACGGTCGAAGGGCCGGCACGCGTGCTCGGGGTCGTCGTTGGCGGTGGACTGGGCGCGCAGGGTGTCGAAGCACGCCACCGTGACGGGCGAGACCGGCGCGTCCGTGCCCGCGGCCAGCACCACGTCGGCGCTGCCCTCCCGGACGAGTTCGAAGCCGTGGCCGAGCGCGTCGATGCCCGAGGTGCAGCCGGTGGACACCAGCGCCACCGGGCCCTCGGCGCCCACGGTCCAGGCGACCTCGGCCGCCATCGAGCTCGGCACCATCACGTCGTACAACTGGGGCACCGCGTACTCCGGGTCCACCAGCCACTTGCGGCCGCCGTCGCTGAGGACGACGTACTCACGCTCCATCAGCTCGGTGCAGCCGATGGCGTTGCCGAGCGACACGCCCACCCGGGACGGGTCCAGCGCGTCCGCGGCCAGACCGCTGTCGGCCAGCGCCTCCCGCGAGGCGACCAGCGCGAGCTGCCCCGCCCGGTCCAGGCGGCGGGCCTCCTGCGGGGAGAGCCCGTTCGCCGCCGGGTCGAAGTCGATCTCGGCAGCGACCTGGCAGCGGAAGCCGGACGGATCGAAGTGCGTGATCCGCCGGGTCATCGAGCGGCCGGCCATCAGGGTGTCCCAGAACGCGGGCACACCGAGGCCGCCGGGAGCCGCCACGCCGATGCCGGTGACGACGACACGCCGCTCGCTCATGCGCGCCCCCCGACCTGGGGGAGGCCGCCCTCGCCGGGCAGCTCCTCGGTGTCCACGTGCCCCAGGTCGGGGCGCGGGGCGAGCGGGCCGAGGAAGAAGACCGCGAACAGGTCCTCGTCGCCGTCGTTGTCCATCCGGTGCCGCACGTTCTTCGGCACCATGAACGAGTCGCCGGCCGACAGCTCGACCGGCTGTCCGTCGAGGCGGAGCGTCATCTGTCCGCGCACGATGTAGAAGAACTCCTCGGAGTACGGGTGGTAGTGCTCGGAGACGAACTCCCCGGGCAGCAAGGTCCCCGCACCCATGAAGCCGGCGGTGGCGCCGCAGGTCTTCGGGCTCAGGAGGACGCGCAGGTCGCCGCCCCGGCGACGATTCGGCTCCACGTCGGTGAACGCGACCTTCCCGGGTTCTGTCCGCGGGGCTGGGGGCATGGCAATCTCCTTCTCCGACCAGGTGGGGCCCCGTCCACACAGCGGCACGCCAGGGCCGAGTCGAAGAATGACAACGGGCTCTCCAAGGAGCCTGGGGAGCATCTGAAGACCACCGGCCGGCGGTTCCCGGCCGGTCGGCGGGCACGGGGCGCTTGGGCAGGCCGGGCAAGGGGCGGGGCGTCCGCGTACGTCCGGACGGGCGCTCTCCGATGGCGGCTTCCCCGGCGTGACGCGAAGATCCGAGAAGGGACTGTCCGGCTGTATGACCCGAGGGCTGTTGGTGGACCTGTCATGCCGCTTCCTGCATCCGGCGGACACCGGGATCCGCCCCCGGGGCCGCTGGCCCCGAACGGCGACCCCCTGCTGGCGGCGCGGTTCACCGTGCCCACCCCGCCCCGCACCTGTCTGCGCAGACCTCGCCTGACGGAGCGGCTGGAACAGGGCGTCGAAGGACCCCTGACGCTGGTCAACGGCCCCGCCGGCGCCGGCAAGACCCTGCTCGTCGCCGACTGGATCACCGCTGGGGGCGCTCCGGGCCGCACCGCATGGCTGACGGTGGCGGCCGACGACAACGCGCCCGGCGTGTTCTGGACCTACGCCCTGGAAGCCCTGCGCCGCCACGGCCTGGAGGCCCCCGAGGAGATCGGCAGTCCGGCCCGCCCCGGCGAGGTGGACCACTCCCTGCTGACCAGGCTCGCCGCGCGGCTCAGCCGGCGGACGCAGCCCCTGATCCTCGTCCTCGACGAGTTCGACCGGATCGTGACCTCGACCGAGGTCGCCGAGCAACTCCAGTTCGTCCTGCGTCACGCGGGCGGCGGACTGCGCCTGCTGATCATCAGTCGTACGGAGCCCCTGCTGCCGCTGCACCGGTACCGGGCCGCCGGCGAGGTCACCGACATCCGCGGCGCCGACCTCGCCCTCAGCCCGCAGGAGGCCGCCGCGCTCCTCGACCGCCACGGCCTGCGGCTGTCGGACGCCGGCACCCGGGCCCTGACCGAGCGGACCGGTGGCTGGGCGGCCGGTCTGAGGCTGTGCATCCTCGCGGCGCAGGGCGCCGAGGACCCGGAGACCTTCCTGAAGGACTTCGAGGCGGGCCGCAGCACCCTCGCCGACTTTCTGCTCGCCGAGGTGCTCGACGCCCAGCCGGCCGAGACCCAGGACCTGCTGCTGCGCACGAGCGTCCTCGAACAGATCCATCCCGGGCTCGCGGGCGCCCTCACGGGCCGTGACGACGCCGAAGGGATCCTCGCGGCACTGCAGCGCGCCAACGCCTTCGTCGAGAGCATCGGCGGGGCCTGGTACCGGCTGCACCCCCTGTTCGCCGAGATCCTCCGGGTCCATCTGCGCGTCAGGCACCCCGGCCTGGAGCCCGAACTCCACCGCAGGGCCGGCCGCTGGCTGTGCGAGGCGGGACTGCTCACCGAGGCACTCCCGCACGCCGCGGCGGCCGGCGACTGGGAGCCGGCCACCACCCGGTTCATCGCTGAACCGGCGATCGGACGGCTGCTCACCGGACTCGACGCCGAACGCCTCGACGCACTCTTCTCCCGGATGCCGCCGGACGCCCGAGGACCGGCCGCGGACCTGGTGCGCGCCGCCCGCGCACTGGCCTCGCACGACCTCGACCGGGGCCTTGGCCATCTGTATCGTGCCGAGCGGCACCTGCCCGCCGACGACGCCCCCGACTCCGCCGCCCTGCGCCTGAGCTGTGCCCTGTTGCGCGTCCTCGCCGCCCGGACGACCGGCTCGGCCGACCTCGCCGAGGCCGCCGCCCGGGACGCCGAGACGGCCCGGCGCGCCCTGCCCGCCGACCGGCTCGCCCGCCATCCGGAACTGTCCGCCCTGCTGCTCAGCGACCTGGGGTCGGCCCAGCTGTGGGCGGGACGCCTGGAGGCCGCCCGGTCCGCCCTGAGCGCCGCCGCGCTGGTGGACGACGGTCCGCAGACCGCGCACCTGCGGCAGGAGTGCCTCGGCGGGCTGGCCCTGATCGACTTCCTGCACGGCCGGCCGGGCCACGCCGAGACCCACGCCGCGGAAGCGGTCGCCGAGGCCGAGCGGGCCGGTCTGCCGCCCGCCACCCGGGCCGGTGTCGCCCAGCTGGTGCTGGCTGCCGTGGCCATCGAACGCGACGACCTCGCGGCGGCCCGTACGCACCTCGACCACGCCGCAGCGGCGGCCGCGCACGAGCCGCTCGTCACCGCGGGCCTGGCACTGCTGCGGTCACGTCTGCTGCTCGCCCGGGGAAGGCCACGGGCGGCGCTGCGGCTGGTGGCCGCGCCGGGACCACCGTCCGCCACCGTCGAACCCTCGCCCTGGCTGCGGGAGCGGGTGGCCCTGGCGATGGCCGCCGCCCATCTCGCCGAAGGCCGTGCCGACATCGCGTCCCGGGTGCTGGAGGGGGCCCTCGGTGAGCGGGGCGGGGGAGCGGAGACCCTGGTCGCGGCGGTGCGCGCCCGTCTCGCCGCCGGTGACGAGGAGGCGGCACAGGTCCTGCTCGCGCGGCTCCCCGTCGGCCGGGGCGAGGGGCCGGGCATCGAGGTACGGGTGCTGCTCGCGCGGGCCCAGGCCGCGGACGCACGGGGCGACGACGCCGAGGCCCACCGCCTGGTCGCCCGGGCTCTCGCCGTGGCCCGGCCCGAGCGTCTGCGGCGGCCGTTCCTGGAGTGCGGCACCTGGCTGCGGCGACTGGCGCGGCGGCGCGCCGCCCTGGCCCAGGGCCACGACTGGCTGGGGGCCGGGCCGATGGGCCACGCCCCGGTGCGCGACGCCCCCCAGGAGAGTATGCCCGCGCCCGTGACGGAGACGCTCAGCGAGCGTGAGCGCGAGGTGCTTCAGCGGCTGGCCCAGCTGATGTCGACGGAGGAGATCGCGGCCGACCTGTATCTGTCGGTGAACACCGTCAAGACCCATCTGAAGAGCCTCTACCGCAAGCTGGCGGTCACCCGGCGCAGCGAGGCCGTACGCCGCGCGAGGGAGCTGGACCTCCTGTGAGGCCCCGGACGGAGCGCGGATCACCCCGGCAGATGTCGCAACTCCACCACCCGCAGGCCCAGTGACTGGCAGCGCGCCAGCAGGCCGTACAGCTGCGCCTCGTCGGTGACCTGGCCGAACAGCACGGTCTGGTCGGACACGACGCAACTGTCCAGCTCCGGGAACGCCTCGCTCAGCGCCCTCGGCAGCGGTCCGTCGACCCGGATCTCGCAGCGCATGCCGGTCCGGTCACCTCCGCCTGCCGAGGCCCGGGAAGGTCCTGCGGCCGGACACGCACAGCGCCCAGATGATGAGGCCGTACAGCACGATCAGCAGGAGCGACCACTCCAGGTAGTACGGGGCGGACAGGACACGGACGGCGATCACCAGGGCCGTCAGGGCCACCCCGAGGACCCTCGCCCAGGCCGCTTGCGCCAGCAGCCCGAAGCTCACGGCCACGGCGACAACTCCGAGGCACAGATGGACCCAGCCCCACCCCGTCACATGGAATCTGAAGACGTAGTCACGGGTGGCGACAAAGACGCCGCCCTGGGTGAGCGCCATGATGCCCCGGTAGATCGCGAGGACGCCGGAGCAGAACAGCATCACGGAGGCGAACAGGGTCAGGCCGATGGCTGCCGCCGCCGTCAGAGCGCCGGGCGAGCGACGAGGGGACGGGGTAGTGGCGGCCATGGGAGTTCTCCTTTCCGCGTCCGGCTGCCGTGCGCAACCGCTCTCCAGTGAGAGTGCGCCCCCATTGCCCGTGCGCACCTCACCCGCCAGGGGTGACATCGGGATCCTGCGGGCGCCGGTGCCCAGGCGGAACGGTCCCCGACGGGGCTCCACGACATGCGCGTTCCGCCATTCGGCCGCATCCTGAAACCGCCCACCACACCAGGCCGCACAGGCCGACCACCTACGGGAGGTCCTGTGATCCTGATTGCCCTCCTCGTGCCGGTCCTGATGATGGCCATCCTCTTCGGGATGGCCGCCTTCGAGGAATTCCTCTTCCTACGCCCGACATCCACGGACGACACCAACCCTCCGGCCGACGAGGCGCAGACGCCCTCGCCCTGAGGCGCCAAAGGACACATCCGGAGCCCGGACCCCGGTCGGCGCGGCGGCTGTCGGTGATCCGTAGGCGACCTGTCGGCGGCCTCCGCCACCGTGGGTGACGGACCGGCCCTTCGTGGACGGCCACGACGTCGAGTCGCCCACCGAGGGAGCCCACCGCCATGCCGTCCGCATCACCCATGCCGCCCGTAGCTCCCTGGGACGTCCACCGGCTGCCGCGTGCCGACGGCGCCGTCTTCCTCGTCACCGGCGGCAACGCGGGCATCGGCTACTTCATCGCGGAGCAACTGTCCACCACCGGAGCCACGGTGGTACTGGGGAGCCGGAACCCGGCGAGGGCGGAGGCCGCCCTGACCTCGCTCCGCTCCCGGGTCCCCGGCGCCCGGGTGTCCGCCCTGCGGCTGGACCTCGCCGACCTGTCGTCGCTGGAGGCCGCCGTGGCGTCGCTCGCACCGGCCCGGCTCGACGCGGTGGTCCTCAACGCCGGGGTCGCCCTCGACGACCCGCCGCGCCGGGAGACCGGCGCCGGTCACGAGCTCATGTTCGGCACGAACCACCTCGGGCACTTCGCGCTGACCCGGTGGCTGATGCCGTTGCTCTCCGCCGCCCCGGCGGCCCGCGTCGTCACCGTGGGCAGCTTCGCCGCGAAGTCCGAACGGCTGGACCTCGCCGACCTCCAGTCCCGCCGCGACTACCGGCCCCGACGCGCCTACGGCCGCTCGAAGCTCGCCCAGATGTACTTCGCCCTCGAACTCGACCGCCGTCTGCGCGCACTCGACGGCACGGTGGCGAGCGTTCTGGTCCATCCCGGCGGTGCCCTGGACTCCCTCACCCCCTCACGGCCACCCGTGCACGAGCGGACCGTCGGCGCCTGGCTGCGCGCCCGGCCCGCCGGCATCGTCCTCCAGGGCAAGCACGCGGGCGCATGGCCCGCGGTGAGAGCCGTGCTCGACCCTGGCGTGCGCGGCGGCGGGCTGTGGGGCCCGCGCGCCTACGGTCTGCGTGGCAGGCCCCGTCCGGTTCCGCTGTGGGCCCATCTGACCGACACCTCGGTCGCCGCCCGGCTGTGGGACGCCAGCCGTGCCCTGACCGGCGTCGACCCCGTCCCCGAGCCCTGACGGCGGTCTCATGACCACCCGGCCCGGCCGTCGGCGCCCACGCAGGTGAGGTCCCTCCGCAGCGTGCGGTAGGGTTTACCTGCGTGATCACGCGGAACACCGCGGACGACGCACCGGGACGTGGCGCAGCTTGGTAGCGCACTTGACTGGGGGTCAAGGGGTCGCAGGTTCAAATCCTGTCGTCCCGACTTTACGGAGTCGCAGGTCAGAGGCCATTTCAGAGAGGATCTGAGGTGGCCTTTTGATCATTTTCGGGGACCTGTTGGGGACCAGTCCGCTTGAACACGGCCAAAGCCCACCTGACTCAGTCAAGGTGGGCCATCCGGCCCTCCGCGACAGGGCTAAGGTGCTTGTGTGCTTCCGGCCCTGTCACGGACGCCGGTCGGTCGGCTCGTCGCTCTTGGGGGGCCGGAGGGCGCCCGGGCGCTGGACGTCTGATCGGAGGCGCTGGCGGCTTGGTGGCCGTGGAGTCGATAGACCATTTCGCCGGGACAACGGTCCAGACGGGCCTGCCGCCAGGCAGCGTCACAGGACAGGGGCGTTGTGCTGTGTCGTTGAACGAGTACGGCTCGGGCGCTGGTGAGAGAGGCAAGCAGTACTCGCCACAGGACGAGCTTCATGGATGCGCCCTTCGAGGTGTCTCGTCGGACCCAGGTATATCCATCGGCGCGATGCTGGGCAGACTGCCGCCGTTAAGAGCCTTGAGGGAGTCGGACAGCACGAGCATGGCTGCTGTCGCTTCTCGATGTCCGCGAACCCTTGGTCGACCTGCTCCCATTGCTGCAGGAGTGGGAACCACCAGCGGTCGCAGGAGCAGATCAGGCGGGCGAGGCGCTGGAGTTCGGCAACGTGCTCGTCGCCCGGGGCGCTGGGGGCGTGGTGCTCAAGTTGGTCCAGGACGACGAGGTCCGGGTGATCGTAGAGGTTGTCCTTCAAGAAACGCAGACGGCGGATGCGTTGTTCGTCCTCTGCCCGCTGTGCAAGTAGGTCCTGGGCGGTCCTGGGCAGCCCGAGAGCCGCGTAGACCTTCAACAGGCAGTAGTCCGGGGCGCGGCGGGGCAGACAGCCGAGGGCGGCGTTGACGGCGTCCTGAGCGGCGGGTACGTCCGAGGCTGTCAGACGTGCCGCTGTAGCGGAGGCCGTGGCATGCAGGGCGGCGCGCACTGCCTCCTCCACATTGGGAGGCACACGCCAGAGTGGTCGCCAGGTGATCGTGTACACGGCCTCGAACGCGATGCCGTCTGTGGCACTTGGCAGCAGACGCGGCTGGACAGACGTACTCCTACGGACCGCGCGGCGCCATGGCCACCTCATGTGAGGTTCTCTTCGAGCGGGAAGACCGTGCGCAGGCGGCTGTCGACGAGGTGGTTGTAAAAGTCTTCAGCCACGCTGACGCCGTCAGCCGTGGAGATGCCACGCAGCTCGTTCATGAGCTTCATGCCGGCCTCGAACATGTTGTGGCCGCGTAGCGCAGGCAGGAGCTGGCCGCGCAACTGTGTGTAGGCGCTGGGATCGCCGGCGCACGAGCGGATCCAGTCCGTCAGACGCGAGATGACCTGGGCAGCGGTGTCCGATGAGGAGAGCAGACTGTTGAGGGCTTGCTGTACGTCGATGTCCTGGGGAGGCGTGGACACGAGCCACGGCGCGCCGTCACGGCGAACGGTCATCAGCGCGAGGAAGGCCGGTGAGCCGCTGCGTGCGGACACTTTGCCCTGTTGCCGGCCCTGGACCTCACCGACCAGTCGCTGTTTCACGGTGGGGTGTTGGGGGAGATCGTCGAAGGCGGTCAGGACTTGGCCCGCGGCGTCGGTGTTCTTGTGCGCGACGCGGCGCAGGCGCATCATCGCGCGCTTGGCCAGAGATGTGCCGACCGAGGAGTCCTCCAGGATCCGTTGGCACAGTGCAATGACGGCGGGCGCGTAACTCTTCTGTTCCGCCCACCCGTAGGGCGCTGCCCACGCCAGGCGGCCGACGTGTTCGTTGCGCACGGCCTTTTCCAGGACCGCACCAAGCACCTCTGGCCGGCTGCTGCCGACGAGCTCGCCCAACTCGGTGAGGTAGTCCACCGTTCCGTGCCGCACGGTGAGTTCGGCCAGCGCCGCCACGCCGTGGTCCTCCGGATCGGCGTTCTGGGCTGTTGTGACGAGCCAGGTCAACAAGGGTTTGCGCATGGCGTCGTAGTTGTCCCAGACATACTCCAGCGACGTGGGCATGTTCGGCCCCGCAAGGGCGGGGCGGGGCAAGTCGGATGCAAGTGCCTCGCAACGGGGCTCCGAAGACTGGGTGTCATGACTTCGAGCAACACTTCCGATTCCACCGTCCACCCCTACACCCGCGAGATGGCGATGATCCACCAGGTGTTTCGCCGCGAGTCGCGCCTGCTGGCCGAACTCCTCCAGGACGTGCGCCCCACCGACACCGCCCGCTCCCGGATCCTCGCCGAGCACTGGCGGCAGTACTCCATCGGCCTGCACGCCCACCACACCGGCGAGGACGAGATGCTCTGGCCGGTCCTGCTGCCTCACCTGGACCTCGATGCCGAGCAGGTCCTGGCGATGGAGGCGCAGCACCGCGAGCTCGACAACGGGATCGCCGAGGTCCAGGGCCTCATGGACCGGTGGCAGGCTCAGGCACTGCCGGAGGACCGCGACGAGCTCGTCGAGGCGCTGCGCAGGCACCACCGGCAGCTGTGCGCCCATCTCGACGAGGAGGAGCGGCAGGTCATGCCGCTGGTCGCGCTCCACGTGAACGAGAAGCAGTGGCATGCGGTGGGGGAGCGGGGCCTCGCCGAGACGCCCCGGAACCGGCTGATGATCGCCCTGGGCGCCATCCTGGAGGACGCCTCACCCGAGGAGCGTCGGGAGTTCCTCGCCCGGCTGCCCCTCCCAGCCCGGGTGCTGTGGAGGCTTCTCGGGCGGCGGCAGTACCGCCGCGAGACCGTCCGGATCCGCGGCCGGCGCACGACCGCATGACGGGCCGATCCTGTCCGCCCGCCGGCTACCCTGCTCCGCCCCGTACCGATCGAGGAACTCTCACTGATGCGCATCGGATTCTCCGTACCCCAATTCGGGCCGTTCGCCGATCCCCACCGCACCGCCGGAATGTGCACGGCGCTGGAAGCGCTGGGCTGCCACAGCCTCTGGGTGGCCGACCGGCTCCTGGCCCCGCTGGCCTCCCCCGAGGGCTACCTCGGAGGGAAGGAGATGCCCGTCCGGTACGGCACCCATCTCGACCCGCTGCTCGCGCTGGGCGTGGCGGCCGCGGCGACCGAACGGATACGTCTGGGCAGCAGCACGCTCAACGCCCTGTGGCAGCCGCCCCTCGTGCTCGCCCGGGCGCTGACGACCCTCGACCTGATCAGCTGCGGACGCCTGGACGTGGGCATCGGGCTGGGCTGGATGCGTGAGGAGTACGAGGCCGCCGGGGTGCCGTGGCGGGGCCGCGGCGCGCGGCTGGAGGAGACCCTCGACGTCCTCGATGCCGTATGGCGCTCCGATACGGTCGTCCACACCGGCCCGCTGTGGACGATCCCCGAGTCGACCGTCCTGCCCAAACCGCTTCAGAGCCCGAGGCCGCCGATCCTGCTGGGCGGCTTCACCGGGCTGGCGCTGGAGCGGGTCGGCAGGCGTGCGGACGGCTGGCTCGCGGCCTCGATGCCGCTGCCCTACTTCCACGGTCTTTGGGCGGTCGCCGTGGAGGCCGCCGAGCGTGCGGGGCGGGACCCGGCGGGTCTGCGCCGGGTGTTCCGCGTGAACGCCGAGGTCACCAGGGCCGAGGCCGACCCGGCGGAGACCCACCACCGCGGGACCGTGCGCCAGATCTGCGAGCACCTCCGGTTGATGTGCGAGGCGGAGACCGACGAGGTACTCGTGGACCTGCAGTTGACGACGGACTCGCCCGAGGAGTTCCTCGACCTGGCGGCAGCGTTCATGGCCGAACTGGCCGAGCCCTCCCCGCACCGGCCGCCGCTGGCGTGAAGGGTGCCTCTACGCCGGCGCCGGTCCGCCCAGAGCGGTCCGGGCGGCATCCGCCCAGTGGGGGGAGCCCCACGCGGCCGCCACTCGCTCGGCTTCGAGGTAGTGGCCCCGGGCGTCCTCCGGGCTGCCCAGGAACTGGGCGATTTCGCCCAGGGTCTGCGCCACGGGCCGGAAGACGAGGCTCAGGCTGCTTGCTCCGCCCGCGAGCCCGCTGAGGGGCAGCAGGTCCTGGTAGACCTCGGCGGCCACCGCCCTGTCGCCGAAGGCGATGGCGGCCATGCCGCGCAGCCCGGCCAGGACGGGGTAGGCGAAGTCGCGCCGCAGCGGCACGCGCCGGTCGAAGACCTCCCGGGCCTCCTCGGGGCGGCCGGCGGCCAGCAGCGCGAGGGCGGTGAGAGCTTCGTTGTGCGGCTGGTACTGCTCCCACACCGCGAGCAGTACGGGCAGGACCTCGGCGAGCCGTCCCTGCTGCAACCGGATGCAGCCGACGGCCAGGCCCGCCAGCCCGCTGAGATCCACCGCGCCCCGTGCCCGCAGCTCCGCCACCGCCGACCCCAGAGCCTGCTCCGCCTCCTCGAAGCGCCCCTGGGCCATGGCGAGCATGGGCCGGCGCAGTCTGGCCACTGCGAACGCGCCCTGGAGTTCGTACGCGCGGGCGATCTCGTCGGCACGTACGAGGCACCGTTCCATCTCCGCCGGGTCGTTGCGGCCGGCTGCGATCCGGGCGGCGGTGTAGGCACTCATCCAGGAGTATTCCGGGCTCTCCTGGGAGCCGGCCACCGCGGCGAGTTCCGTGTGGAGCTCCAGGTAGGCCTCGGGATCGAGTTCGCCGTCGACACGGCGCAGCTGAGACGTGAGCGTCAGACCCCGTAGGCGGGGTTCGCCCATGCTCCGGGCGAGTTCGACGGCCTGGCGCCCCACGGCCGCGGCCCGGGGATCGGCGTCGTCGAGCGCGTCGGCGAGCTGGTCGAGGAGCAGGCACCGCTGCCGGTCCGTCAGGCCCCCGTCCTCCAGCAGCTTTCCGAGTTCCTCGACGGCCTCGGGGTCGGAGGCCGCGTACGCGCGCACGCGCCAGGGCGTCGGTTCGGTCCATGTCGTGTATGCGGCGGTCAGCAGGTCGGGCCGGCCCTGCGCACGGGCGACCCGTACGGCCTGTTGCTGTGCCTCGCGGGCGGGTACGACGGCCCCCATTCGGATCCGGCAGTCCACCAGCTGTCCCAGCAGCATCACGCGCAGCAGAGCGGCGTCCTGGTCGGCGAAGGCGGCCGGATGGTCGGCGAGGACGGCGAGGGCGGCGTTCAGGAGGGCTTCGGCGTTCTGAGGGGCGTAGCGGCGCACGGCCTGTTCGCAGGCCAGCCGGGCGTGGTGGACCGCCGCCGTGGCATCGGCGGTCACGACCGTGGCTGCCCGAAGGTGGTGGTGGGCCGTGGTGGCGACGTCGTCCGAGCCGAGCGCGATCAGCCCCCGGCCCAGCCGGGAGTGCATCCGGGCCAGCCGCAGCCGGGTGAGGTCGGCCTCCAGGGCGTCCCGTACGAGGGCGTGGCTGAAGCGCACCGTACCCGGACGCGGCTCGGTGAGCAGTCCGGCGGTGACGCCCGCGTCCAAGGCGTCGAGGAGCTGGTCGGCATCGCTGTCCGCGGCGTGGATGAGGAGGGCCACCGGAGCCTCGCGTCCGGCGACGGCCGCCAGTCGCAGGCCGGCCGTGACGGTCGGGGCGAGTAGGGCCAGCCGTCGCCGCAGCACGTCCTGGACTCCCTGCGGGACGCGGGCCAGCGCCTGCTCCTCGCCCTCACCGGCCAGCAGGAGCGAACTCTCGCGCAGGTAGAAGGGGTTTCCCCCGGCCCGTTCGGCCAGTGCCACCGCAGCCCGATCGCTCATGTCGGTCGCGGCGGACCGCAGCAGTTCCTTCGCCTGGGCGTCCGACAGACCGCCTAGCACCAGACGTAGCGGAGAGCAGGCGGCCAGGCGCGCCAATGCCCCGGTCAGATCGCCCTCACCGGTACGGTACGAGCCCACCAGGAGCAGCGGTGCGTCGCGCAACTGCTCGGCGCAGAGCACGAACAGTTCGATGCTCTCCTGGTCGCCCCGGTGCAGGTCGTCCAGCACGATCGCCAGCGGTCGCCGACCGGCCGTGTCACGCAGCCATCCGAGCAGTGCCCGGTGCAGGCGGAAGCGCCCGGCCGGGCTCCCGTCGAGCTGCCCGGAGTCGCTCGCGGTGCCCGGAGCCAGCAGGGGTGCGAGCTCATCGGCGTACGGGCCCGGCGGCGCGGCCTGCGCCAGACTCGGCAGCATGTCGAACCAGGCCCGGCCGGGCGGGGCCCCATCGGTCTCCGGGCACTGTCCGGACCCGACCAGCCAGCCCTGCCTCGGCAGTTGACGGACGGCGGCCTCCAGCAGGCACGATTTGCCGATGCCGGCCTCACCGGAGACCAGGACCACCTGAGCCCGGCCGCCCCGGGCCCGGTCCGCCGCGGCGGCGATCCGCGCCAGCTCCTCGTCACGGCCCAGGAGCCGGTCCGCCGCCAGCACCGTCGGCGTCCCGTGGCCGACCACCGCGACCGGACGCTCCACCGCCGCCCCGACGGCGGCCGACTCGGCTCGAACGGTGACCGCGGCGGGTGCCCCGGTCGCCCGGCGGAGAACGTCAAGACGCTGGTGCAGCAGAGCCTGCTCCAGCTCCACCAGAGCGGGCCCGGGCTCGACGCCGAGTTCATCGCCGAGGACGTGCCGGGCCCGCCGCAGGGCGGCCAGGGCGTCACCTTGGCGGTCGCGAGCCCACAGCGCCAGGGCCAGTAGCCGCCAGCCCTCCTCGTGCAATGGCTGCTCCCGCGTGAGAGCGCCCGCGTCGGCGAGGGCCTGTGCGGCCTGCCCGCAGCCCAGCCGTGCCGCGGCGAGCCGTTCACGGGCGGTGCGATGCACCTCCTCCAGGCGAGCGCGTTCACCGGCAGTCCACGGTTCGTCGGCGAACTCCGCGTACGGCTGCCCGCCCCACGAGGCGAGCGCATCGGTCAAGCCCTCGACGGCGACGTGGGCAGGCAACTCCGTCGCTGAGCAAGCCGCCACCCGGGCCTCGAACACCCAGGCGTCCACCGCGCTCTCGTCCACCGCGAGGGCGTAGCCGTAGGGGGCGCTGACCAGCAGCCGCGCAGGCGTCCGCGGCGCCCGTTCCGGTTCGAGGAGGCGCCGCAGACGCGCGATGTAGGCATGGAGTGACGCCTGCGAGCTCGACGGGATACGCGTCGGCCACAACCTCTCGATGATCCGCTCCGTGGGCACGACCGCCCCACGGGCGAGCAGCAGTTGGACCAGAACCGTCCGGGCGAGCCGGCCACCCGCATCAACCGCGCGGCCGTTGACCTCGACCCGGAACGAGCCGAGAACCTTCAATGTGACCATGACAAGGACATCGTAAACGGCACACCGCAACCCGACGAGCCCGCAGCATTCACGCCGGACAGACTTCAGCACCGCCCTGTTCTCCGGGCCTCGACTCGGCTGCCGCTCGCTCATCCGCCGGGCCGGCCGGTGGGCCCGGGAACAGGGTGCGGGACCGGCCTATCGGTGGTGCGGCGGCCGAGGCGGCGCCGGTGGGATGGTGTCCGTGCCGGGGGCGGCTTCGGGCCAGACGAGCAGGACCGGGCACGGGGCGTGGTCGACGACGAAGCGGCTGGCGGGGCCGAGGCTGTGGGGCCCGAGGCGGGTGCGGTCGCCGTCCCGGGCGAGGACGAGCAGATCGGCGCCCTCGGCGGCGGCCACGACCTCCCGTTCCACGCGGCCGGTGCGTTCCTGCCGGGTGCACGGCCGCCCCAGACGTTCCGCGGCCGCGGTCAGGAGGTGTTCGCCGGCGGCGGTGGCCAGGTGCTCCAGCGCGGTCCCGGGGTCGCGGTCGGGGTGCGCGCGGCCGAGCAGTCCGGCGAAGGCGCCATGGGCGGCGCCCGGCGCGCCGGGGTCGGCGACATGCAGCAGCACGATGTCGGCGCCCTCGGGGGCGTGGGTTCTGGCGGCCTCCACGCAGGCGGGCCAGCTGCCTTCGACGATCCAGGCGATGACGGTCACGGTTGTTCGGCCTCCGATCCCTTGGGGCGAGGCCCACAGTGCCACCCCGGCGACCGTTCCCGCACCCGGATCGCCGACCGGTTCACCTCGGGCCGGCGTACCGGTCGTCCTCGCCGGGGGCGGACCACAGACCCCGCACATGGCCCAGATGCCGCGTCATCACCTTCCGTACGGCCTCCCCGTCCCCGTCCAGCAGGGCGTCCAGGAGTTCGAGGTGCTCCTGCGCGGAGGCGAGCAGCCGGCCGGCCTCCACGAGCGCGGTCAGCCCGTACAGCCGGGACCGTTTGCGCAGATCGCCCACGACCTCCACGAGGTGGCCGTTGCCGGCGAGCGCGAGCAGACCGAGGTGGAAGCGGGTGTCGGCCTCGACATACGCGATGAGGTCCCCGGCGGCCGCGGCGGAGACGATCTCCCGCGCGGCCGGGCGCAGGGCCTCCAGCGAGACGCGGTCCGCGCTCCGGGCCAGCTCGACCGTGGTCGGGATCTCGATGAGGGAGCGGATGTGGGTGTACTCGTCGAGCTGCTTCTCGGAGACGGCGGTGACCCGGAAACCCTTGTTGGGGACGGTGTCGACCAGGCCCTCCTTGGCCAGGTCGAGCATGGCCTCGCGCACCGGGGTCGCCGAGACGCCGAAGCGGGCGGCGAGGGTCGGCGCGGAGTAGACCTCGCCTGGGCGCAGTTCGCCCGTCACGAGAGCGGCGCGCAGGGCGTCGGCGACCCGCTCGCGATAGCTGCTCTTCTTTCCGCCCAGCGTGGGCAGGGCGGGAGCGGCGGACGGCGAACCGGTGCGCGGGGCGGCCATGAAGTGTCTCCTCGTACGGGCACCTGCGGGGGGCGGGAAGCGGCATCGCACAGCCCGGTTCCGCAGATTGTGCAATGTCACGCACCACGAGTATCCCAGGCGGGGGAGCGGCGGATATGTGCCCTGGGGCCTGTCGTCAAACTCCCGCCTGCCCCACGAGTTTGACGACAGGCCCTAGAGGACGAAGCCCGCGGGGAAGGGGTCGTCGGGGTCCAGGAGGTACTGCGCCGTGCCGGTCACCCATGCGCGTCCCGTGAAACTGGGCAGCACCGCGGGCAGGCCGGCCACCTCCGTCGTGCCGAGCAGTCGCCCCGTGAACCGTGTCCCGATGAAGGACTCGTTCACGAACTCGGTGTACAGGGGGAGTTCACCGCGTGCGTG
Organism: Streptomyces sp. NPDC001222; assembly: GCF_042896945.1. Lineage (NCBI taxonomy): Bacteria > Bacillati > Actinomycetota > Actinomycetes > Kitasatosporales > Streptomycetaceae > Streptomyces > Streptomyces sp. NPDC001222. The sequence goes on from NZ_JBIAXT010000018.1 coordinate 23,747, forward strand.
CAGTTGCGCCATGCGCGCACTGGTGCCCGTGCCGCAGGGGGAGCGGTCGAACCAGCCCGGATGGATCACCATCGCGTGCCGGGACCGTTGCGCGGTGGCGTTCGGCGCGTACAGATGGACGTGATGGCAGCCGCGGATCGTCGGATCCTCCGGATGGACCGGTTCCTGCTTCGCGTTGACCGCGTCCATGAGCGACAGCCCCGCCGCGAGGATGTCGTCCTTTCGGGAGCGGTCGAAGGGCAGCCCGAACTCCTCCAGCGGCAGGATCGCGTAGAAGTTGCCGCCGTAGGCGAGGTCGTACGTCACCGTCCGCCCGTCCGGCAGGGTGGCCTTGCGGCCGAGGCCGACGGAGAAGGACGGCACGTTGCTGAGGGTGACGGAGGTGGCGGCACCGCCCTCGACGGCGACCTCGGCGACGACCGGGCCGGCCGGGGTGTCCAGGCGGATGGTGGTCAGGGGTTCGGTGACCTCGACCATCCCCGTCTCCACGAGCACGGTCGCCACCCCGATCGTGCCGTGCCCGCACATCGGCAGATAGCCCGAGACCTCGATGTACACGACGCCCCAGTCGCAGTCCGCGCGGGTGGGCGGCTGGAGGATCGCGCCGCTCATCGCCGCATGCCCGCGCGGTTCGTCCATCAGCAACCGCTTGATGCCGTCGCGGTGTTCACGGAACCACAGACGCCGCTCGTTCATGGTGGCACCGGGGATCGTGCCGATGCCCCCGGTGACCACCCGGGTCGGCATCCCCTCGGTGTGGGAGTCGACGGCGTGCAGGACGAGCTTGCTGCGCATGACCGGTCTCCTTCCGTTCGGTGTGCGCCGGTTCAGCCGAGTCCCGCGGCCACGGCCTGTTCCGTGGCGGCCCGGACGGCGCTCTCCTGCTCGGGCAGCAGGGGGACCCGCGGCGGCCGCACAGGACCGCCGTACCGTCCGACGACGTCCATCGACAGCTTGATCGCCTGGACGAACTCCACCCGGGAGTCCCAGCGCAGCAACGGGTGCAACTGCTGGTACAGCGGCAGCGCGCCGTCCAGGTCGCCGGCGACCGCGGCCCGGTACAACAGCACCGCCGCCCGGGGCAGTGCGTTCGGATAGCCGGCCACCCAGCCCTTGGCGCCCGCGATCGCGAGTTCCAGCAGGACGTCGTCGGCGCCGATCAACAGGTCGAGATCCGGGGCAAGTTCGGCGAGGCGATAGGCGCGCCGGGGGTCACCCGAGAACTCCTTGACCGCCTGGACGCACCCCTCGGCGTGCAGCTTCGCGAGCAGTTCGGGGACCAGGTCGACCTTGGTGTCGACAGGGTTGTTGTATGCCACGACCGGGACCCCCGCCCGCGCGACCTCCGCGTAGTGGGCGAGCACGGACCGCTCGTCGGCGCGGTAGGAGTTCGGCGGCAGCAGCATCACCGACGCACAGCCGGCGTCGCGTGCCTGCTCGGCCCAGCGGCGGGCCTCCGCCGATCCGTAAGCCGAGACGCCGGGCATCACCCGCGCCCCGCCGACGGCGGACACCGCCGTCTCCACCACCTTGGCGCGCTCCTCGGGGGTGAGGACCTGGTACTCGCCGAGCGAGCCGTTCGGCACGACGCCGTCGCAGCCGTTCGCCACGAGCCAGGCGCAGTGCTCGGCGAATCTGGCGTGGTCGACGGTGAGCCGGTCGGTGAACGGCAGCGCGGTGGCCACGAGAACGCCGTGCCAGGGCCGGTGCTGCGGGACGGTCATGGGCGGTCCCCCCTCGATGATGTGTGACATATTACTGATGCCGTGCCTTTCCCCTCGTCCATGCCTTCGCTCAACTGGGCCCGTCCTGCCGCGGTTGCGACTGTCCTTCCGTCGACCGCCGTCCCTCCTCCGGTTCCCGGGCGAGCACGCCCAACGGCACCGGCCGGGCGAAGGGTCTGCGTGTCACCGTCTCCGGGCAGCCGGCGACCCCGGCGACCGCGGTCCCGCACATCCGGCCCTGACACCACCCCATCCCGGCCCGGGTGAGCAGTTTGACGGTGCGTAGATCGCCCGCGCCCAGATCGTGTACGGCCTCCCGTACGGCCCCGGCCCGCACCTCCTCGCAGCGGCACACCACCGTGTCGTCGGTGATTCGCTCGGCCCAGCCGACGTGGGGCGCGTAGGCACGGTCGAGCGCGGCGGCGAACCTCCGGAGCGCGGCCCGGCGTTCGGCGGCCTGCTCCCCATCGCGCGGATCGGGCGCGCCGCCCGCGAGCCGCGCGGCGATCGACCGTCCGGCGAGGTGCCCCTCGGCGAGCGCGAGCGCCGCGCCGCCGACCCCGGTGGCCTCGCCCGCCGCCCACACCCCCGGGACGTCGGTGCGCTGCTCGTCGTCGACGCCCACACGCCCGCCGTCGACCCGGCAGCCCAGTGTCTCGGCGAGATCGGTGTGCGGCAGCAGGCCGTGCCCGACGGCCAGGGAGTCGCAGGGAATGCGGCGTCCGGTGCCGGGCCGTACCCGGCCGTCGGCGTCGAGTGCGGCCACTGTCACCGCCGTCAGCCGGCCGGTGCCCTCCGCCGCCACCACGGTGTGGCGCACCAGGACGCGTACCCGGTGGCGCAGAAGCCGCGCCCCGTACCCCGCCGCCTCGACGGCCTTGCCGGGCTCCACCGCCAGGGCCCAAGCCTGCCGGACGAACCGCCCGGGGTCGGCGGACTCCACCAGCGCGGCGACCGTCGTCCCCGCCGCGGCGAGCCCCGTCGCCACCGGCAGCAGCAGCGGCCCGGTCCCGGCCACGACCGCCCGGCTCCCCGGCACCACGAGTCCGCCCTTGAGCAGCGCCTGGGCGCCCCCGGCGGTGACGACCCCGGGCAGCGTCCAGCCGGGGAAGGGCAGTACCTTCTCATGGGCGCCGGTGGCCAGCAGCACGGCCGCGGCGCGCACCAGGGCCGGATCCTCCTGCTCCGGACCGAGCAGCGCGTGCACGGCGAATACGGCGGACTCCCGCTCCACGCACCACACATGATGATCCTTCAGATGGCGGACACGCCCGGCGGCGATGTGCCGGTCGAGTTCCTCGCGCAGCCGCCTCCAGGTGCGCCCCTGGTGCCGTGCCGCCCCGAGCGCGGGGGCGGGCTGCCGATAGAACTGGCCGCCCGCCTCGGGTGCGGCGTCGACCAGCGCGACGCGTACGCCCCGTGCCGCCGCCGCGAGGGACGCGGCCAGTCCGGCCGGGCCCGCGCCGATCACCGCGAGGTCAGTCCGCATGCCGGGTGCCCTCCTGTGTACGGATCACATCGCCGGGGCGTACCGGCACCAGGCAGGCGCGCTGGTTGGGCCGGTCGTTGACGGTCACGAGACAGTCGAAGCAGACGCCGATCCCGCAGAGGACCCCGCGCGGCCGGCCCTCGAACCGGGTGGTGCGCCAGGAGACGATGCCCGCCGCCCAGAGCGCGGCGGCGACCGTCCAGCCCGGCCGGGCCTCGATCGCCCGGCCGTCGAAGGTGACCGTGAAGGCGGGGCCGGGCCGGGGCCGCGTGCGGTTCAGGGGATTCACCGGGCCTCCTGTTCGAAACGCTCCGGCCGGAAGGGCGCGAGGTCGAGTTCCGGCACCCCGCCGCTCAGGAGCCGCGCGATCAACTGTCCGGTGCCGGTGGCGAGTCCGATCCCGGCGCCCTCGTGACCGCAGGCGTGGAACAACCCCGGCGCCCGCGGATCGGCGCCGATCGCGGGCAGATGGTCGGGCAGATACGGCCGGAAGCCCAGATAGGCGCGCATCGCCCGCACCCGCTCCAGGAAGGGGAAAAGCCGGGTCGCCCCCGCCGCGAGGGCTCGCACCGCCGGCAGCGAGAACGACCGGTCGAACCCGACCCGTTCACGGCTCGCTCCGATCAGGACCGGTCCCGCGGCCGTGCCCTCGACCACCGGAGACGTCTGCAGGGCCGCGGAGTCGCTCGCCACGTCCGCGACATAGTCGGCCGCGTACACCTTGTGCCGGACCGTGCGCGGCAACGGCTCGGTGACCAGGACGAATCCGCGACGGGGCAGCACCGGCAGGCCCACCCCCGCCCGTTCGGCCAGCTCACCTCCCCAGGTCCCCGCGGCGTTCACGACCGCCCCCGCGTGGATCGTCCCCCGGTCCGTCCGCACCCCGCGCACGGCACCCCGCGGGGTGCGCGGCACCTCGGTCACCGTCCGGCCGGTCAGCAGGCGGACGCCCGACGCCCGTACCAGATGGGCGGCGGTGAGGGCCGGCATCACCTGGCAGTCCTGTGGGTAGAGCACGCCGCCCGCGAGTCCCGGCGCCAGTCGCGGCTCCAGCTCATGGAGCCCGTCGGCGGCGACCTCCACGGCGCTCACCCCGGCCGCCCGCTGCCCGGCGGCGAAGTCGGTGAGGGCGGCGAGATCTTCGGGGGCCGAGGCGACGACGACACCGCCCTTGGTCTCGTACTCGACGGCCGGACCCAGCTCCTCGGCCAGCTCGGCCCACAACCTCAGGGACATCAGGGCGAGTTCGAGCTCCGGTCCGGGTGCCTTGTCGGAGACGAGCAGATTCCCCTCGCCCGCCCCGGTCGTGCCGCCGGCCACGGGCCCGCGGTCCACGAGCGCGACGTCCAGCCCGGCCCGGGCGGCATACCAGGCGCAGGCCGCGCCCACCATGCCCGCGCCGACGACCACGACATCGCAGGTCAGTCGCTCGGTCACGCCAGTACTATGTCACATGGCTCCGCATTCGGGGCAACCCCCGCGACGCGCATCGCCCGTCAACTCCCTCCCGGTGACCGCAGTGTGACGACTCAGGACCTGATCGCGCGCCACCGGCAGATCGTCGACCACGGCCGGGAAGTGCGTGGCCGGGGCCACCGTCGCCCGTTCAAGGGCCGGCCGGAGTGGGACCCGGCTGCCGAGGCCTCACGTCAGGAGGTCAACGCGTCCGTCAGAGACAGCGGAGACCTCCCCTTCCGTCCGGACCCGTGGCCCCAGGGTCCGGACGGAAGGGATCCGGCGGACGGTGCAGCCGGCGTGTCGCTCACAGCAGACAGCCGACATGGGCCAGGGCCTGCTTGAGGAGGACCCCCTGGCCCCCGGGCATGTCGTTCTGGACCACGGCCGAGGACGCCTCCTGGGGGCTGAACCACTCCAGGTCGAGCGCGTCCTGACGGGGACGGCAGTCCCCGGCCACCGGGACGATGTAGGCGAGGGCCACCGCGTGCTGGCGGGGATCGTGGAACGGCGTGATCCCCTGCGTCGGAAAGTACTCCGCGACGGTGAAGGGCTGCAGGGAGGACGGGACGCGGGGGAGTGCCACCGGTCCGAGGTCCTTCTCCAGATGCCGCAGCAGCGCGTCCCTCACCCGTTCGTGGTGGAGCACCCGCCCGGAGACGAGCGTGCGGCTGACGGTCCCTTCGGGCCCGATCCGCAACAGCAGTCCGACGCTGATGACTTCACCGCTGTCGTCGACGCGTACGGGCACGGCTTCCACGTACAGGATCGGCATACGGGCACGTGCCAGCTCGAGGTCGTCGGGAGACAGCCAGCCGGGCGTGGTTTCGGTCGTGTCAGGCATTGCCTGATCGTACGGTCAACAGCTCGCGCGGCGCGCGTGTCACTCCAGGTCAGACACAAGTCACACGGAAGGGTAGCCGCGTGGCCCCGGACATCGGCGGCGTCAGGTGATGTGCCGCAGCAGTGCCGCGACCGCCACGGGGGGTTCGCCGGGCGGCCGTACCACCATCACCTGCCAGGTCGGCGCGTGCCGGGCGAAGCGGTAACGGTCCAGGTCGGGGAAGCGCGAGGCGATCGACGGAGGCATGATGCACACGCCCAGGTCGTGGCGGACCAACTCGGCCGCCGCGACGATGTCGTTGACCTCGAAGGTCGTACCGCGCTCCACACCGGCGGCGCGGGCGGCCCGGTCGACGGCGTAGCGGATGGCCCAACCGGGGGTGAAGTCCACCAGCGGCAGCCGGGCGACGTCCGGCCAGGTGACCGTGGCCTCCGCGGTCGCCGTGTCCAGCCGCCGCCTGGGTGAGACCAGCAGGACCATCGCCTCGCGGGACAGCAGCCGGGTCACCAGCCCCCGCTGCTGCTGGCGGTCCAGCGCCACCACGGCCAGGTCCACCGTGCCCTCGCGCAGGGCCTGCCGGATGTCGGCCACCGGTGCCTGCCGCAGCCGGAGCACCACGCCCGGGTGCTCCGCGCGCAGTTCGGCCAGGGCCTGGTGCAGTCCCGCCCAGACGCCCTGCATGATGCCCACGGTGACCTGGCCGCGCAGTTCTCCCTTGGCCGCGTCGACCGCCTCGCGGGCGTGTTCGGCGGCCCGGAGCGTCGCGCGGGCGGCGGGCACGAAGGCCTCCCCGGCGGGGGTGAGGGCCACCCGGTGCGTGGTGCGGGTGAACAAGGGGGTGCCCAGCTCGCGTTCGAGCGCTCGCACGGTGCCGGAGACCGCGGACTGGACGACGTGCAGCTGCCTCGCCGCGGCCGTGAACCCGCCCGTGTCAGCCACGGCGACGACGACTTCCATCTGCCGCAGGTCCATCATGCGCTCCCGGTGATGTCCCGCCCGTCCGATCCGGCGACGATCTTCGTCGCATGGTACGCGGACGGGCGGCGGCCGTATGTCCCCGGCGGGCGGGGACGTACGGCCCGTTCCCGCTCCGCTCAGGCGCGGACCAGGGGAGTGTCGACCAGGTGCTCGGCCAGGAACCAGGCCTGCAGTTCGCCGGTGCGGATCACCTGGGAGACCAGCAGGTCGTTGGTGCCGTCGTCGCCCAGCTCGGCGGTCCGGGCCGCGGCGTCATGGGCGTCCACCAGGATCGTCTCGTGGGCCTCCAGCAGCCGCGAGAGCATCGCCGGGACCTCCTCCACGCCGTCCGGCGGACGCGGGATCGAGGTGATCTCGGCGACGTGCCGCGGGTCGCCGACCGCGACACCGCCCAGGGTCTGCACCCGTTCGGCGAGGGTGTCGACGAGCTCCAGCTGTTCCCCGGCGTGCTTGTCCAGGAGCAGATGCAGCTGGTAGAAGGTCGCACCGCGCAGCAGCCAGTGGTGCTTCTTGTAGAGGCCGTGGAGGATCTGCGTGTCGGCCAGCACCTGGTTCAGCCGCTGACAGGCATACATCCGGGCGTCGTAGGAGAGGCCGAGGGGGAACTGCTTGACGGTGCCGAACTCCTGGATGATCTCGCCCTTCTGATGCAGCCAGGGCTGGCTGCTCGTGGGCTTGGAGCTGGTGGTCATGAAGCGCCTCCTGCGGTGCCGTGCTGTGGATACGAGGCGACGTTAGGCGCCGGAGCGGGCCGCGCCTTGTCCGGCAGCGCATGTGCTGATGCCCGTGCGCGCACCGAACGCGCCGCCCGCACCCGGACGTCTGCCGGACCATGGAGCCGGTTCCGCGCGGCTCAGCCGCCGCGCGCCGTCAGCCGAGCGACGAGGTCGTCCAGATCGATGTGGTCGTGCTCGCGGCCCTGCGGCACCACCGCCTCGGTCTGCCGGAGAAACGCGGCCACCGCGGACTCCGCGATCTCCAGGACCGCCGACCCGGTCCGCGATCTGAGGACGACACGGATCGCCTCCGGATGGCGGCCGCGCGGTGGAGTCACCAGGACGTCTCCGCTCCCCGCGGGCCGCCGGAGGCCGTCCGCGAGGAGAGAGCGGGCGAACACCCACTCGACGCTGAAGGGCGAGAGGGCGCCGAGGTCCAGGCGCACCGCATACGGGTCGGTCCGGTCGTACCGCAGCTCGGCCGGCAGTGGTACCCGCCCGTCCGGGGCGACGGCGACCTCGACCTTCAGCCGGAAGGTGATCGAGCGCTGGTGCGCGGCACCGGTGGAAATCTGTCGCATGCTGTCCCCTGTCGGCGACCGTTCGTGTGGTTCAGGACGACCGTAGGAGGGTGTGCGCGGTCGGATTGCTGTGGGGCGCACGAGGTGTTGTCCCCCGGTGCACCGCCACAGCGTGCCGCGTCACACGGCGTCCCGGTCCTGCCGCCGGCCCGCGGCGCGGTGCTCGGTGAGCCAGTAGAGCAGGGCGAGGACCGGCAGGGCCGCGCCGAGGACGGTGACCGCGCCCCAGCCGCCGGAGCGGTAGGCGACCGAGCCGAGCTGTGAGCCGAGGGCGCCGCCGAGGAAGAAGGTGGCGATGAAGGCGCTGTTGAGCCGGGCCCGGGCGGCGGGGTCGAGCTGGTAGACGGTGTGCTGGCCGAGGATCAGCGTGGTCTGTACGGCCATGTCGACTGCGATGGCGGCCAGGGCGAGCAGGACGATGCTGTGCCCGCCGAGACCCGCGACGGCGAAGGCCAGGGCGGCGACGGCGAACGCGACGCCCGTGACGGGCCGGGTCAGCCCCCGGTCGGCCCAGTGCCCGGCGAACGGGGCCACGGCGGCTCCGGCGGCTCCGACGAGGGCGAAGATGCCGACGCCGACGGGGGAGTAGTGGAAGCGGGGGCCGGTCAGGACGTACGAGACGGTGGTCCAGAAGGCGCTGAAGGAACCGAACATGGCGGCCTGGTAGAGGCCTCGGCGCAGCAGCGCGGGGTGGGTGCGCACCAGGCGGACGGTGGAGCGCAGCACATGGTGGTAGGGCACCGAGGTGGTGGGCGCGTGCTGGGGCAGTGCCGCACGCAGGGCCACGGCCAGGAGGGCCATCAGGACCGCGGAGCCGAGGTAGACGACGCGCCAGCCGGCGAGGTCGGAGACCAGGCTGCTCAGCGTCCGGGAGAGCAGGATGCCGGTGAGCAGCCCGCTCATCACCCGGCCGACGATCCGGCCGCGGGCGTGGTCCGGGGCGAGGCTCGCGGCGAACGGGACCAGGATCTGGGCGACGACGGAGGTGGCCCCGCTGACCAGGGAGGCGGCCAGCAGCATGGGGAAGCCGGTCGCGAGGCCGGCCGCCACCAGGGCCAGGGTGGTCACCGCCAGCAGCACGGTGACCAGGCCGCGCTTCTCCAGCCGGTCGCCGAGCGGGACCAGGAAGAGCATGCCGATCACATAGCCGACCTGGGTGAGCGTGATCAGTACGCCGGCCGTGGCGGTGCTGATGTGGAAGACGTCGCGCAGCGACGACAGCAGCGGCTGGGCGTAGTACAGGTTGGCGACCGTCATTCCGGAGGCGACGGCGAGCAGTGCGACCAGCCAGCCCGGGACGCCGGGGGCGGCCTGGGCGGTGGTCTCGGTGCTACGGGGCGTGCGCAGAGCGGACGACTGGGACACGGGACCTTCTTCGGGAACAGAGCCGGCCGGGGCCGGCTCGGGGAGACGCGGTGTCGAGCAGCTTCCTCGGTGCTCTCACGGGACCAAGCGCTCGGCGGCTCCCGTTGCTTCCTCGTTCCGGGAGATGGCTTCAGATGTCAGTCATCTCGTCCGGCGATGATCGTGCGGCTTTGGCCGTCGATCCCGCGCACCGGGTGCTTGCTCATGATCGAGAGCCGGTTGAACGCGTTGATGGTGATCGCCACCCAGATCACCGCGGAGATCTGGTCGTCCGTGAACACCTGCCGGGCCTCCTCGTACGAGGCCTCCTGGGCGGCGGCGTCCCTCGGCTCGGTGGTGGCCTCGGCCAGGGCGAGGGCCGCGCGCTCCTCGGGCGTGAACAGTTCGGTGTCCCGCCAGGCCGGCAGCACCCCGAGCCGTTGCGGGGTATCGCCGGCGCGCAGGGCGGCGCGGGTGTGTACGTTGAGGCAGTACGCGCACCCGTTGATCTGGGACACCCGGAGGTTGATCAGCTCGACGAGGGTGCGTTCGAGCCCCGCATCGGCGGCGACGGTGCGCACCGCCTCCGAGGTCCCGACCAGCGCGTGGTAGGCCGAAGGGCTCTGCTTGTCGAGGTAGATGCGCTGGTGGGCGGGGTGCGTCGTGGGGGTGGTCAACTCGGGACTCCTTTGGCGGCCGCTTCCGACCCGTCGTTCCATCGTGTACGTGACATCACCATCGTCCTATGATCAGAGCGATAGTTGTTTAATGTAAAACCATTATGGAAGGTCGGGAGGCGGTCACGGTGAGCAACGTCGAAACAGAGCCGGTCGAGGTGCGCTGCCGGGCGGCGGAGAACAGCGGGCAGCCGGCACAGGGGCCGCGGGTCGATGTGATCACCGCGCGCGACGTACCGCTCGGCGGCCCGCGCGCGATGACCGTGCGGCGCACCCTGCCCCAGCGGGCCCGGACCCTGATCGGGGCCTGGTGCTTCGCCGATCACTACGGGCCCGACGATGTCGCCGCGACCGGCGGCATGGATGTCGCCCCCCATCCGCACACCGGGCTGCAGACGGTGAGCTGGCTCTTCAGCGGGGAGATCGAGCACCGCGACAGCCTGGGCAGCCATGCCCTCGTCAAGCCCGGCGAGCTGAACCTCATGACGGGCGGCCACGGCATCTGCCACTCGGAGGTCTCCACCCCGCGCACCACGGTCCTGCACGGCGTCCAGCTGTGGGTGGCGCTGCCGGAGGAACACCGGCACACCGCGCGGGACTTCCAGCACTATGTGCCCGAGCCCCTGCGGGTCGAGGGCGCCGAGATCAGCGTCTTCCTCGGCAGCCTGGCCGGAGCGTCGTCCCCGGTGCGGACCTTCACCCCGCTGCTCGGGGCGGAGATCGTCCTCCAGCCCCGTACGACGGTCACGCTCGCCGTCGACCCCGGCTTCGAGCACGGTCTCCTTGTCGACCGAGGGGATGTGCGGGTGGCCGATGTGGCCCTGCGCCCCGCCGAGTTGGCCTACGTCCACCCCGGAACCGAGTCGCTGACCCTGACGAACGAGTCGGCGGAGCCCGCGCGGACCGTGCTGCTCGGCGGAACTCCCTTCGAGGAGGAGATCGTCATGTGGTGGAACTTCATCGGCCGCAGCCACGACGACATCGTCGAGGCGCGTGCGGACTGGGAGAGCAACTCCGACCGCTTCGGCGCCGTCGAGGGATATCCGGGGAACCGCCTTCCCGCGCCCGCCCTGCCGAATGCCATCATTACGCCGCGCAGGAATCCACCGCGCGACTGACGCGCCGTCGATGTCACGGGCACAGTCCAATGCCCTGAGGCGCACCGCAATTCACTGACATCCAGTCAAAAGCACTGACCCACAGTCGAGACAGTCGACCAACAGTCGAAACACCCGACACTCAGTCGAAAGGCACCCCATGAGCCAGCCTTCCGCCGCTCCGGTCGTCGAGCGGGCAGACGCCAGGCACCGCTACGAGATCCTGGTCGACGGCAAGCGCGCCGGTCTGACGGCGTACCGCGACCACGGCGCGCAGCGCGTTTTCTACCACACCGAGGTCGACGAGGCCTTCGCCGGCCAGGGTCTGGCCGGCCGCCTGGTCGAGGAGGCGCTCACCGATGTCCGTGCCCAGGGGAAGCGCATCGTGCCGGTCTGCCCCTACGTGGCGAAGTTCCTGAAGAAGCACGAGGAGTTCTCCGACATCACCGACCCGGTGACGCCCGAGATTCTCGCCTGGCTGGACACGGAACTCGGCTGACCGTCGAGCCGCCCGGCGTCGGCCGGGCGGCCTTTCCCCGCAGTGCACACTTCTTTGCCCACAGCGCACTGTTCCCCACACGACTCGTCCCCGCGCGTCGGCCGTGACACCGTGGTGGCTGAATTCCCGCAAAGACACGATCGAGGTGTTGATGTGGAGAAATGGACCAGGCGTGAGGACGAGCGGCTGCTCCGGACGCTTTTCCGCCGGGCATCGGAGTCTCCTGCTATGCGGAGCGCTCCGGCGGCGAGGCCGGCGGCCTGCACGAGTCCGGCAGCCTCCAGGTCGGCGAGGACGGCAGGGTCACCGCGCGATGCGGTGCCGCGGCCAGCGGTCAGGGGCACGAGACGGTCTTCCCCGCACTGATCGCCAAGCGCCTCGGAGGGCCGGAGACACAGGTCCGCCTCATCGAGGGCGAACAGCCTGAAGGGCTGGGCTCGTTCGCCAGCCGCTCGGCGCAGATCGACGGCGCCCTCTTCCGGCACCTGGCGGACCTGCTGATCGACGAACCGCACCCGGGCGGCGGGGCTGTGGGATCTGCCGGTCGACCGGATCGAGTGGACGGACGGCTCCGTGCACACCGCCCACGACGGCACGCCCCTCATGGACCTCGGCGAACTGGTGAAGCACACCGGGCCGTTGCGCGTCGAGGACCGGTTCGAGAGCAGTCAGGCGTTCCCCTTCGGCACGCACGCGGCGGTGGTCGAGGTGGATGTGGACCTGGGCACCGTGCACATGCTGCGCCTCGTGGCCGTCCACGACTGCGGAGTGATCCTCAACCCCGCGGTGGTGCGCGGGCAGGCGTACGGATCGGCCCTGCAGGGCATCGGTCAGGCGCTCTACGAAGGCATGCGGTTCGACGACGACGGCGTACCGCATCTGGCCGGCGGCTTCCTGGACTATCTGCTTCCGACGTTCACGGCGCATCCGGCCGGAGCTCGTCGTCGACAAACGGCACCGGCCACTTGCTCGACGTGGAGCCCCGCCGTCTGCTCGCCGACGTCCTGCGGGACGGCCTCGGGCTCACGGGTACGCACCTGGGGTGCGAGCACGGCATCTGCGGGGCCTGCTCGATCCTCATGGACGGCGAACCGGTCCGCTCGTGCCTGGTGCTCGCCGTGCAGGCCGACGGGCGCTCCCTGCGCACGGTGGAGGGCCTGGCCGGCCCGGACGGCGAACCCCACCCGCTGCAGCGGGCGTTCTCGGCCGAACACGCCCTCCAGTGCGGCTTCTGCACCCCCGGGTTCCTCATGGTGGCCGCCGGAGCGCTCGACGCCGACCCCGACCTCGCCGACCACCCGGAGGCCATGGACCACGTGGTCGGCTCCAACATCTGCCGCTGCACCGGGTACGGGCCCATCCGGCGTGCCGTCGAGCGCGCGGCCCGGGAACAGCGCCGGGCCACGGCCTGACCCGCCCGGGCACCCGAGGGCACCCGGGCGTGACGACCCGGTCTCAGGCCTGTGCCCGGACCCAGTCGGCGTCGCCGGACGACAGGCGGTGCGTGGCCAGGGAGGTGACCGCGAGCAGCGCCAGGGCGAGCCCCAGGGCCAGGACGAGACGGACGTGCAGCAGAAGCTGGGCCCCGATGAAGGCGCCGAGGAACATGGCCAGCACCGACAGGGTCCGACGGCCCGGCCGGGGCGCCGCGCCACCCGCGGGGGCCGAGTCCGCGGCCAGCCCGGTCAGGGTCAGCGTGAGTACGGTCGTGGTGAGATCCGGAACGCCGAGCCGCCGGGCCACCGCGTTCTGCAGGCCCATGGCGAGCCCGAGGAACACGATCAGCGTGTACTCGACGCCGGTGGTGACCTTGCCGTCGCCGATCGCGGCGGCGGCCACGGCGACGGCGACCAGGACCGTCTGCACGGCCGTGGCCGTCTTGAGCAGCCTGCCCCGGTGGTCCGCGAACCGCGTGCCCAGCCGGCCGCCGGTCAGCGCGCCCACGAGGAACGACGCCAGCGAGACGACGGAGGCCGCCGCGGACAGGTTCGGGGCTCCCGCCAGCGCGAACCCCAGGAAGACCACGTTGCCCGTCATGTTGGCGACGAAGACATGGCCGAGACCGAGGTAGCTCACGGCGTCGACCAGGCCGGTCACCACCGTCAGGGTCAGCATCAGCGGAGGCAGGGGGCCGTGGCGCTCTCCCCGCGGCGGGACGATCGTACGGTAGGCGTCAGTCAGCAGGCCGCGCATGCGGTGCCCTTTCCACGGTGGGGGACGGCTGGTGCAGCACCACCCGGGTGAGCAGTCCGCTCAGCGGCCCGATCACGATCACTGCGACGGCGATCCACACCGGCCAGGACGTGATGCCCAGGGTGTGGTCGAGGGACCACCGGCCCGGCCCGGTCAGGGCGAGCGCCGCGGAGACGACGACGAGGACGAGCGGGTACTCGTAGCCGTCGTTCTGCACCCACAGCCCCTTGGACCATTTGACGGTGGCCGCCACGGTCATCACACCCATCGCCGCCATGGCGGCCAGCGGGGTGAGCAGCCCGGCGGTCAGGAACAGGCCGGCACCGATCTGACCGCCTCCCGCGACCAGCGCGGTCAGTCGGCCGCCTCGGAACCCGTCGTGACGGAACTCCTCCGTACCGCCTGCCAGGCCGTGGCCTCCGAGGTGGAAACTCACCTTCTGCACTCCGTGGCCGGCGATGAGAAGGCCCACCGCCAGCCGGAGCAGCAGCAGTCCAGCGTTCATCGTGTTCCTGCCTGTTCCTGACTCGTCCTCACTGTGTCGAAGGGTGGGTTCAGCCCGCGGCGTGCGCGCCGATGACGGCCTGCGCGTACACGATGCCGAGACCGTAGGCCCCGCCGTTCTCCTTGACCACGTCCGTGACGGGGCCGTACGTCTCCGTCCGCGCCCAGTCGCGCTGGAGCTCCAGCAGCACCTGCACCCAGGTGACCGGGACCGCGCCGGCCTGGATCATGCGCTGGACGGCGTGCTCGTGCGCCTGCGGGGTGACACCGCCGGACGCGTCCGTGACGACGTACACCTCGTAGCCCTGCGCGAGAGCGGAGAGTGCGGGCAGTACGACACAGACCTCGGTCCACAGGCCCGCGATCACGAGCTTCTTGCGGCCGGTCGCCTTGACGGCCTCGACGAAGGCGACGTCCTCCCAGGCGTTCATCGAGGTGCGGTCGATGATCTTGTGGTCGGGGAAGACGGCCGGCAGCTGCGGCATGATCGGGCCCGAGAAGGACTCGGCGGCCACGGTGCTCAGGACGACCGGGACGTCGAACACCTTGGCGGCCTTGGCCAGGCCCACGGTGGCGTTGATGATCGCGGTGCGGTCGCCGCTGCCCGTCCCGAAGAACATCTGCGGCTGGTGGTCAACGAAGAGCACCGCGCAGTTGTCGGGGGTCAGCAGGTCCGGGCTGGGGGCCGCGGTGACCTCGGAGATGTCGACCATGGGAGTACCTTTCCATGAGGAGCGGCGCGGACGGTCGTCCGCGCCGCGAAGCACCGTCCGTACGGCGGACGGGAGCGGGGTGGTGCCCCGGGCAGGGCGGCGAGGGGCCCGGCCCCGACCGGGGGTTCTAGAGGTCGAAGCAGGGGTCGAAAGGCGCGCTCGCGGTGTCGGCCGTGAGGCCGCGCCGTACGCGCCACTGCCGGTGCTGCTCCGACTCGGCGGCGGCCTGCCCGAGCAACTCCGCCTGGCGGGCGCCCGCGAGGCCCGTCCGGGGCGCCGCCTGGTAGCCGCCGAAGTGCGCCACCGGGCTCCATGCGGGGCTGACCGGAGGCAGTTCCTCGTCGAGGCCCTCGTACTCGGCGGCGGCGTAGACGATCCGGCCGCCGGTGACGGTCAGCACCGACTCGATGTGCGGGATCTCCGCCTCCGGCACGGTGAAGTAGTCGTCGGACAGCACCGCGAGGTCACCGTAACAGCCGGGCCGCAGCACTCCCTTGACCTCCTCCTCGCCGGTCAGCGCGGCGCCCGCGCGGGTGAACATCGCGAGGGCGGTGTGCCGGTCGACACGGCTCGACGCCGGGCGCAGCACCAGATCCCCGACGGTGCGGCCGCTGACCAGCCAGTGCAGGGCCACCCAGGGGTTGTACGTGGAGACCCGGGTGGCGTCGGTGCCGGCGGCCACCGTCAGTCCGCGCTCCAGCATGGACCGGATCGGCGGGGCGACCGCGGCGGCGCCGGGGCCGTAACGGCGCAGGAACGCCTCGCCCTGGAAGGAGAGACGGTTCTGCACGGACAGCGCGCCGCCGAGGGCCACGACCCTGTCGAGGCTGTCCGCGGACACCGTCTCCGCGTGGTCGAACAGCCAGCGGCTGCCGGCCGGGAAGAGCCCCTCCGCGGCGAGCTTCTCGAACACCGCGAGGTCACGGCGGATGGTCTCGTCATAGGTCGCGTGGAGCCGGAAGCCCCAGCCGTTCTCCATGAGCAGCCGGACCGCCTTCTCGAACTCCGCCTCGTAATCGGGGGAGAGTTCCGGGCGGGGCTGGTTGAAGTTCTCGAAATCGGCGGCCGCCCAGGTGAGGTTCTCACCCGCGCCGTTGAGCCGTAGCCATTCGTCACCGTCCGCGGGATCGGCCATTTCAATCCAGCGGGTGAGATCGTCGATCTCCTGCCCCGCCGTCTGCGGGAAGAGGTGATAGGCGATACGCAGGGAAAGGCGGCCTTCCGCGGCCAGTTCCACAACGGTGCTGTAATTTTCGGGGAAGTTCTGGAAACCGCCGGCGGCGTCGATCGCCGACGTGAGCCCGAACCTGTTGAGTTCCCGCAGGAAATGACGGGTCGACGTCTTCCGGTCCTCGCCCTCCAGCACCGGCGCCTTGGCGAGGGTCGAGTAGAGGATGAGCGCGCTCGGCGCGGCCAGCAGCATGCCCGTCGGCTCCCCGCCCCGGCCGCGGACGATCTGCCCGCCCCTGGGGTCGGGGGTGTCCTTGGTGTAGCCGACGGCCTTGAGCGCCGCCCGGTTGAGCACCGCCGACTGGTAGAGATGCAGCACGAACACCGGGGTGTCGGGGGCGGCGGCGTTCAGCTCCGCGACGGTCGGCAGCCGCCGTTCGGCGAACTGCTCGGCCGACCAGCCGCCCACCACCCGTACCCACTGGCCCTTGGGTGTGCGCGCGGCCTGCTCACGCAGCATCGCCAGGCCCTGCCGCAGGGTGGTCACACCGTCCCAGCGCAGCTCGAGTACGTAGTTGAGCCCCCCGCGGATCACATGGAGATGGGCGTCGTTGAGGCCGGGGACCGCCCGGCGGCCGAGCGCGTCCACCACCTTCGTGTGCGCGCCGATGTGGGGAGCCATGTCCTCGTCGTCCCCGAGCACGGTGATGACACCGTCGCGGATGGCCAGCGCCTCCACCTGGGGGCGGCGCGGATCCCCGGTGTGAATCTTCGCGTTGCGGACGACCAGCTCCGCGGCTTCGTCGTCGGTGGTGCGGGGAACCAGCCCCCCGACCGGCATGGGTGACACCTTGTGACCCTCCTGGAATCGAACCCGAGTGAATGGACCGCGGATGCTTCGAGCGCCACGCTAGAACCGCTCCGCCGTATCGAGTGGTCTCCCAGTGCACTGAATGCGTACCGACAGTGCACAGGAATTCCCCGGTCCTTTCCCAGCGGGGCCGTCTGCTGCACCATTCCGTGCGCTGTGGGCACAGCGGCCGTGCACTCGGGGTCAAATACCGGCCGTCAGCCGGTTATAGCGTGCGGAACGACAAGCAACGCCCTTCAGTACGCAGGAGATAGTCATGTCCGATGGCGTCGAACTGATCGAGCCCGTCACGCCGGTCCTTGAGCCGGCCGCGGCCGCCTTCGCGGAAGCCACCGCCAACCCGCCCTATCTGTTCGACCTGGCCCCCGCGGAGGGGCGCAAGGCGGTCGACGAGGTGCAGTCCGGTGAGATCGAGAAGCCGGCGGTGGACGAGGAGTGGATCACCGTCTCCGGCGGTCCGACGGGCAGTGTCCGGGCACGGATCGTCAAGCCGGCCGGTGCCGAGGGCACGCTGCCGGTGATCATCTACATCCATGGCGCGGGCTGGGTGTTCGGCAACGCCCACACCCACGACCGCCTGGTGCGGGAACTGGCCGTCGGGGCGGACGCCGCGGTGGTCTTCCCCGAGTACGACCTCTCCCCGGAGGTGCGCTACCCGGTCGCCATCGAGCAGAACTACACCGTCGCCCGATGGGTCGTGGAGCAGGGCGCTTCCAAGGGCCTGGACGCCACCCGGATCGCGGTGGCCGGTGACTCCGTCGGCGGCAACATGAGCGCGGCGCTGACGCTGATGGCCAAGGAGCGGGGCGGTGTGCCGCTGGTGCAGCAGGTGCTGTTCTACCCGGTCACCGACGCGAGCTTCGACACCGGTTCCTACCACCAGTTCGCCACCGGCTACTTCCTGCGCCGGGACGGCATGCAGTGGTTCTGGGACCAGTACACGACCGACGAGGCCGAGCGCGCCCAGATCACCGCCTCGCCGCTGCGCGCCACCACCGAGCAGCTCGCGGGTCTGCCCCCGGCGCTGGTCATCACCGCCGAGGCCGATGTGCTGCGCGACGAGGGCGAGGCGTACGCCAACAAGCTGCGCCAGGCCGGCGTCCCCGTCACCGCCGTACGGATCCAGGGCGTCATCCACGACTTCGTGATGCTCAACGCGCTGCGTGAGACGCACGGCGCCGAGGCCGCCATCACCATGGCGGTCCGCACCCTGCACGCCGCCCTGCACACCGCCTGAACCAGAGGAAGACAGCACACATGAGCACCTCCACGCCCACCGTCGTCCTGGTCCACGGCGCGTTCGCCGACGCGGCCAGCTGGTCCGGGGTCATCGCCGAGCTGCAGAGCGAGGGCATCGCGGTCGTCGCGCCCCCGAACCCGCTGCGCGGCCTCGCCTCCGACGCCGCGTACATCGCCTCCGTGGCCTCCCGGATCGACGGTCCCGTCGTGCTGGTCGGCCACTCCTACGGCGGTGCGCTGATCACCGTGGCCGGCACCACGGAGAACGTCGTCGGCCTCGTCTACGTCGCCGCCTACGTCCTGGAGGAGGGCGAGAGCCTCGGCGAGCTGCAGGGCCGCTTCCCCGCCTCCCCGCTGGTGAACAACCTGAAGGAATGGACGTACCCCGTCGGGGAGGGTGACACGGCCGTCGAGGTCACCATCGCCGAGGACGCCTTCCCCTCGGTCTTCGCCGCGGACGTGCCCGAGGACGTCACGAAGGTCCTCGCGGTGGCGCAGCGCCCGCTGGCCGCCGGTGCGTTCACGGAGACCGCCTCGGCGGCCGCGTGGCGGACCAAGCCGTCCTGGGCCCTCGTGGCCGGCGCGGACCAGGCGATCAACCCGGAGGTGGAGCGCTTCGGCGCCCAACGGGCCGGGGCGACCGTCGTCGAGCTCTCGGGCGCCTCGCACGCCGTCGCCGTCTCGGAGCCGAAGGAGGTCGCGGCCCTGATCCGCGACGCCGTCCGCGCGACAAGCTGACACATCGTCAAAGATGGCCGTGCGGAGGGTTTCGTGTCCCCTCCGCACGGCCTTTCTCCGTTTTGGACCGATGCGACGAGCCGGCCTCGCCGCCTCAGACGGTGGCGATGTCCCGGCGCGACACCGCCAGATAGGTCACGAAGCCGAGGATGGCCACCGTCCAGGACAGGGTGACCGGGCCCAGGCCCCAGCCCAGACCGCCACGGCCCGGACCGACGGCCATCCAGTCGGCGATCGAGGCGCCGAGCGGACATGCTCATGGCCCGCACGATGACATGCCCAACCGTCGCTCTCCCAGGCCTCTTTGCGAATGTTTTGGGGCTTCTGGTGCATGAGTTGCCACAGGGGCGCTCCAGCCTGAAAGCAACCTGAACACATCAGGGAAATGGCTGGTCAGCGCGCGTTCGGGCGGTAGCGAGGGGGGATCGGCCGCTGTCTCGGTCTCAGTAGTGGGTGATCCCCGCTGTCAGCGTCCGCGTCCACGGGGCCTCCACCTCGTCGGCCCCCATCGACACGATCAGATGGCACAGCATCCCGATGGCGAAGAAGTCCTGCACCTGTTGCTCGCTGCCACCGGACGCGCCGCGCACGTACTCCACCATGCGGGCGTACCCCTGCCGGACGGCCTCGCGCACCGCGGGTTCCGAGACGGCCGCCGCCTGCGCGTGCAGCTGGATCAGCATCAGGTCGTTGTTGCTGATGAGCTTGGCGTAGGAGTCTCCCATGGCGGAGAGCACCACCTCGGGGGAGCTTCCCTCGGCCTCGGCCGCCGCCCGTTCCAGACTCGCCCGCACCTGGACGAAGCAGTGCTCGACCACGGCGACGAACAGCAGCTCCTTGTTGGGGAACAGCCGGTAGACGTACGCCTGGGAGATGCCGGCAGCCTTGGCGACCTCGGCCGTGGTGGTGCCGAAGTAGCCGCGCGCGGCGAACGCCCCGATCGCGGTGCGCAGCACGGTCTCGCGGCGCTCCTCGGCGGTGGACAGCTGGCGGGGGCGGTCTTTCTGCATGTGAGTAGTCAATCAGTCACACTTTGTCCTGTCAAGACGGCCCTCGGCTCGGCCCTGCCGTCACCCGGTGGCCTCCGGCGCCTCCGACAGCAGCCCGCGCAGGGTGTCGCACTCCCGGTGGTCGACCATCTCCAGGACGGCCTGGGAGACGGTCTCGGCCAGCGCCGGAGAGACCTCGCGCAGCAGTCCCCGTCCCTTGTCGGTGAGGGCGACCTCGATACCGCGCTTGTCGCCGCAGACGGAGCGGCGGGTCACCAGGTCCGCATGGTTCAGACAGGCGATCTGGTAGGTCAGCCGGGTCTTGGGGCGGCCCAGCAGCTCGGCGATCTGTGTCATCCGCAGGGCCGCGCCCGGCTGATCGGCCAGCAGGCACAGCACCAGGAACTCGTCGTGGGAGACCCCGAGAGCGTCCTTGACCTGGGAGCGCAGTCGCTGCTCGATGGCTCCGGCCGCCGCCAGCAGCCGCATCCAGGCGCGCAGTTCGGCCGGCAGCAGCCCGTCCTCGTCCGTCCCGTCGGGTCCGGGCTGGTCGTCGGGGGCGGGGGAGTCGGCCATGGTTCCCCAGTCTACTGGCCGACCGTCGGCGGCCCGGAGAACAGAACCAACCACCGTAATCCGCCCCAATTGGGCATCTATGCGGCGCTCTCACTCCGTGGACCACCCTCTTGACGCGGGCCGTAGCCCGATCGACACTCCAGTAGGGATTTCCTAGTGAACAGGTAGGGAAGCATGGGACGCCTGGAGCCGGCCCTCGGCCGAGTGCACCGCCCCCGCCGGCCGTCCCTCCTTCTGACCTCCCGCCGTCACATCGACCTGCTGCGTGTCTGCAGCGCGTCCGCTCCCCTGCGCTGAACCGGCGGCGCCGGGCCCGCGCCCGTCCCGTCCCGCCCCGCATCCGGGGAGTGCCGCCCGCCCGTGGGCCGCCACCCACCGCACCCTCGCGCGACCGAACCCCTGGGAGAGACATGTCCGCCCCTGCCCCGACCGCACTCCCGCTCGCCCGTCCCGCCCCCGCCTTCCGGGGCAGGATCGGCCGCGACGCCCGCAGCGGCCACTACGCCGTACCGCGCCGCTACCGCCTCCACCTGTCGCCGTCCTGTCCGGACTGTCTTCGGATCGCCGTCACCCACAGCCTGCTCGGCCTCGACGAGGTCCTGCCCGTCACCCTGCTGCCCACGGTGCCCGACGGGCCCGGCGGCGAACACTCCGTGCTGCGCCCGCTGTACGAGGCGAGCGCCCATCGCTACTCCGGAGCCGCCGTGGCACCGGTGCTCAGTGACGACTGGTCGGGCCGCATCGTCAGCACGCACGCCCCGGACATCACGCGCGATCTGGCACGCCGCTTCGGCGCAGGCCGCCCCCGGCTCCGTCCGAAGGGCGCCGACGCGGAGATCGAGGGCGTCCGGCGGCTGTGCGCCCAGGGCATCGACGCGGCCGCCCAGCGCGCCGGACGCGCCGACGCCGACGACGAGGAGCGGGGCGCCGCACTCACCTCGCTGCTGCGCACCCTGCGGTCACTGGACGGCCGGCTGGCCCACCAGGAACACCTTCTGGGCGATCAACTCACCGCTGGAGACGTGGAGTTGTGGGTCAGCCTGGTGCAGCTCGACACCGTGCACCGCTGGCACCTGGACGCCGCCGCCGTGCACCGTGTGGCCGGCCATCCGCATCTGTGGGCCTACGCCCGCCGACTGGCCGCCCATCCCGCCTTCGGCCCGCATCTCGACCTCGACGGGATCGCCCGACGGCATCACACGCACTGCCGCGGACTCGAGGCAGCGGGCGCGGCCGTGCAGATCCTCGACTGGGCGGCGCACATCCCCAACGGCACGGCGGCGGCCTCCTGTTGACCGGGAACCGGCGCTCCCGCCCACGTATCACCTGACGGACGCACATTGACAGCGCTTCGGGCGCCTGTCTTAACTAGCGGCCAGAAAGGTCATGAGCGTCAGCGACAAGCCCTGGCTTGCTGACCGGCAACCCTCGCTCCGCGGTGGGGTGCCCCAGGTGACGACCCGACCGGATGACGTTTCGGTAAGCGCGTGGCCCCACAGGCCGGAAGAGTGACGGTGACAGTGATGTACGCAGCTTCGAGGACAGCCGCTTCGCGGCCCCGGGGCTGCGTCCTGCTGTGCGCGAACCGCTCCGTCGATCTGCTGCGCGTCAACAGCGCACTGTGTACCACCCCGGGCTCTGCCCGCTGTCACGGCTGACGGCGTTTCCCC
The DNA here is from genome assembly GCF_042896945.1 of Streptomyces sp. NPDC001222. Classification (NCBI taxonomy): domain Bacteria; kingdom Bacillati; phylum Actinomycetota; class Actinomycetes; order Kitasatosporales; family Streptomycetaceae; genus Streptomyces; species Streptomyces sp. NPDC001222. The sequence goes on from NZ_JBIAXT010000018.1 coordinate 45,814, forward strand.
TCCCTGACGCGCACCGCCGCCGCGGTGCGCCCGCGTTTCCCTCCCGCCCCCGGTCCCGTGCGCCTCCCACGCCCCCTCACTCCCGGCCGCCGCTCCTGCTGCCGGGCCGTGCGGTCGCGCGCGCCGCCCGGGGTGTCCGACTCCGCTGGAGCCTGCCTTGAGTGAACCCCTCGGCGCCGCCGTGTCCCTCGCCCCGCCACCGCCCGACGCCATCAGCGCGGGGCCCCCGACGGCACAGCGGGTGCTGCCCCTGCGCCGACCGGGCCGCTGGCTCGCCACCGCCGTCGTGCTCGTGCTGGTGGCCCAGTTCGTCCATGGGCTGGTGTCCAACCCCTTCTACCAGTGGGACCGCTTCGCCTACTGGTTCCTGCGGCCCACCCTCCTCGACGGACTGCTCGTCACCCTCGAAGTGACCGCGCTCAGCGCGGTACTGGGCCTGCTCGGCGGCATCCTCCTCGCCCTGGCCCGGCTCTCCCGGAGCCCCGTACTGCGCGCGGTGAGCTGGACCTATGTGTGGGCGCTGCGTTCCGTACCCCTGATCGTGGTGCTGATCTTCCTCTACAACCTCGGCGCGCTGTACAAGACGTTGAGCATCGGCGTCCCCTTCGGCCCGGCCTTCCTCACCTTCGACGAGTCACGGCTCGCCACCGACATGGCCGTCGCCGTCGTCGGCCTGAGCCTGAACGAGGCCGCCTACGCCGCGGAGGTCGTCCGCGGCGGCATCCTCTCCGTCGACCAGGGCCAGCACGAGGCGGCCGCGGCCCTCGGGCTGCCCAGGGGCCACCAGTTCAGGAGGATCGTCCTGCCGCAGGCCCTCAGGTCCATCGTCCCCGCCTACGTCAACCAGCTGATCGGCCTGATCAAGGGCACCTCGCTGGTGTTCTACGTCTCCCTGCTGGACCTGTTCGGCGCCGCGCAGACCATGGGCAGCACCTACCCCGGCGACATCGTCCCGCTGCTGCTGGTCGTCACCGTCTGGTACCTGGTCCTCACGAGCCTCGTGTCGGTCGTCCAGTTCTACGTCGAGCGGCACTACGCCCGGGGCGCCACCCGGTCCCTGCCGCCGACCCCGTTCCACCGACTCCGCAACGGCCTTCGCGACCTGCGGGAACGTGCGCGCAGGGAGGCCGCCGTATGACCACCGAGGCGCTTTCGACTCCTCCCGCCGCCGTCGAGGTCCACGACGTGCACAAGTCCTTCGGCACCCACCGGGTGCTGAACGGCATCGAGTTGACCGTACGGCCGGGTGAGGTGACGGTGATCCTCGGCCCCTCCGGCTCCGGCAAGTCGACGTTGCTCCGCGTGATCAACCACCTGGAGAAGCCCGAACGCGGCTATGTCAGCGTGAACGGCGAACCCATCGGCGTGCGCCGGCACGGCGACCATCTGAAGGAGCTGAGCGAGCGGACGATCCTGGCCCAGCGCAGCCGTATCGGGTTCGTCTTCCAGAACTTCAATCTCTTCCCGCATCTGACCGTGCTGGACAACGTGACCGCCGCCCCGGTCGCGACCGGCGCGCTGAGCAGACCCGAGGCCGAGGAACTGGCCCGTGACCTGCTCGGGCGGGTCGGACTCGCGGACCGGGCCCGGGCGTATCCCCGGCAGTTGTCGGGCGGTCAGCAGCAGCGTGTGGCCATCGCCCGGGCGCTCGCCCTGCGCCCCGGAGTCATCCTCTTCGACGAACCCACCTCCGCCCTCGACCCCGAACTCGTCGGCGAGGTGCTCGCCGTCATTCAGGACCTGGCCCGTGGCGGCACCACCCTCGTCGTCGTCACCCACGAGATCGGCTTCGCCCACGAGGTCGCCGACCAGGTGGTCTTCATGGACGCCGGCCGGATCGTCGAACAGGGGCCGCCCGCCCAGGTTCTCGACCACCCGCGGCACGAGCGGACCCGGGACTTCCTGAGCAAGGTGCTCTGACCTCACCTCCACCCCTCCCGTCACCCTTCACCGAACAAGGACACCCATGCGTACCCTCAGTCTCCGCATCCGTCTGCGCCGCGGCCTCACCGCGGGCACCGCCGTCGTCACCCTCGCCGCCGGGCTCGCCGCCTGCGGGGGCGACAGCGACGCCGCCACCTCCGTGGGCAGCGCCGCCCCCGGAACGGTCACCGTGGGACAGCTCTCCGACGGCGCGGCCCGGCAGACCACGTTGAAGGTGTCCGAGGTGAAGTCGATCAGCGCCGAGCTGCCCGCGGCCGTGCGCAGAAGAGGCACCCTGGAGATCGGCGTCGGCGCGCTGCCCTCCGGCTTCCCGCCCCTGGCGTACGTCGGCAGCGACCAGAGGACCCTCACCGGCGCCGAACCCGACCTCGGACGTCTGGTGGCCGCGGTCCTCGGACTCAGGCCCGAGGTGAAGAACTCGACGTGGGAGAACCTCTTCGTCGGCATCGACAGCGGCAGGGCGGACGTCGCCTTCTCCAATGTCACCGACACCGAGGAACGCAAGAAGAAGTACGAGTTCGCCTCCTACCGCCAGGACACCCTCGCCTTCGAGGTGCCCGAGAAGAGCACCTGGAACTTCGACGGGGACTACGAGAACCTCGCGGGCAGGACTGTCTCCGTCGGTTCCGGCACCAACCAGGAGCGGATCCTCCTGACCTGGAAGGCGAAGCTCGCCAAGGAGGGCAAGAAGCTCACCGTCAAGTACTTCCAGGACAACAACAGCACCTATCTGGCGCTGGCCGCCGGCCGGATCGACGCGTACTTCGGCCCCAACCCCGCCGTCGCCTACCACCTCACCCGGACCGCGCACACGCCCAGGGCCACCCGCGACGCGGGCACGTTCTCCGGCGCCGGCGAGACGCTCCAGGGGCTGATCGCGGCGACGTCCAAGAAGGGCAGCGGTCTGGCCAGGCCGGTCGCCGACGCCATCAACCACCTGATCCGGAACGGCCAGTACGGCCGATGGCTGGCCGCCTGGAACCTGTCGAACGAGGCCGTCACCAAGTCGGAGACCAACCCGCCGGGCCTGCCGCTCGGCAACTCCTGACCGCCAGCCAGGGCGTGTCGCGAAATTACCGCCCCCGTCGCCGTGCTCGGTCGCGCGGGGGCCCGGCCATCTCGTCACGGACATCCAGGAAGGCGTCCACTCGTGTCCTCAACCTCTGCTTCCCCCCTGCATCTGGCGGTCGCGCTCGACGGCACCGGCTGGCACCCCGCCTCCTGGCGCGAGCCGGGGGCCCGGCCCCGGGACCTGTTCACCGCCGGCTACTGGGCCGATCTGGTCCGGGAGGCCGAACGCGGCCTGATCGACTTCGTGACCTTCGAGGACGGGCTCGGCCCCCAGTCCTCACACCTCCTCGGCCCCGACGAACGCACCGACCAGGTCCGCGGCCGTCTCGACGCCGTCCTCGTCGCCGCCCGGGTGGCCCCGTTGACGCGGCACATAGGGCTGGTGCCGACCGTGGTCGTCACCCACACCGAGCCGTTCCACATCTCCAAGGCCATCGCCACCCTGGACCACGTCAGCACCGGCCGGGCGGGTGTGCGGGTCCGGATCAGCGCGCGCCCGGACGAGGCCGCGCACTTCGGCCGCCGCACCCTGCCCCGTATCGACGCCTACGACAGCCCCGGCGCGTGGGACCTGGTCACCGACCTCTTCGACGAGGCCGCCGACCATGTCGAGGTCGTACGCCGGCTCTGGGACAGCTGGGAGGACGACGCGGAGATCCGCGACGTGGCCACCGGCCGGTTCGTCGACCGCGACAAGCTCCACTACATCGACTTCGAAAGCCGGCACTTCAGCGTCAAGGGCCCCTCCATCACCCCCCGGCCGCCCCAGGGCCAGCCCCTGGTGACCGCGCTCGCCCACCAGACCCTGCCGTTCCGGCTCGTCGCCCGCGCCACCGACCTCGGCTATGTCACCCCGCACGACGCCGCACAGGCCCGCGCGATCGTCACCGAGGTCCGGGCCGAGCAGGCCGCCGCGGGACGGGCCGACGAACCGCTGCACCTCTTCGGCGACCTGGTGGTCTTCCTCGGCGACACCCCCGCCGAGGCCGCCGCCCGCCGGGAACGCCTCGACGCCGCCGCCGGAGAGCCGTACATCGGCGACGCCCGGATCTTTACCGGCACTCCCGCCCAACTCGCCGACCTTATCCAGGAGTTGAGGTCGGCCGGGCTGTACGGCTTCCGGCTGCGCCCCGCCGTCGCCCGGCACGATCTGCCGCTGATCACCCGGGGCCTCGTCCCCGAACTCCAGCGCCGTGGCGCGTTCCGCACCGCCTACGAGGCCGACACCCTGCGCGGGCTGCTCGGACTCGCCCGCCCCGCCAACCGCTACGCCGCGCCCGCCGCCTGAGCCGGAAGGAACCCGACGGACCATGAGCAAGCCGCTCAAGCAGATCCACCTCGCGGCCCACTTCCCCGGGGTCAACAACACCACCGTGTGGAGCGACCCGAAGGCCGGCAGCCATATCGAGTTCAGCTCGTTCGCGCACTTCGCACGGACCGCCGAGCGAGCCAGGTTCGACTTCCTGTTCCTCGCCGAGGGGCTGCGCCTGCGCGAACAGGACGGGAAGATCTACGACCTGGACGTCGTCGGCCGCCCCGACACCTTCACCGTGCTCGCCGCACTGGCCGCCGTCACCGAACATCTCGGCCTCACCGGCACCATCAACTCCACCTTCAACGAGCCCTACGAGGTGGCCCGCCAGTTCGCGAGCCTCGACCACCTCTCGGGCGGACGCGCCGCCTGGAACGTCGTCACCTCCTGGGACGCCTTCACAGGGGAGAACTTCCGCCGCGGCGGCTTCCTGCCGCAGGAGGAGCGCTACTCCCGGGCCAAGGAGTTCCTCGCCACGGCGAACGAACTCTTCGACTCCTGGCACGGCGACGAGATCGTCGCCGACCCGGCGACCGGTACCTTCCTGCGCGACGCCGAGGCCGGAGCCTTCGTCCACCACGGCCGGCACTTCGACATCCACGGCCGGTTCAACGTCCCGCGCAGCCCCCAGGGCCGCCCGGTGATCTTCCAGGCCGGGGACTCCGACGAGGGCCGCGAGTTCGCCGCGTCGAGCGCGGACGCCATCTTCAGCCGGTACAGCACCCTGGAGTCCGGTCGGAGCTTCTACGCGGACGTCAAGCGCCGCCTGGCCGCCCACGGCCGCCGACCCGACCAGCTGCTCATCCTGCCCGCCGCGACCTTCGTCCTCGGCGACACCGACGAGGAGGCCGAGGAAGTGGCCCGCGAGGTGCGCAGGGCGCAGGTCAGCGGGGCCACCGCGATCAAGCACCTGGAGTTCGTCTGGAACCGCGACCTGTCCGCCTACGACCCGGACGGCCCGCTCCCGGACATCGACCCGCTGCCCGGCGAGAACACCATCGCGCGCGGCCGCGCCCAGGTGCGGATGTACCGCGATCCGCTGACCACTGCCCGGGAGTGGCGGGAGCTGGCCGCCGCGCACCACTGGTCGATCCGGGACCTGGTCATCAACACCGGCAACCGCCAGAGCTTCGTGGGCTCCCCGGCCACCGTGGCGCGGGAGATCGACGCCTTCGTCCAGGCCGACGCGTCCGACGGTTTCATCCTGGTCCCGCACCTCACCCCCGGCGGCCTCGACGCCTTCGCGGACACCGTGGTGCCGCTGCTGCAGGAGCGCGGTGTGTACCGCACGGAGTACGAGGGCACGACCCTGCGCGACCACTTGGGCCTGGCCCACCCCGACGCAGGGGCGGCGGCCGAGCGGGCGGCTTCGTAGCGCCCCCAGCGCACCGGGCTGCGCGGACACGACCGCCCCGGCCGGATCGGATCCGGCCGGGGCGGTGGTCACACCGGTGCGGCTGCCGCGCGGACGCCGCTTACGCGAGCGTGGTCAGCAGCTGGTTCCAGGTGGCCGACGGGCGCATGACCTCGGCGGCCTTCGCCGGGTCGGGCTGGTAGTAGCCGCCGATGTCGGCCGGCTTGCCCTGGACGGCGACCAGCTCGTCGACGATCTTCTGCTCGTTCTCGGTGAGCGACTCGGCGAGCGGGGCGAACGCCTTCGCCAGCTCCGCGTCGTCGGTCTGCCGCGCCAGCTCCTGCGCCCAGTACAGGGACAGATAGAAGTGGCTGCCGCGGTTGTCGATGCCGCCGACGCGACGGGTCGGGGACTTGTCCTCGTTGAGGAAGGTAGCCGTGGCGCGGTCGAGGGTGTCGGCGAGGACCTGGGCGCGCTGGTTCCCGGTGAACTTCGCGTACTGCTCGAAGGACGGAACGAGCGCGAAGAACTCACCGAGCGAGTCCCAGCGCAGGTAGTTCTCCTTGACCAGCTGCTGGACGTGCTTCGGGGCGGAGCCGCCGGCGCCCGTCTCGAACAGGCCGCCGCCCGCCATCAGCGGGACGATCGACAGCATCTTGGCGCTGGTGCCCAGCTCCAGGATCGGGAACAGGTCGGTCAGGTAGTCACGCAGCACGTTGCCGGTGACGGAGATGGTGTTCTCGCCGCGGCGGATGCGCTCCAGGGACAGCTTGGTGGCCTCGACCGGGGGCAGGATGCGGATGTCCAGGCCCTCGGTGTCGTGCTCCCGCAGGTACTCCTCGACCTTGCCGATCAGGTTGGCGTCGTGGGCGCGGGTCTCGTCCAGCCAGAACACCGCCGGGTCGCCGGTGGCGCGGGCGCGGGTGACGGCGAGCTTCACCCAGTCCTTGATCGGGGCGTCCTTGGTCTGGCATGCGCGGAAGATGTCACCGGCGGAGACGGTCTGCTCCAGGACGACATTGCCGGCCTGGTCGACGAGACGGACGGTACCCGTGGTGGGGATCTCGAAGGTCTTGTCGTGGCTGCCGTACTCCTCGGCCTTCTGCGCCATGAGGCCCACGTTCGGCACCGAGCCCATGGTGGAGGGGTCGTAGGCGCCGTTCGCGCGGCAGTCGTCGATCACGGCCTGGTACACGCCGGAGTAGCTGGAGTCCGGCAGCACCGCGAGGGTGTCGTGCTCCTGGCCGTCCGGGCCCCACATGTGGCCGGAGGTGCGGATCATGGCGGGCATGGAGGCGTCGACGATGACGTCGGACGGCACGTGCAGGTTGGTGATGCCCTTGTCGGAGTCGACCATCGCGAGGGCCGGGCCCTCGGCCAGCTCGGCGTCGAAGGAGGCCTTGATCTCCTCGCCGTTCGGCAGGCCCTCGAGGCCCTTGAAGATGCCGCCCAGACCGTCGTTCGGGGTCAGGCCGGCCGCGGCGAACGTCTCGCCGTACTTCGCGAACGTCTTCGGGAAGAAGGCGCGCACCGCATGGCCGAAGACGATCGGGTCGGAGACCTTCATCATCGTGGCCTTCAGGTGCACCGAGAACAGGACGCCCTCCTCCTTGGCGCGGGCGACCTGCGCGGTCAGGAACTCGCGCAGCGCGGCGACGCGCATCACGGAGGCGTCCACGACCTCACCGGCGAGGACCGGGACGGACTCGCGCAGCACGGTGGTGGAGCCGTCGTCGCCCTTCAGCTCGATGCGCAGCGAATCGGCCTCGGAGATCACCGCGGACTTCTCGGTGGAGCGGAAGTCGTCCGCGCCCATGGTCGCGACGTTCGTCTTCGACTCGGAGGTCCAGGCGCCCATGCGGTGCGGGTGGGTCTTGGCGTAGTTCTTCACCGAGGCAGGGGCGCGGCGGTCGGAGTTGCCCTCGCGCAGCACCGGGTTCACGGCGGAGCCCTTGACCTTGTCGAAACGGGCGCGGATCTCCCGCTCCTCGTCGGTCTTCGGCTCGTCCGGGTAGTCCGGCAGCGCGTAGCCCTGGGCCTGCAGCTCGGCCACGGCCGCCTTCAGCTGCGGTACGGACGCCGAGATGTTGGGCAGCTTGATGATGTTGGCCGCGGGGGTCTTGGCCAGTTCGCCCAGCTCAGCGAGGGCGTCGTTGACCCGCTGGTCCTCGTTCAGGTATTCGGGGAAGACCGCGAGGATGCGCCCGGCCAGCGAGATGTCACGCGTCTCCACGGCGACACCGGCCTGCGAGGCGTATGCCCGGACCACCGGCAGGAAGGAATACGTCGCCAGGGCCGGGGCCTCGTCAGTGTGCGTGTAGATGATGGTCGAGTCAGTCACCGGGTGCTCCGCTCCACGTCTGCAACATTGCTCGACATCAAGATATCTCGTGTGCGGACCCCTCTCGACAGTGGCCCACGCCACGGACACCGCGGACGGCCACCCGTACGCACGCCCCCGGCCTCCGGCGTGCCGCGAGGCGGTCGGCCGGGGCGGCTCAGGGCCGGTCCGCGCTCGGTGCGCCGGGTCCCGGGCCCGGCGCGCCCGTCACCTCGCGCTCGATCCAGCGGCAGATCACGTTCACCACGTAGGCGCGCTCGGCACGGCTCAGTTCCCGCCCCTTCGGGATCCCGTGCCAGCGCTCCAGGCAGGTACGGCAGCAGGTGGCGGTCGCATGCTGCGCGACGAAGACCGGGTGGCCCCGGTAGGGGGTCTGCTTGCCGTCCTTGTACGGCTCGGCCGGCGCCAGCCGCCTGGCGATGAGGTCGTAGGCGTGCCACCGGATCGTGGCGGGGCCCTTCAGCTCGGCGGTGGCCAGGTCGCGCCCGCGCAGATGGAACTTGGCGCGGAAGGGATGGCGCGCGATCCGGTCCAGCCGCCCGTCGAGCGGATGGGCCGTCGGGCCGGGCGTCCGGTCGGGCATCGGGGGTTCGGCGAAGGGGTGCATGCTCCTTTCGAGCATAGGACCGGCGGTCTCCCGCGGGGGACCACCGGTCCAGGCCGGCGGCGCGAGGCCGGCGGCGGGGGCGCGTCAGGAGGCGTCCGGGCCGCCGTGCTCGATCACCAGGTCGGCGCCGTTGCGCGGCTGCGGTATGAGCGCCGCACCCTGCTGCAGCGCCACCGTACGGGCCGGCGCCGGGATCCGGATGCCCTCGGCCCGGTACCGCTTGTGCAGGCGCTTGATGAACTCGTGTTTGATCCGGTACTGGTCGCTGAACTCACCGACGCCCAGGATCACCGTGAAGCCGATCCGGGAGTCGCCGAAGGTGTGGAACCGGATGGCCGGTTCATGCTCCGGAACGGCGCCCGTGATCTCCGTCATCACCTCGGCGACGACCTCCATGGTGACCTTCTCGACATGCTCCAGGTCGCTGTCGTAGCCGACCCCCACCTGCACCAGTACGGTCAACCGCTGCTCGGGACGGGTGAAGTTGATCATGTTCGACTTGGCGAGCTGCCCGTTGGGGATGACCACCAGGTTGTTGGAGAGCTGGCGCACGGTGGTCTGCCGCCAGTTGATGTCGACGACGTAGCCCTCCTCGCCGCTGCTCAGCCGGATGTAGTCACCGGGCTGAACGGTCTTGGAGGCGAGGATGTGGATGCCCGCGAACAGGTTCGCCAGGGTGTCCTGAAGAGCCAGGGCGACGGCGAGACCGCCCACACCCAGGGCGGTGAGCAGGGGCGCTATGGAGATGCCCAGCGTCTGCAGCATCACCAGGAAGCCCATGGCCAGCACCACGACCCGGGTGATGTTGACGAAGATCGTGGCCGAGCCGGCGACCCCGGACCGGGACTGGGTGACCGTCCGCACCAGGCCCGCGATGACCCGGGCGGCCGTCAGCGTCACCACGAAGATGAGCAGCACGCTCAGGGTCTGGTTGACATGGTGCTGCACGGTCCGGGTGAGCGGCAGCACCGCCGCCGCCGAGGCCACGCCGCCCGCGATGGCCGCCCAGGGCACCACGGTACGCAGCGCGTCCACGATGACGTCGTCACCGCTCCACTTGGTGCGGCTCGCGTGCCGGCCCAGCCAGCGCATCAGCATGCGCAGCAGGAAGGCCGCCAACAGGCCCGCGGCCACGGCGATTCCGGCGAGGATCAGATCGTCGAGGGTGACCCCGCGGTTCACCGGTCACCTCCCGCGCCGAAGAGAGGGCCCCGGGGCCGGAAATGAGGACTCGTCACTTGCCACCTGCTCGTTTCACGGGATGCACGATCACCTCCGGGCGGACTGGCCGCGCCCGGAGCGAGGATTCATCCTGCCGTATGCCGGTGCCGGACCGTGAAACGAGCGATGTCGTCCGGCCGTTGGCGCTCCGATGGCGTGGCGTGGGTGCGGCGCGCCCTCACAGGTCCGTGAACGACCCGTGCCGTCCGGACCCGGCCGCGAAGCGGGCCGCGCCCTCCAGACCCTCCGCCAGCACGCCCTTGCCGTGGCGGAGTTCGCTGAGCAGTGCCGTCTCCTCGCCCAGTCCCTCCTGGTCGAGGACCGAGGCGCGGTCGCCGCGCAGACACGCCTGCGGGAACCGGGCGATCTCGGCGGCCAGTTCCTCCGCCTCGGCGCGGGCGCGCCCGGTCGGCACGACGCGGTTGGCGAGCCCCATCGCGTGCGCCTCCTGGGCCGGCACCGGTCGGCCGGTGAGGATCATGTCCAGTGCACGGCTGGTGCCGATCAGCCGCGGCAGCCGTACGGTGCCGCCGTCGATGAGCGGTACGCCCCAGCGGCGGCAGAAGACCCCGAACACCGAGTCCTCCTCGACGATCCGCAGATCGCACCAGAGCGCGAGCTCCAGACCGCCGGCCACCGCGTGCCCCGCGACCGCCGCGATCACCGGCTTGGACAGCCGCAGCCGGGTCGGCCCCATGGGGCCGTCGCCGTCCTCGGCCACCCGGTTTCCGCGCTCGGTCCCGACCGCCTTCAGATCGGCACCCGCGCAGAACGTCCCGCCCTCGCCCCACAGCACCGCCACCCGCGCCGACGCATCCGCCTCGAAGGCCCGGAAGGCCTCGGCGAGCGCGGCTGCGGTCGGCCCGTCCACCGCGTTGCGGGCCTCGGGGCGGGAGAGGACGACGGTGGTGACGTACCCCTGACGTTCGATCCGGACCGGCATCGGGCTGCCTCTTTCGCGGGCGGGAAGGGCTGGCCCCGCAGAGGTTACTCCCCGGTACGGGAGTTGTCCGGCGGTGCGCGGAGCGGTACGGGCGGCGGGCCGGAGACGGACTGTGGCGACCCGCAGCGAGGGGTCGCCCCCGGTCAGATCACCTTCAGCCGTACCAGCGCCCCCAGCGTCAGCGCGCCCGGCACCAGGGGCAGCCACACCGTGATGATCCGGTACGCCAGAACCACCGCCGTCGCCACGGCCACCGGGCCGCCCGCCGCCACCAGGGCGAGGATCAGTGCCGCCTCCACCGAGCCGATCCCGCCCGGGGTGGGCACGGCGGCGACGGCCAGGGTCGCCGCCAGATACGCGACCGCCATGTGCACGGGAGGCACCGGAAGCGACAGCGCTTCGCCCACCGCGGCCAGACCGGCCGCCTGCAGCGCGGGGAACGCCAGCGAGCCTCCCCACAGGGCCAGCGCGCGGGTGGGGCGCGTGTGCACCGAACGGGCCTCGCCGAGTGCCGTGCGCACGAACGACAACACCGCCGTGCGCAGCCGCCGCACCAGCAGCAGGACCGCGACCGCCGCGCACGCCGTCCCGGCCGCGGCGAACAGCAGCGGGCCCGCCGCCCACGAGGGGACTAGGGAGCCGAGGCGGAGCGCGTCCGGGAAGGCGAGCAGCAGGACCAGCAGCAGACCGACCCGGGTGATCGCCTCGGCGAGCATGTACAACGCCAGCGCCGCCGAGGAGCGGGCGAGCGGCACCCCGCACACCGTCATGAAGCGCAGGTTGACCGCGCTCGCACCGAACCCGGTGGGCAGCAGATGGTTGGCCGCGCCCGCCGCGAACTGGGTGGCGAGCAGCCGTCGCCGGGGCAGTCGCTGCATCACCGCGCCCTGCCGGGTGACGGCGGCCGCCACCCAGGTCAGACAGGTCGCGCCGGCGGCGGCCACCAGCCACGGCCACTCGGCCGACCGCAGATGGCCGAAGCCCTCCGCGAGCACGGACCAGTGCTCTGCCGCGACCACGAGCACGAGGACGAGCGGGAGCAGACACAGGACCTGGCGGACCGGAAGACGTCTGGGGAGTCCCTGCGGGAGACGTACGGCAGTCACATCCCCAGAGGTTTTCCGCGCCGCACCAACGCCAGGTTGCGTGCGCGCAGACGGATGCTGACGTGCGGGGCAAGGCCCGGGAGCGGCTCCGGCTCCGGCTGCGTTGACCTCGAGAACGCTTGAGGTTCTACCGTCGGTCTCATGAGTATGGAGACCACCGCCTGGCACCAGTTGCACAGCGTCATGACCGCACAGCGGGAGCGCCGGCCCTTCGCCCGCGCGACGCTGCGCCGCATCGCGGCCTTCGCCCGCCCGCACCGCCGCCGCATCGTGTGGTTCGTCGTGGTGAGCGTGGTGACCGCCCTGCTCGCCGTCGCGACTCCCGTACTCGCCGGCCGCGTCGTCGACGCGATCGTGTCGCACGGGGACCAGGGCAGGGTCCTGGAGCTGTCCTCGCTGATCGCCCTCATCGCGCTCGCCGAGGCGGGACTCGGGCTGGTGAGCCGCCGGCTGTCGGCCGTGCTCGGGGAGGGCCTCATCCTCGATCTGCGGACGGCTGTGTTCGATCATGTGCAGCGCATGCCGGTCGCGTTCTTCACACGCACTCGTACGGGAGCACTCGTCAGTCGTCTCAACAACGACGTCATCGGCGCCCAGCGCGCCTTCAGCAACACCCTGTCGGGCGTGGTGAGCAACATCGTCACGCTGCTGCTCACCCTCGCCGTGATGCTCACCCTGTCCTGGCAGATCACCCTGATCGCGCTGGCGCTGCTGCCGGTCTTCGTGGTGCCGGCGCGCCGGATGGGCAGCCGTATGGCACGGATGCAACGGGAGGCCGCCGACCTCAACGCCGCGATGGGCACCCGGATGACCGAGCGCTTCTCCGCGCCGGGTGCCACCCTCGTCAAGCTCTTCGGGCGTCCGGAGGAGGAGTCGGCGGAGTTCGCGGCGCGGGCCCGTCGGGTGCGGGACATCGGGGTGCGCACGGCGATGGCACAGTCGGCGTTCCTCACCGCGCTGACCCTGGTCTCCGCGCTGGCACTCGCCCTGGTCTACGGCCTCGGCGGCTGGTTCGCCCTGCGCGGCGCCCTGGAGCCGGGCGCCGTGGTCTCACTGGCCCTGCTGCTCACCCGGCTCTACGCGCCGCTCACGTCTCTCGCGGGGGCCCGGGTGGAGGTGATGAGCGCCATGGTGAGCTTCGAGCGCGTCTTCGAGGTGCTCGACCTCAAGCCGATGATCGAGGAGCAGCCTGCGGCGCGCAGCGTCCCCGAGGGGCCGGTGTCGGTGGAGTTCGACGACGTCCGCTTCGGCTACCCGGCCGCCGACCGGTTCTCCCTCGCCTCGCTGGAGGAGGTGGCGAGCCTGGACACACGCGGCGGGACCGAGATCCTGCACGGCGTCTCCTTCCGTGCGGAACCCGGCCGGACGGTCGCCCTCGTGGGCTCCTCGGGCGCCGGCAAGTCCACCGTGGCCGCACTGCTCCCGCGGCTGTACGACGTCGACGCGGGCGTCGTGCGCGTCGGCGGGATCGACGTCCGGGAGCTGAGCGCGACGTCCCTGCGCGAGACGCTCGGCATGGTCACGCAGGACGGCCATCTGTTCCACGACACGGTACGGGCCAACCTGCTGCTGGCCCGGGCGGACGCGACCGACGACGATCTGTGGGAGGTCCTGCGCCGGGCCCGTCTCGACGACCTCGTACGGTCCCTGCCCGACGGCCTCGACACGGTCGTCGGCGAGCGCGGCTACCGTCTGTCCGGGGGCGAGCGCCAGCGGATGACGATCGCGCGCCTGCTGCTGGCCCGGCAGCGCGTCGTCATCCTCGACGAGGCCACCGCCCATCTCGACAGCACCTCGGAGGCGGCCGTCCAGGAGGCCCTGGCCGAGGCCCTTCAGGGCCGTACCGCCGTCGTGATCGCCCACCGTCTGTCCACCGTGCGGGCCGCGGACGTCATCCTGGTCGTGGAGTCCGGCCGGATCGTGGAGCGGGGCACACATGAGGAACTGCTGGCCCTGGGCGGACGGTACGCGGAGCTGTACCGGACGCAGTTCGATCAGGCAGGGGCGGCTTCACGGACGGGGGAGACGGGGGAGAGCGCGGAGTTCGGGGAGACCGAGGCCATCGCCTGAGGGGTGGGTGCGGCGGGCCGGGACACAGGGCCCGCATGGTGCCGTGGTCGGTGGGCAGAACTCCCGGCATGGAGACCCGAGGACCCTGGAGGCGGCATCACCGGGAGCCCCTGTGCACGACCGGGCGCCTCGTTGCGTACCAGGACCAGGTCACGCTGCCCGACGGAAGTACGGGCCACTACGACTGGGTGCGGGTGCCGGACCAGGTCCGGGTCGCGGCCCTGGTCGGGGGAAGCCTGCTGATCGTCGAGCAGTATCACTACCTCACCGGCACGATGTGGCAGCTGCCGGGCGGCGACGTCGACCCGGAGGACCAGGACAGCGGCGCCGCCGCCCGTCGGGAACTCGCCGAGGAGACCGGCTACCGCGAGGGCCGCTGGACAGCGCGGGGCGCCCTGCATCCGCTGCCCGGCCTCACACCCGCCCGGGTCCACCTGTGGAGCGCCGACGGCCTGACGCCGGGCGAGCCCGCACCGGAGCCCGGCGAGGCGGACCTCGGGGTGCGTCAGGTTCCCCTGGCCGAGGCGGTGAGGGCAGCGTGCGACGGCCGAATCGGCTGCGCCGCCAGCGCGGCCCTGGTCCTGGCCGTGGGCGCGGCACACGCCGGCTGAGAGCCGGACGGCGGGGGAATGTCCGGGGGGCGGCCTTGGTTGCAGAAGGCGTGGTGGTGAGGGGGGTGAGGGGGACAGTGTCCCCGGGCCTCACCTATCGCCCATGGGGACGATCGTTCGGCTGAAGCCTCATGGAGCCTATCGCCGAGAGGCGACCGCCCTTTCACCGCCACAGCTCGCTGATCAGCCCCGGCCGGTGTCACCTCCCGGCCGGGGCTGAGCCCATTTTCGGCGAAAGCCCTGGACCAGCGCCCCCGTGCGAATACTCTGCGTGCTGAATCCGACGCTCAAGGTGGTCCGGTGCCAGGGGGGACGCGACGGAATGACATGGTGGACCACGCTGCGGAACAGGGCGCGCCTGCACGGTCTCCGGCTGCTGGCCGCCATGGTGGTCGGCGCGGCCACCGGGCAGGCCGTCTTCAGCGTCACCAGGGTCAGCGGCCGCAGCCTCTTCGTCATCACCGGCGGCCTGGCCGGGGTCCTCGCCGTGGTGATCCTCCAGGTCTACGGGCGTGCCGCGCGCCTGAGCGAGGTCACTGTCCGGGTGCCGCAGGTCAGCGAACTGACGTTCGTGGTGAACAACGACGCCCGGCAGATGGCCTGGCATCTGTTCGTCGAGACCTCGACCCGTGTCTCCACCCAGCCCCTGAGCCAGGACGAGGGCCTGCTGCGCGAGGCGCTCAGCTCCCTGCACGGGCTCTTCGCCACGACCCGCGAGACCCTCAAGGCCGGCCGCCCCTCCAGAGCCGTCGTCGGCGGGCACACCGTCGAATACCTGGCCATCACCATGCTCAACCACGAGCTGCGCCCCTTCCTCTCGACCTGGCACCCCCGTCTGCACGCCCATGAACAGGCGCACCCGGACGCCCCCGAAGCCTCCTGGCCCGACAACGCGGCCTGCCGCGCCGCCCTCGTCGCGGTCCAGGGCAATCTGCACGAGTACGCGCTGGGTTTCGCCCGTCTCGCCGGGGTGCACGCCCCGGAGACGCTGGTGAACGGCCCCGGCCGGCTCTCCTGAGCGTGCCGCCGTACCCGCTCGCGTGGGCGGCTGAGCTGCGCGGCCCGTAGCGTGAAGAGATGGGCAGGCAGCAGGGGAGGGCCGGGAAGGGAGACGGTCACGATGCAGGGGACGGACATGGACTACGCGGCGCTGTTCGCCGCCACCCCGAGCCCCTATCTGGTGCTGGCACGCGACCTGGTGATCGTGGAGGTCAACGAGGCGTATCTGAGCGCCACCCGCAGCACCCGGCAGGCCCTGATCGGGCAGCACATCCTCGAGGCACTCCCGGGCAACCCCGCCGAGCCCGACGCGGACGGTGTGCGCAATCTGAAGGCCTCGCTGCACCGGGTCCTGGTGACCGGGGAGCCCGACACGATGGCGGTGCAGAGGTACGACGTCCCGGTCGGCGACCGGCCCGATGTGTTCGAGGAGCGCTGGTGGTCCCCCGTGAACACGCCGATCCCGGGCCCGGACGGGAGCGTGGCCTGGATCATCCACCGGGCGGAGGACGTCACCGAGTACGTCCGCACCCACCCGTTGAGCCCCCACCCCGGGATCAGGCATCTCACCGAGCGTGAGGCCCTGGAAGCCGAGTTGTACGCGCGGGCGCGCGAGCTCCAGGTGCTGAACGAGGAGCTGAGGCAGGCCCACAACCGTGAGCGCCAGGTCGCGGTCACCCTGCAGGAAGCCATGCTCCAGTCACCCGACCTGGCCCGGCACGAGAACGTGGCCGTGCGCTATCTGCCCGCCACCGGCTCCCTCAACGTGTGCGGGGACTGGTACGACGTCGTGGATCTGCCCGACGGCCGGTTCGCGGTGGCGGTCGGCGACGTCGTCGGTCACGGTCTGGAGGCCGCCGCCGTCATGGGGATGCTGCGCAGTGCGCTGAGCGCGGCCATCCGGGCACTGGAGCGGCCGGCCCAGGCCATGGAGGTGGTGGGCCTGTACGCGCGCTCGGTCGAGGGCGCCCTGAACACGACGGCCTTCAAGGCCATGGTGGACACCCGCAGCCGCCTGATCATCTACAGCAGCGCGGGGCATCCGCCGCCGGTGCTGGTGCACCCGGAGGGCGTCTGCGAGTTCCTGGACCAGGCGACCGACCCGCCGCTGGGGGCCCGGCCCCAGCACGTGCCGCGTCCCCAGGCCGGTCAGCCGTACACCCCCGGGGACCTGCTCGTGCTCTACACCGACGGGCTGATCGAGCGGCGCGACGAGAGCATCGAGGAGGGCCTGGGCCGGCTGACCGACGCCCTCTGCCGCTGCAGCACGCTCGGCGCGGAACGTCTGGCCGACGCGCTGCTCGCCGAACTCGGGGTGGCCGGCGGTTCCCGCGACGACATCGCGCTGGTCATCGTCCGGCTGTGACGGCGCGACGTACGAGATGCGCGAGACGTCGTGTCCACCAGCCCCGGGAGCACGCACATGTCGGAAGCGCCGCCGAGGTCTTCCGGCACGCCGCCGCTGCGCCCGGCAGAACGGCCGTGTCGCGGACCGGAGATATCCGATCGCGCCGCTGTCGGTGCTCCCGTAGGGTGCGCGGGTTGCAGTGACGGAGAGGCGGTTCGGGACGTGGCATCCAGGGCGGTGACGCGGGCGCAGCTGGCCGGTGCGGCGCGCGCCGCGCTCGGCGGCGGGCGCCGGCCGGTGGCGGTCGAGCGGGTCACGGGCGGCAGCAAGAAGGGCGTGTACCGCCTGGTGATGGACGACGCGACGACAGCGATCGCCTACCTGTGGGACGGCACCGAGAACCACTGGCCTGCGGGCGAGGGCGACGACGACCTCACCGACCCGTTCTCACCCGGCCTCGGGCTCGACCTGTTCGAGGCCGCGCACGCGCGGCTGGACGCGCTCGGCGTCCGTGTCCCGGCGATCCGTCTCGTCGACCGCGAGGGCGCCCACTGCCCGGCCGGTCTCGCGATCGTCGAGGATCTCCCGGGCGAGAACCTGGAGAAACTGCTCGCGCGCGACCCGCGCGCGGCCGCCCCGATCATGGCCCGACTCGGGGAGGCACTGGAGGCGATGCGGCGTCATCGGGCACCCGCCTACGGCAAGGTGGCCGTCGTCGACGGCGGGGGCACGTCGCGCGGGACGTCGTGCGAAGGGGTCGTCCTCGACCGTGCGCTACGGGACCTCGCCGAGGCGGCGGCGCGTGATCCGCGGATCGCGGAAGCCCGCGACCGGCTGGAGGAGCGGCTGCTGGGTCTGGCGGCGGCGGTCCGGCCCCGCGCGGAGTACGCGGTCGTGCACGGCGAACTGGGGCCGGACCATGTACTGGTGGACGCGGAAGGCAATCCCGTGGCGATCGACATCGAGGGCTCGATGTACTTCGACGTCGAGTGGGAGCACGTCTTTCTGCGGATCCGCCTGGACGACGCCTACCGTCCGCTGGCGGTGGACGGACTGGACCAGGACCGGCTCGCGCTCTACACGCTGGCGCAGCGTCTGTCACTGACGGCCGGTCCGCTACGGCTGCTCGACGGAGGCTTCCCCGACCGGGCGGCCATGGCGGGCATCGCGGAGCACAACCTGAAGAAGGCACTGGACCTGATCCACGACTGAACGCCCCCGACGCACGCCGTCGCCCCTGCCGCCCGGATCGACACCGCGGCGATCCCGCTCACGTCGCAGCGGCCGATGGCACGCTCCACACTGTGACGGTAAGGAGTTTTCCGCCCGGACGGGCACGGGTACCCCACGCCCCTGGGAGACCGAACATGGTCGACATCCCGCGCCGCACGACGCAGTCGGCTGCCCGCCGCCCCCGCGCCCGCCTGGGGAGGGAGCAGTTGCAGGAAATGCTGCGCCCCGGCCGCTTCGACTGGCGCGAACTCGCCTACGGCGGGGCCCTCCGCGTCGCGGTGGGCGTGGCGGCTCCGCTGGCCGCCGGGACGGCGACCGGGCATCTGCAGTACGGGGCGTTCGCGTCGCTGGGTGCCCTTCCCGCGGGGTTCGCGTCGTTGCAAGGGGTGACCCGCACGCGCGCGGTCACCGTCGTGGCGGCCAGCGCGGGGGCGGCGATGTCCACCTTCGTCGGCGGCGTCCTCGCCGCGTCCGCTCCCTGGCTGCTGGTGCCCGTGGTGGCCCTGTGGGGGTATGCGACGGGGCTGGCCGTCTGTCTGGGACGCTGGACGAGCGTCGCAGTCCTCCAGTGGCCCGTGGCGCTGCTGATCGCGGCCGGGATACCCCTGGGCCCGTCCGAGGCCGCGCTCCGAGCCGGTCTGGTGCTGGCCGGGGGGCTGTTCCAGTGTGCGCTCGTCGCCGTCTCCTGGACGCTGCGCCCCGGCGCCGCCGAGCGGGCCGCGCTGGCCGAGTCCTACCGCGGCCTGTCCGCCTACGCCCGCGGTCTCGCCGCCGGCCGGGCAGGCCCGCCGCCACCGGCGGACTTCGTGGCCGGCGACGCCGTCGCGGACCCCAATCCGCTCCTCCCCGCGGCCGTACGCGCGGATCATCTCAATCTGCTGGAGCAGGCCGAGCGCATCCGCGCCTCACTCGCGGCCCTGGCCGCGCACACGGAGGACGACCCCTCCGCGACGGCGCGCCTCTTCGCCGCCGACACCGCGCGAGCCCTGGACGGCATCGCCGACGCGCTGAACGCCCGGCCGGGCGACCGTGCCCCGAGGGAACAGACGCCGGACGGAGAGTTCACCTGGCAGGAGGCCGCCGGTGACAGCGGCTGGCACTGGGCCGCCGAGGCGCTCCTGTGCCAGCTGCGGGCCGTGAACCGCATTCTCGGCCACGGCCGTACGCCGAAGAGGGCCGTCCCGCGTGATGGACCCGGATCACCGGACCGGCCCGTTCCCCGGGACACGGTGCAATGGACCGCCCTGACCCTGCGGGCCAACCTCACGGCGGCGGGCGAGACAGGCCGCCACGCGCTCCGGCTGGCGGCGGTCACCGGCCTGGTCGAGTTCCTCGTCCAGGCCAGCGACCTCTACGAGGGCCGCTGGGCCGTGCTGACGGCCTTCCTGGTGCTCAGGCCGGACTTCGCCACGACGCTGTCGCGCAGCGTGCACAGGGCGGTGGGTACGGCCGTGGGCGCCGGTCTCGGCGCGAGTGCGGCAATCCTGGCCCACCCCGGTGACGCAGGGCTCGTCGTCGGGGCAACGATCACCGTCGCGGCGGCGTTCGCGTTGTTCGCCGTGAACTACCTGCTCTTCAGCGTCTTCCTCACCGCTTTCCTCGTGATCCTGCTGGAGACGTTCGGGCTGCCGGCAGGCTCCACCGCCACCGCACGGCTGGCCCAGACCGCTCTCGGCGCGGCCTGCGCGATCATCGCCTACTGGGTGTGGCCCACCTGGGAGGGTCTCTCGGCGCAGCAGAAGTTCGCCCGGATGCTGACCTCCCACAGCCGGTACAACGCCGCCCTGCTCCGGCAGCTCTCCCACCCCGAGGAGCTTGATCCCGGCAGGCTCCGCGCCCTGCAGACCACGGCCCGCCGCGACCGCACCGATGCCGAGGCGTCCATGGCACGTCTGGCGGCCGAGCCTCCGCAACCACCGATGACCCCGGCCGTCGCCCGGACCCTGGTCGCCGTGGTCACACGGCTGGCCCAGGCGGAACTCGCCCTGCACGCCCTGGTTCTCCGGCAGCCGGCGGCCGGTCAGGAGGAGCAGCCTCAGGACCCCGACGGCCGCGGCTCACTGGACGCCCTGGCCGTCGCCGTCCGTACGACGCTGGAGCGGCTGGCGGAGTCGCTGCTGACCCTGGAAGCCCCCCGCGACCTTCCTCCCCTGCACCGGATCCAGGCCCCCTTGCGCGCCCAGACCCTGCCGGCCGGTCAGCGCACGGCACTCGTCGTGGACGCTCTGGTCGACGCCACCGACGCCCTGACGGATGTGGTGCACCGCCTGGTCGGTGATCGAACGGCCCGGCGCTGAAGCACCACAGCGGGTGCCCCTGCCGCCGTCGTGACCGAGGCCTCGGTCACGACGGCGGCAAGGTGGGCGAGGCGCGGCAGCCCGAGTGGTCAGGACGCGGTTCGCCACCGGCGCGCCGCGTCGCTCGGGACCCGGCGCACCCGCCGGTGTCGCGGGGTTGCCTCAGCCCTGCGGGAGCGGGGCATCGGACGCGGAGTCAGATGCCGGACCCCTGCGCTCCTCGGCGGCCCGCGCCTCCAGACCGGAGACCCTGCGCAACGGCACCTCCTTCGTCCACACCGCCACCAGGAAGCCGAGGACCATCACGCCGGCCACGAGCAGGAAGACGACATGGAGCGAGTCCGTGAAGCCCACTCTGAACGGCTCGGCCAGCCGGAGGTCGAGGTGCTGGATGAACGAGGAGTCGTCCAGCGCTCCCGAGCCGTTCACGCCGGCGGCCTGGGGGTGCTTGAGCATGTCCAGCACCGGCTTGTTCGCCGGGTCGGAGCGCACGGCGGGGTCGTGCAGCGCCGCCTGGATCCCGGTCGTGCGGTAGGCGGCCCGCAAGGCCGCGCCGATCTTGTCGCCGACGGTACTGAACAGCACGGAGAGGAAGATCGCCGCACCGGCGGTGCCGCCCATCTGCCGGAAGAAGGTGGCCGAGGCGGTCGCGACACCCATGTCCTTGGGCTCGACGGCGTTCTGCAGGGCCAGCATGAGGACCTGGAAACAGCCGCCCAGCCCGGCGCCGAAGAGGACCAGATAGCCCAGGGTCTCCGGCAGCGGGCTGTTCCACTGCACCCGGTAGTGCAGGAGCAGCATCGCCGTCGTCATCAGCGCGGAGCCGATGACCGGGAAGATCTTGTACTTGCCGGTCTTGCGGATGGCGCGCCCCACCATCAGGGTCGAGAGCAGCATGCCGACCGACAGCGGCAGCATCAGCAGTCCCGACCTGGTGGGCGTCACCCCCTTCACGATCTGCAGATACAGCGGAATCATGATCATGCCGCCGAACATGCCCATGCCGACGAGCACGGAGAGCAGGCTCATCTTGCTGAACATGGCGCTGCGGAACAGCCGCATCGGCAGGAGCGCCTCGTCGCCCATCGCCCGCTCGACGAAGATCCACACGGTCAGGCCGACCGTACCGATCGCGTAGCAGACGATCGACCGGGTCGAGGTCCAGCCCCAGCTCTGGCCCTGCTCGGCGACGAGCAGCAGCGGCACCACGCCGATGGCGATGGTGACGGCGCCCCACCAGTCGATACGGTGCTCGCGCCGGGTGTGCGGAAGATTCAGCACCTTGGCGACGACGAAGAGGGCGACGAGACCGATCGGGACGTTGACCAGGAAGCCCCACCGCCAGCCGGTGATGCCGAGAATGCTGCCCTGGCCTGCCAGGAAGCCGCCGATCAGCGGACCGAGCACGCTCGACGAGCCGAACGTCGCGAGTATGTAGCCCTGGTACCGGGCGCGTTCGCGCGGCGGGACCATGTCGCCGATGATCGCCATCGCCAGTGACATCAGACCGCCCGCGCCGATGCCCTGGAAGGCGCGGAACCCTGCCAGTTCGGTCATCGAGGTGGCGAGCGTGCACGCGGCGGAGCCGAGGACGAAGAGACTGATGGCGGTCAGGAAGAACGGCTTGCGCCCGTAGATGTCGGACAGTTTCCCGTACAGCGGGGTGCTGATCGTCGAGGTGATCAGGTAGGCCGTGGTGACCCACGCCTGATGGCTCAGTCCATGCAGGTCGTCGGCGATCGTCCGGATCGAGGTACTGACGATGGTCTGGTCCAGCGCCGCAAGGAACATCCCGAGCACCAGGCCGCTGAGGACGGTCAGGATCTGTCGGTGCGTCAGTTTCACGGACGGCGCCGGGCCGGTCTTGCCTGCGGCTCCCCCTGGAGCCGTGGATGTCGAGGGGGTCATGGGTGGTGTTCTCCTGGCTGGTGCCTGTGCGTCACAGACGTCGAGGTGCTTCAGCAGTCGGACGAGGTGGTGAGCGCCTGGGCGTTCCCCGCGACGAGCGGGAAACCCTTGATGCTCGTGGCCTCCGTGTCGCCGTAGGAAGACGGCATCCGGGCATGCCCCACTCTCAAGATCAATTCGACTTTCTCGTAACATCGAATCGAGGCCTATAGTAGGGGCAGAACCGAAGGAGAAGGCGTGCGCACCCTGAACCAGCCCAAGCCCGAGGACTTCGACCTCGCGACCGTGCTGCATGCCTTCGGTGACCCTGTGCGTCTGGAGCTGCTACGGCGCCTGGCGGCGGCCGACGAGGTGACCTGCAGCCCCACCGGGCTCGACGTTCCGCGCTCCACGATGACGAACCACTGGCGGATCCTGCGCGAGGCGGGCATCACGTCCACGCGCATCAGCGGCAAGGCCCGGCTGATGTCCTTGCGCCGGGCGGAACTTGAGGTCCGCTTCCCGGGCCTCCTTGACGTCGTCATGGCGGAGGTCGCCCCATTCCCCGAGGGCTCCTGAGCACATCAGGCTGGGCCGCCTGCCGGGTGGTGCGCCGCATGCCCTGGCAGCGGGCCCGGAGCGGCGTCGGCGGATCTCCGGGCCGTGCGTCTGCCTCGCTGTGCGGCGGGCGCGGTGCCGTCACGGCACGCAGTAGACGATGGGGATGATCGGGTAGCCCTGGGTGGTCGACGTGTTGTGGAAACTGATGGTCCAACTGTCGTTGTCGGTCGTGCTCGTGGTGCGGAAGCTGCGAACGGGGACGACCTCGTCGCCCGCCATCCATCCGCCGGCGATGGCCGTCTGACCGTTCGGACAGACGGCGGCCACAGCCGTCGTCTGCTCCGGCGCGAGTGTCGTCTGCACCCCGAAAACGGCAGTCATGCCGACGGTGCCGGAAGGCCCTTGGGGTCCGGTGGCTCCTTGGGGTCCGGTGTCGCCTTGGGTTCCGGCGGCGCCCTGAGTGCCGGTGGCTCCTTGGGGTCCGGTGGCTCCTTGGGGCCCGATGTCGCCTTGGGTTCCGGTCGCACCTTGTGTTCCGTTGGCTCCCTGGGGTCCGGTGGCTCCGGTTTCGCCGGTGGTGCCTTGGGGGCCGGTTGCGCCTTGGGTTCCGGTTGCTCCTTGGGGTCCGGCCGGACCTTGGGTTCCGGTTGCTCCTTGGGGTCCGGTGGCTCCGGTTTCGCCGGTTGAGCCTTGGGAGCCCGTGGCGCCTTGGGTTCCCGTGGCGCCTTGGGGGCCGATGTCGCCCTGGGCGCCGGTGGTGCCTTGGGGACCGGTCGCGCCTTGGGTTCCAGTCGCTCCTTGGGGTCCGGCGGGTCCAGTCCCTCCTTGGGGACCGATAGCCCCGGTATCGCCCTGGGGGCCTGCGGGTCCGCTGCCTCCCTGTGGTCCGCTCCCGCCTTGGGGCCCGGTGGCGCCGGTGTTGCCTTGGGGTCCGGCGGGTCCGGTGCCGCCTTGTGGTCCGGTGGCCCCGGTGTTGCCCTGCGGTCCGCTACCGCCTTGCGGTCCGGTGGCGCCGGTGTTGCCTTGGGGTCCGGCGGGTCCGGTGCCGCCTTGGGGTCCGGTGGCGCCGGTGTTGCCTTGGGGTCCGGTTCCGCCTTGTGGTCCGGTGGCGCCGGTGTTGCCTTGGGGTCCGGCGGGTCCGGTGCCGCCTTGGGGTCCGGTGGCCCCGGTGTTGCCCTGCGGTCCGCTACCGCCTTGTGGTCCGGTGGCGCCGGTGTTGCCTTGGGGTCCGGCGGGTCCGGTGCCGCCTTGGGGTCCGGTGGCCCCGGTGTTGCCTTGAGGGCCGGTCCCGCCTTGCGGTCCGGCGGGTCCGGTGCCTCCTTGGGGTCCGGTGGCTCCGGTGTTGCCTTGAGGGCCGGCAGGCCCGCTGCCGCCTTGGGGTCCGGTCGCCCCGGTGCTGCCCTGGGGGCCCGGCGGCCCTTGGGGGCCCGGTTTGCCGCACACCGGCACGGTGCTTGAGGCCTTGACGTAGCGGGCGGTGACCCAGCCCGGGTGGTTGGCCAACCGGTACCACGTGGCGTCGCCGGCGACGCTCGCGCCGCGTGCCTTGCACCAGATGCTGATTCGGGCGCCCCTGGAGTAGTGACCCAGCACGGTGGAGTGAGGCGTCGGCAGGGCCCGGATGGTCAAGCCGTACCTCGCCGCGACAGTTCCGGGAATCGTGCCAGGAGACGGGTCCGGGTGCGCCTTCGCGGGCCTGTCCCCTGACGGGGCCCTGCCTCTCGACGGCTGAGCTGCGGCCGCGGGCTCCGACAGCTCACACGCCAGACCGAGACTCATCGCCCCCAGAACAAGCGATGAAGCGACAAACCTTCGCATCACGAACCACCACGCCTTCCGTCGCGTGCGTGCGAGCAAGGGAGACGTGAAGAGAAAATCGCATATGCCACCCAGAAGCTTGTTATGACACGGGTGGAAAAGAATGATTGTCTTCATAATGATCGGTTCGTCAGGGACTGTGGAGTCTGAACTACGGCGCCACGGCTGCGCATTGCGAGGCCCGCCTCGGGGATTTCGGGCGGGTTCCGCTTGTAGGCCCTCAGGGCTGCTTGGCTGACAGCGCTGCACCGGGCGGGTCAGATGCCAGGTCCCGCGATCCGGGTGTACGTCAGTGCGTTGCTGGTCCCGCCGGTGGTGGTGAGCGTGACGTCGACTGCTCCCACGGCGCCTGACGGGGCGACAGCGGTGACCTGGGTGGGGGAGAGGACGGTGAACGACGCGGGGGCGCCGCCGAACACGATGGCGGTGGTGGTCGTGAGGTTCGTGCCGGTCAGCGTGACGACGTTCCCCGCGTACGTCGGCCCCTGGGCAGGGTTCAGGGTGGTCAGGGCGGGTCCCGGGGAGTACGCGTAGCTGACGGGGTTGCTGGTGCCGCCGGGGGTGGTGACCGTCACGGCTGCGGAACCGGCCGCGTGGGCTGGGGTCACCGCGGTGATCTGCGTGGCGGAGCCGACGGTGAACGCAGGCGCCGCAGTCGCGTCGAAGTTCACGGCCGTCGTACCGACCAACCCGGTGCCGGCCAGTGTCACCGAGGTGCCGCCCGCCGTGGGTCCGGACGAGGGGGTGACGGAGGTCAGCGTGGGTGTTGCGGCGTAGAAGAAGTACATGCTGGGGTTGTCGGGGTCGCTGACGCCGCCGGGGGTGGTCACCGTGACCGCGGCGGCGCCGGCCGCGTGGGCGGGGGTCACCGCGGTGATCTGGGTGGCGGAATCGACGCTGAACGTGGTCGCCGCGACTCCGCCGAAGCGCACCGCTGTCGCCCCTGTCAGGTTCGTGCCCGTGAGCGTCACCGTCGTGCCGCCCGCGGTCGGTGCCTGAGTCGGCGACATGCCGGTGACGGATGGTGCCGTGACGTAGGTGAAGGTGAGGGCGTTGCTGGTGCCGCCGGCGGTGGTCACCGTGACGGCTGTGGCGCCGGCCGCGTGGGCGGGGGTCACCGCGCTGATCTGGGTGGCGGAGATGACGGTGAACGAGGTCGCCGCGACTCCGCCGAAGCGCACGGCCGTCGCGCCCGACAGGTTCGTCCCCGTGAGCGTCACCACGGTGCCGCCTGCAACCGGGCCCAGGCTCGGCGAGAGGGCCGACAGGGAGGGGGCGACGACATAGGTGAAGGTGACGGTCTGGCTGCTGGTGCCCTCGGCGTTGGTGACGGTGACATTGACCGATCCGGTGCCCGCCGGGGACACCGCGAACACCTGCGTGCTGCTGGCGACGGTGAACGAGGGGGCGGCATTGCTGCCGAACTTGACGCTGGTGGTACCGGTGAAGCCGGTACCGGTGAGGGTGACGGTGGTCCCGCCCGCAGGCGGCCCCTGGTTGGGACTGACAGAGGAGACGACGGGGGCAGCCATGGGTGTACTCCTTCGCCACGCCACTGCGCGCGCGGACCCGTATGCAGACTTACCTGGGCACGGATGCTGGTTCGTGCGGACGTGGCCCGTCCGAGCGGCGCAGGTGCTGCCGCCCGGACAGGTGTGGGACGTCCGCCCGGTAGGGGCTTCCGGATCAGATGCCGGGACCGGCGACGTAGGTGAAGCCGGCGACCGCGGTCGCGGCCCCCGCGGGGTTGGTGACCACGACGTCGACGGCGCCGGCGGTGCCGGACGGGGTGAACGCGTTGATCGTGGTGGCGCTGGTGACGGTGAACGGCGCGGCGGTGCCGCCGAAGGTGACCGACGTGGTGCTGGTGAAGTTCGTGCCTGTGATGGTCACCGCGGTGCCACCGGAGGTCGACCCCGAGGACGGGCTGACCGTGGTGATCGTGGGGACGTCGACGTAGGTGTAGGACAGGCCGTTGTTGGTGCCGCCGGCCGTCGTCACGCTCACCGACACCGATCCGGCCACCGCACCGGCCGGCACCGTCACGGAGATGACGGAGTCGGAGACCACGGTCGGGGTCGCGGTGACCCCGCCGAAGGACACACTGGTGGCGGTCGACAGACCGACACCGTTGATGTTGATGCTGTTGCCGCCGGCCAGGGGCCCGGAGGTGGCGCTCAGGGAGGACTTGAACGGGGGGTTGAGGTAGAAGAACGACAACGGGTTGCTGGTTCCGCCCGGAGTCGTGACCGTGACCCCGACGGTGCCGCTCCCGGCGGGCGAGACCGCGGTGACCTGGGTCGGCGAGACGTTGGTGACGCTCGTGGCCGCCTTGGTGCCGAACGTGACGGCGCTGGTGTTGGAGAGGTTGGTACCCGTGATGGTCACGAGAGTGCCTCCGCCGGTGGAACCCTGGCTCGGAGAGATAGGCATGGGGACGCTCCTTCTTCCTGTTTGAAAGGGGTGCGAGGAACCGGCGGAACGGCCCGGGGCCAGCGCCGATGGACGGGCGCCGTCAGACTGAGCCGGCGCTCCCGGACGAAGCGGAAGGCGGCTTGGGGCCGCTGTCGGGCCCAGGGCGAACGAACGGACAGTCGTCCGGCATCCATGGCCAGGCGCACAGCAGCCTGTGCTCTCTCGGGGCATCGAGAAAACCGGCAAGCACTGCCCGTCTGACGTTCCCCCGGCACGGGGATGGGCAGCCCGCCGGTTTCACGCTTCCAGTGATACATGCCTTCGATCGAGGGACAAGGGACCGTCAACTCCGTCACCCGATCGAAGTAATTTTGTTTCGTCTCGCCTCATCTGCGCAGGACCACGAGGCCAGGTGGCCCAAGGCCGGGTAGGGTCCGCCGAGCGAGCCGACGCGGCGACGGTGAGCGCCACGACACGCATGCGGACTTGCGTCGTGGTTCTGCCACAGCCCCGCGACTGACCCGGGATTTCGTTCACAACCCGTCCACGGCCCGTCGTTCCCAGCGTTCCCAGCGTTCTGGGCGTTCCGTTCGTTCCGTTCCCCTCGAGCGGCGAAGTCGGAACGGGATGCCATTCGGCCGGGCACCGGATTGATGGTTGTTGGAAAGCGGGCGGAGGCATCTCCCTGCGGCACTGCGCCGTTTGCTCCGAATCGTCGTGCGGCGAATCGGGCGTACGGCCCGGGCGGCGGGGCGGGAGCGAGGGACGGTGCAGGCCAGAGCGGTGGAAGCCCGAACCCTCGTGATGCCGCGGGAGGCCGGTATTCGGTGATACGGGCAATGGCGCGTCGAATGCCGAAGCCTTTCCCGGGTCAACTGCCGTGGCCTGTAAGGCAATTCCCAAAAAAGTTCCGAAGGGCGGCGCGGGAGGCGGTAAGGAAACAAGTGAAACGATTATGCTCACCTGTTCGAGTGATGCGCCCAGAATCCACTTGCTGACGCACTCAGGCGAGAGCTTGGATGAGGATATCCAACCGGTGGGCCGCCCATCCTCTCCGGGGGAAGCGGCAGTCGGCCGGTATGTATTGCCCCTCCGGGGCAACGCGTGGACGCCGGTCTGTCGCGATGGGCACCTCCGTAGAGGAAATTGGATCCGATCAGCCGGTGTCGTCCAGGCACCGGCTGACGCGGCTTCCGTCCGCGGCGCTGGGGCCATCGTGTGCGCCGCCGATCCGGCGGGGCGTGTGCTGCCCGTACAGACCGTCGTGTACGGGTTCCAGCGGTGCCGCGCGCGTAACCCCCATGGAAGGCCGAGCGGTTGTACTCGGCGGCAAGGTGTGCCACAAACAAGGGGGTCGTCGTCATGGCGATGGGCAGTGCACTCGAATCGTCCGGCAGCCTGAAGGCGTTCGGGGCCGCCTTGAAGGTGTTCCGGGAACGGGCCCTGCTGACACAGGAGCAGTTCGCCGAGCGACTCAACTACTCGCTCGCCCTGGTCGCTTCGGTCGAGCAGGGCCGACGGATGCCGACCGCGCTGTTCGTCGAGCGTGCGGAGGAGGTACTGAAGGCGCTCGGGGTCCTGCGTGCCATGGCGCGGCACCTCGGGCGGGAGCGCGGACTGGCCGTCTGGTTCCGGGAGTGGGCGCAGCTGGAGGAGGCGGCGGTCACCCTGTGCACGTACGAGTGCCGGGTCGTGCCGGGGCTGCTGCAGACCGAGGCGTACACGCGGGCCGTGATGCGCAACGTCCCGCCTCCGCCGACGGAGGAGCAGCTCGAGGAGCGGGTCGCCGCCCGGCGGGCGCGGCAGGAACTGCTGACGCGCAGGCCGCCGGTGGCGTTCAGCTTCATCGTCGAGGAGTCGGTGCTGCTGCGGCACACGGGAGGTGAGGAAGTCACCCGAGAACTGCTCGGCCATCTCCTCGCCTGCACGGAACTGTGGAACGTGGAGCTGCAGATCATGCAGCTGCGGCAGCCGTTTCATGCGGGCCCGGACGGGCCGATGCGGCTCCTGGAGACCCCGGAGCGCCAGTGGTTGGGGTATGCGGAGGGCCAGAAGACCGGGCAGTTGGTCTCCGACCGGGAAGCGGTGAGCGTCATGCAGATGCGCTATGCCAAGATGCGCTCACAGGCCCTGTCCCCCGCGGACTCGGCGGAGTTGTTGCAGCGGATGCGAGGAGCGCTATGAGCACCGTCAGCGAGCTGGACTGGTTCAAGAGCAGCTACAGCGGATCCGAGGGTGACGACTGCGTGGAGGTCGCACATACTCCCGGAGCCGTGCACGTACGGGACTCCAAGGAGAAGGACGGGCCGCGATTCGCGGTCGCCGCCTCCGCGTGGGCCGAATTCCTCGGTTATGTGATGGATTGACCGGTCTGCGGAGGTGTCGGGTTACGTGACACGGAGCAGCCGACTCCGGCGAGACGGGCCGTTTGTCCCGTAGTCCCGTCCTTCACCGGCAGCCAAGGAGCCGACCGGCCTGCTCGCCTGGGTCGGCGCCAAGCGCGTCTGGGTCGCCGGGGCCGAAGGCGGTGCGGCTTACCGCCGCACCGCCTTCGGCCCCCAGCACCGACCTGGGGCGTAGCCCTCGCGGCGCAGCGGCTCGGGTAGATGGCGAAGTGTGGAACAGCCCGGAAGTTATCAGCGCTTCAGGCCGACCCCGCCGAACATGGCGACCTCGTCCGGCTCCACCTCGCCGGTGGCGTCCGGGCGCCAGCGCGAGCAGGACACCACGCCCGGCTCGAGCAGCTCCAGCCCGTCGAAGAAGCGGGTGACGTCCTTGGGCGTGCGCTGGGTCAGCTTCGGCGTGCCGTGCTCGTTCCAGAACTTCACCGCCTCGTCGACGTCCGGCATCGCCGGGCTGGTGATCGTGTGCGACAGGACAAGGTGACTGCCGGAGGGCAGCCTGTCGACCAGCCGCCGTACCAGACCGTACGGGTCCTCGTCGTCGCCGATGAAGATGACCACGCCGAGCAGCATCAGCGCCACGGGTTGCGTGAAGTCGAGTGTCTTCGCGGCATGTTCGAGGATCGCGTCCACGTTGCGCAGATCCTCGTCGAGGTAGTCGGTACGGCCCTCGGGTGTGCTGGTGAGGAGCGCGCGGGCGTGCGTCAGGACGAGCGGGTCGTTGTCGACATAGACGATCCGCGACTCCGGGACGATCCGCTGTGCCACCTCGTGCGTGTTGTCCGCGGTCGGCAGCCCGGTGCCGATGTCGAGGAACTGGCGTATCCCCCTGTCGGCGACCAGATGACGTACGGCACGGCCCAGGAAGAGCCGGTCCGCGCGGGCGTACTCGCCGATGTCCGGGTGCAGTCGGCGGATCTGGTCGCCGGCCGCGCGGTCGACCTCGTAGTTGTCCTTTCCGCCGAGCCAGTAGTTCCAGATGCGGGCCGTGTGCGGCTGGGAGGTGTTGATACGGGCGCGCAGCGCCTGGGCGGCGGGGTCAGCTCCGGCGGACGGTTTCTCGGTCACGGATCGACTCCTGGGAGGATGAGAGATTCGCGGTCAACGAGCAATCTAGACCGCAGAGTTGATCTCCGCAGACCGTCCCGCTGTTTTCGCCGCCGGTCCAGGTCGATCGCCGAAGACTCGCGCCGGGTCAGGATCGCGGGGGTGGGACGATGCCCTGACTCAGCGCCTCCAGAGCCCGGGCCTGCTGCTCGTCCACCTCGACCGCAGCCAGGGAGCCGTCGGCGAAGTGCAGGTCCACGCGTTTCGAAAGCGATGTGTGCCGTACGGCGACGCTTCGGAGCTGTCCCGGCAGGATCTCGCCCAGACACCGGGCTTCCTTCTTCAACCGCTGCTCTGCGGGCGGGACCTTGCCGAACAGGGGCACCTTCTTGTTCCTGGTGGAGACCGTGCGCATCAGCAGGATCCTGCGGTCGGTGAAGACCATCAGCGCCTGTTCGTTGTCGTAGCTGCTCGGAGTGTCGGGTCCGGTGCGAACGGCGATCACGAACTGGCCGGCCATGCTCTGCCATCCTCCCGTGAGACCGGCCCCGCGCACTGTGCGTCGGAACCTGCGGATGATGCCGAAGTCGAAGAACTCGACGGCATCCACGGCCGAGGCGGCGACTTCGGTGGCGCCATGCACCGCACCGAGCGTGCCCCTCCACTCCTTGCCGACCCGAAACTCGCGGGGCACGCGGCGGATCAGATCACTCAGCTTCACCCCGACGATGCCCAGGAGTCGTTCGTGCGGCTGCAGCCACGGCGCGATCAATGGCACATGGGAGCCGCCGCCGAGCAGGCGCGGCTCGAAGACGGGCTCTGGGCCGTACTCGCTGGCACTCATCCGAAATCCTTCTCGATCTGTGTCTTCGGCACACGGTACGGGGCCTCGTTCCTACGGCCGTCGAGCTGGCCGGCCACGGCGTCGACGGCGGGGTCCTGGCTCAGCCCGTCCGTGACGGCGCTCATCGGGCCGGCGGCTCCGACCACCGCTCCGATGCCGCCCTTCGCGGCGCCGTACACGGCCTTGGTGCCCGTGGCGGCCGCGAACTCTCCGAGGTTCTCCATCGACGGGGAACTGACCAGCTTCCCGGTCCTCTCAAGCCTGTTGCCGATGGCGCCGATCTTCCGCACGGCCTTGGCCGCCTTCAGGCTGTCCTTGATCGTACGGAAGGACTTTCCAGCCGCCTTGATCTCGCGGACCGCCTCCTTGAGTTCGTCCAGCTTCTCCGCCAGGCTGGCGGAGACCTCTTCCACCCGTCCGATGAACGCAGTGATCTCGGCATCCGCCACGAGGGCGTCGGCAGCGGTCGCAAGGCCGAGGGTCAGGATGTCGACCGCGACCATCGCGGCGAGCGAGACGATCAGCGCCTCGATCGCCTCCCGGATGATCTCGATGATCATGTTCTCGGCGAGTTGGCAGGCGGCAGCCGCCTGGCTGATGATCTGCGCGATCTGGTCCATGTCCTTGGCGGTGCCGTCGATGGCCTCGACCACCTGGCCCATGTGCCTGCCGAACGCGTTCGACGCGTCACCTTCCCACTGCCCGGCGAGTGTGGCGCCGCCCGCGCGCAGCGTGTTGCCGACTGCCTGCATCGCCTGCGCCTGGGCCTGCCACTCGTGGGCGGCCGCAGTGAGTCCGGCGAGGTTGCCGGTGACCTCCTCCAGCATGTCCATCAGCCCGGTGGAGTCGAGCGCCGCCTTGACGATGCTGTCCAGACCTGCGTCCAAGCCGTCCGCGACGGGATTCTGGATCTGCGGCAGTGGGATCAACGGCTCGTCGACGAAGTCCCGCGTCCACTTGTACGCGTCGCCGACCTGCTGGAAAGTGCCTGCACTCACCGTCCGCCTCCGAAGGAGGCCTCGATGTGCACGTCCTGGCTCTCGTAGTTCTTCGCCGAGTTCTCGAGACCCTCACTGGTGTCGCGAAGGATCTCGAGCAGGTCGGCGAAGTTGCCCTGCTCGGCCTGCACGTGCTCCTGGTACGCCGCGTAAAGGTTCTGCGCGTTCGGCAGTTCGCCGAAGTCGTTCGACGAGAGCGGCACCGCCGCCAGTCTCGGCCAGATCCGCGCGATCTGCTCAGCCTGGTCCTGAATGACCCGGTCGTACGACTTCAACGCGTCCGGATGGACCCGAAATCCCTGCTCCCCCACAGCTTCTCCCTGATCGCGGAATCAGCGCATCATCATACGTACGACTTGATCACCGCTGCGCTCGGCCTGGGACTCAACACCCGAACGCAGCGGTGTCGAAAGTCACCGGGACGCCGCGACCGATGCCGCTGTGAGGCTGTCCACGGCCGCCGCGACCGCCTCGGGGCTGGAGACCATCGTCAGGTGCCGGGCACCCGGGATGAGCGTCGGAGGTGGTGCGCCGATACGCCGCGCTGTCTCC
Source organism: Streptomyces sp. NPDC001222 (assembly GCF_042896945.1). NCBI lineage: Bacteria > Bacillati > Actinomycetota > Actinomycetes > Kitasatosporales > Streptomycetaceae > Streptomyces > Streptomyces sp. NPDC001222. Next base: position 78,795 of record NZ_JBIAXT010000018.1, read on the forward strand.
TGCGGCGTCTGCCGGGTGAACACGTCGTCCTGGGCACCGAACACCACCGACTTGGGCAGGCGCACCCCGGCGAGCCGAGCCACCTGGTCCGCCGGCAGACCCGGCACCCCGGCGGCGAGCATGCTCCAGAGCGCGCCCTCGGCGCCCGGCACCCGGAGCGGGCGTCGCCACTGATCCAGACCGGCGGCGTCCAGGCGCGGACAGGCCGGCCCGCACTGTGCGTCGTACAGGCCGCGGATCACCGCGTCGATGCCGAGCCCGAGCCGCAGCAGGCTGGTGCGGTACGGGTCGATCAGCACGTACTTGAAGGCCGGCGGCGGCCCGGCACCCGTGTCGAGGGCGTCGCCGTCGAGGAGCATCACACCACCCAGCCGGTCAGGAGCGCGCAACGCGGCCTCGGTGACCACGGCGGCTCCGCTGGAGTGCCCCACCAGCAGCGGGCGCTCGCCCGGGCCGCCGAGGTGCATGGCGCTCAGGAAGCCCAGGAGCTGCCGGGTGAAATGGCCGACGGTGTACGGGCCGTGGCGCTCGCTGTATCCGTCGCCCGTCAGGTCGAGCGCGTAGACCCGGTGGTCGCGGGCGAGCAGCGGGGCGAGGCGCGACCAGGTGTCCACGGATTCGAAGGCTCCGTGCACCAGGACGACCGGCGGGCCGGCCGTACCCCAGGTCTGGTACCGCGTGCGGATGTCTGCGGCCTGCACGTACTTGAGCCCCCGCGGCGGCGTGGCGCGCCCGGCCGTGACGCCGTTGTAGACGAACGAGGCCGCAGTGACGACCACCAGCACGACGGCACAGCCCAGCGCGCCGCGCCGCAGCCACCGCCGCAGCCGGGGGCGGCGCGGCCGGTGCGCGCGCTCGGCCGGGACCGACGGCGGGGCGGGTGCCGGATGCGCGCTCCCGTCTCCGGCTCCGTCTTTGGCGCCGTCTCCGGCTTCGGCTCGGTGAAGATCAGCTGTCACGGCCCACAGCATCGCCCAGGGCACACCTGCGGTCATCCTGCGGGGGTAGCCATTGTGACTACTCCGCCGGGTGTAGACAGGGGAGTGCCGGGCGCCGGGCCATGAGTCAGCCCTTCGGGTCACCCGTTACTGTCCGGAGCGGGTCGGATGCTTTCGGCTGTCCTCGGCCGGGCCCTCGTCCACATACTGCGATAAGGTGATGACGAAAGTGTCCGGGCCCGCCGGTTCCTCGCGGCACAGCCGCCCCGAGCGGTGCGGGACGGCGGCCGATCGGGGCCAATGCCTGCTCGATCAGCAGGAAATCTACTCCAACAGTGCCAGGGGACAGTTGTCTTCCCGAACCCCGTTCCCCGTGGGTCGGCTCTCATGGACCTCAACACCATCACCGAAGTAGTCCGGCGACCGTCCGAGCGGCCGGGCATGGACTGGCGCGATGGTGACGCCTGGCTCGCAGGCGGAACATGGCTCTATTCCACGGAGCAGCCGGACCTGCGACGGCTGATCGACCTGACGGCGTTGCGTTGGGAGCCCCTTGTTCCGACGGACAAGGGCCTGGAGATCAGCGCCACATGCGCTGTTCGGGACCTGTACGCCTTCCCATGGCCGCAGGGCTGGACCGCCGGAGTTCTATTCCGGAAAAGCTGTGAGGCGTTCCTGTCCTCGTTCAAGGTCTGGAACGCGGCGACCGTCGGCGGAAACATCTGCATGTCCTTGCCCGCCGGCCCGATGATCACGCTGACGGTCGCGTTGGAGGCGCAGTACGAACTGTGGGCGACCGACGGCTCCGTGCGCTTCGTCGACGCCCTCGATTTCGTCACGGGCGACCACCGCAACGTTCTCGCCCCCGGGGAGATCCTCCGACGCATCACAGTTCCGGAGCACGCGCTGCGCAAACGCACCGCGCACCGTCGCTTCACGCTGACCCGGCTCGGCCGTTCGACGGTGTTCCTCGTCGGCACACAACGGCTGGGAGCGAGTGACCTGGTGCTCACCGTCACGGCCGGTACCACACGGCCGGTCCGCATCGCCTTCGACTCCCTGCCCGATGCCCGAACCCTGCGGCAGAGCATCGACGCCGTCCCGGCCGACGTCTGGTTCGCCGATCCCAACGGAACCCCCGACCACCGTAGGCATCTGACACGGCACTTCGCCGAAGAGATCCGCCGCGTACTCACGGCTGGGGACCTGGCATGAGCTACATCGTGAACGGCAAGGAACTCGACCGGGAACCAGCCCCCGGCCAGTGCCTGCGCACCTTCCTGCGCGAACTCGGCCACTTCGGCGTCAAGAAGGGGTGCGACGCGGGCGACTGCGGCGCCTGCACGGTGTGGCTGGACGGCGCACCGATACACAGCTGCATCACCCCCGCGTTCCGCGCGGACGGCCGGGAGGTGACCACGATCGAGGGACTTGGACGGCCCGGCGCCCTGCACCCCATGCAGCGGCAGTTCGAGGAGGCGCCGGGGTTCCAGTGCGGTTTCTGCACCGCAGGGATGATCATGACGTCGGCGACCTTCACCGAGGACCAGAAAGCGGATCTGCCACGGGCGTTGCAGGGCAACCTTTGCCGTTGCACCGGATACCGGGCGATCGAGGACGCCGTGAAGGGCGTCAGTGCGGTGGAGACGGCAGCACCGGGCAAGGCCGTCGGGACGAGCGTCGGCGCTCCCGCGGGCCACGACGTGGTGACGGGCCACGCCGAGTTCACCATGGACACGCAGATCGACGGCATGCTGCACCTCAAGGTGCTGCACTCACCCCACGCGCACGCCCGGATCCTCTCGATCGACAAGAGCGCCGCCCTCGCGGTGCGCGGCGTGCACCGGGTCTACACCTGGGAGGACGTACCCCGCAGACGCTTCAGCACGGCGATCCACACCGACCACCTGGTCGACCCGGACGACACCTACATCCTCGACGACACGGTCCGCTTCGCCGGCCAGCGCGTCGCCGCGGTCCTGGCCGACACGGTCGGAGCGGCGGAGGAGGGCTGCCGGTGTCTCGCGGTCGACTACGAGGTGCTGCCGGCTGTGTTCGACCCGGAGGCGGCGATGGCCGACGGCGCACCCCAGCTGCACGGCTCCCACGATCCGTTCGTCCGCGACCCCGTCCGCAACATCCTGCTCGAACTTCACTCGCACATCGGCGACGTCGACGCAGGATTCGCCGCAGCCGATGTGGTCCACGAAGGCACGTACTTCTCACCGCGGGTGCAGCACGCGCATCTGGAGACCCACGGTTCCATCGCCTGGATGGAGGACGATCGGCTGATCGTCCGCACCAGTTCGCAGTCACCGTCGATCGCGAAGGTCAAACTGGAGTACCTGTTCGCGCTGCGACCGGATCAGCTGAGGGTGTTCTGCAGACGCGTCGGCGGCGGATTCGGCGGCAAGCAGGAGGTGATCGCTGAGGACCTGGTCGCACTTGCCACCCTGGACACCGGACGGCCCACCTGCCTCGAGTACACCCGTGAGGAGGAGTTCACCACGGCGTCGCCGCGGCATCCGATGACCCTGACCGTCAAGCTCGGCGCGAAGGCCGACGGAACGCTCACCGCCTTCCAGGTACGCAACGTGTCGAACACCGGCGCCTACGGGAACCACGGCGGCGAAACGCTGTACGCGGGCGGAGCCGCCGTCATGATCTACCGCTGCCCCAACAAGAAGTTCGACGCCTACTCCGTCTACACGAACACCGTGCCGAGCGGGGCGCTGCGCGGCTACGGGATGACGCAGCCGGCGTTCGCGGTGGAGTCGGCGATGGACGAACTGGCCCGCGCCCTGCGCATCGACCCGCTGGAACTGCGCCGGCGCAACATCGTTCGGCCGGGCGAGCCCTTGGTGGCCCTGCACGCCGGCCCCGACGACGTGGTCTTCACCGAGGACGGACTCGGCAGGTGCATCGACCTGGTGGGCGACGCCCTGGCCCGTACGGCCGACCGGCCGCCTCCCGGCCCCGGGTGGCTCGTCGGAGCCGGCGTGGCGAGTTCCCTGCACGAGACCGCGCCCCCGACGGAACACCTCTCCGAGGCCTGGGTCACCCTGGGCGACGACCTCATCTACGAACTGGCCGTCGGAACCCCCGAGTTCGGGGAGGGAACCTCCACGGCCCATGTCCAGATCGCAGCCGACCAACTGGGCACGACGCCCTCGCGGATCCGTCTGGTGCAGTCCGACACCGACCGCACGGGATTCGACACCGGTGCCTTCGCGAGCGCCGGCCTCTTCGTGGCGGGCAACGCGGTCCTGCGGGCGGCGGGCGCCGTGCGCGACCGCATCCTGGAATTCGCCGCGGCGCACACGGGTGTCCATGTCGTGATGTGCATGATGGACGACGACGGTGTCGTCTGCGGGGACCGGCGGGTGTCGCTGGCCGAACTCGTCGCGCTGGCCCGGACGCGTGGAATCCGTTTCACCGCCGCACGCAAGGCGTACGGCTCTCCCCGGAGCGTCACCTCCAACACGCAGGGATTCCGGGTCGCCGTGCACCGCGTGACGGGTGAGATACGGATCCTGTACAGCGTGCATGCGGCGGACGCCGGAGTGATCATCAACCCGGCGCAGGTCCGGGGACAGGTGGAGGGCGGTGTCGCGCAGGGGATCGGCTTCGCGCTGACCGAGAACCATCACGTCGACGACAGCGGTGTCATGGTCAATCCGAACCTCCGGAACTACCGTATCCCCGCCTTCGCCGACGTCCCCCGTACCGAGGTCCTCCTGGTGGGCTCGGCGGATTCGACGGGGCCCATGCGGGCCAAGGGGATGGCCGAGTGCTGTATCAACCCCGTGGCCCCAGCGCTCGCGAACGCGGTGCATGACGCGACGGGCGTCCGCTACCGTGCGATGCCGCTGACTCCGGAACGCATTTACGGCCGACTCCCCGCGGAGCAGTCGGTGTCGACAGGTTGAGCCGCATGAACACCCGAAAGAACATAGCCGCCGCGGCGACGGCGATCATCGGTCAGAAGGTCCTGCCCGGGTCGGAACGGGAGTTCGAATCGTGGCAGGAGGACCTCAACGCCGCTGCCGCCTACTACCCCGGTTTCCTCGGCGCCGAGATCTCCCCGCCGACACCGCTGCAACCCGATTGGATCGTCGTGTACCGATTCGACTCGGTGGCGCATCTTCAGGCGTGGATCAACAGCGGGACCAGGCAGACATATCTCGACGTCGGTGCCAAGTACTTCGACGGTCCGCCGACCCAGCAGGTGGTAAGCAGCGGCACCCAGTCACTGGATCCGCTGGTCACCGTGGTGGTCACCCACCGCGTCCCCCCGAACCAGGTCGACGACTTCCTCGACTGGCAGCACCACATGGTCCAGGAGGAGAGCAAGTTCGAGGGGTTTCGCGGGACCGAGCTCTTCCGCCCCATCGAGGGGCTTCAGGAGGAATGGACCACGCTGTACCGCTACGACAGCGCCGAGCACCTCGACGCCTGGCTGACGTCGCCCCAACGGCAGGAGATCCTGGCCGAGGGGGAGAAGTTCAGCGACTTCAAGCTGCACACGATCGACAACTCGTTCGGCAGCTGGTTCGCCTTCGAGGGCAACGGCAAGGAGGCACCGCCGGCGCCCTCCGAGACCAGGACCTCTCTCGCCATCTGGGTCGGCCTGTACCCGACTGTCGTGCTGCTGACGCTCGCTCTGTCCCCCCTGCACCTGCCTCTCTGGATCGGCCTGCTCGTGGGCAACCTGCTGTCGAGTTTCATCATGAGCTTCCTGACGATGCCCTACTACGTGAACCCGCTGCTCGGGCGCTGGTTGCGGCCGCCCCCGAACGAACCGGCGGCAAGAACCAACCTCCGTGGCCTCGGTCTCGTCGCTGTGGCGATGGCCTTCTGGGCTGTCGTCTTCTACCTCGTCACGGTCCGGTTGTGGACGCTGCCCTGACCGGCGACCGCACGGGCGGTCGATTGAACCGACGAAGTCGCCCTCACCAAGGAGACACCCTCTAGCCGTGGACGGCCTTCGCCCAACCCTCGGTGACCGTCGCCTTCGCCTTCTCCAGTTGAGCGTCCGTCGGGAACTGCGGCGTTCCCTCAACCGTCGGCAGTCGTTCAGCGGCGGCCTTGTCGAGGGTGCCGTTCTGCCTCATGGCGTCCATGAGGACCGGGCGGGCATGGGCGCGCAGCCGGAGGTTCTGGCCCTCCGGGCTGAAGAGGTACTCGTGCCACAGGCGGGCAGCCGCAGGGTGCGGGGCGTTCTTGTTGATCGCCACCGCGAAATACTGGGCGAAGCTGCCGTCGAAGGGGATCGCGACCTGCCAGTTCACGCCCTTGTCGCGGAGCTGTTCGGCGTACTGGAGGTTGATGTAGTCCCAGTTGATGCTGATGGGGGTGCGGCCGCTCGCGATCGTCGCCGAGTTGGAATTGACAGGGTTGAAGTTGCCGCGAGCCTTGAGTTCGGCGAAGAAGTCGAGACCGGGCCGGACGTCGTCGAACGACCCGTGGTTCGCCAGCGCGGCCGCGTAGACACTGGCGAAGGCGGTGGCCGAACGTGGCGGGTCGCCTTCGAGTGCGACCTTGCCCTCGTAACCGGGCTTCAGCAGATCGGCGAAGGTCTCCGTACAGGGCTTGACCCGGTTGGCGTCGCAGCCGATGGAGATGTAGCCCCCGTAGTTGTCGGACCAGCGGGCCTTCGAGTCCTTCTGGTTACCGGGAATCGAATCGTAAGCGACGACCTTGTACGGTGCGAGAAGATTCTCCGCCGCTGCCTTCCGTGCGAACGTGCCGCCCACGTCGATCACGTCGGGCGCTGTCGGCCGGTTCCCCCTCTTCCGCAGGGCGTCGATCTCGTCCTCGCTGTGGCCCAGCGGATTCTCGACCGTGACCTTGATCCCGTACTTCTTCTCGAAGCCGTTGATCAGCCCGCCGTAGTTGGCCCAGTCACGAGGCAGCGCGATCGCCCTGAGCGTGCCCTCCTTCTCGGCTGCGGCCGTCAGTGCGCGTATGCCGCCCATGCTCTCCGCGGACGTGGCCTCCGACGGCTTGGCGGTCGGTGTGTTCTCGCAAGCGCTCAGGCCCAGCGCCACGAGAGCGAAGCAGCCGAAGACCGCCGCTGCTCGGGCACACGGTGTAGTCACTGCTGCTCCCGGACTCGGGGGATGAGCCGGTCACCTCGACCGGCCGCCGGCAGCGCCACTGGATCCGGTGAGGCGGGCCTCCGGCTGGGCCTCCCGGCTTCCTCGGCTCCACGGTGCCGACGAAGTGGTCATCGAGGCCAGCGTACCCGGCCGCCCCGCTGGCGGAATGCCGCCCGGGAAGCCCGCGTTCACCGTCACTTCCGGGGCACTCGGCTTCCCTGGACGCTCCGGCCCCGTGCGCTCACGCCGACACGCGACGGTGGAGGAGCGGGACGTCCGGCCCACCTCACAGTGCGGCGTCGTCCCACAGGTCGACCGGAAGCTCGCCGAGTCCTTCCGCCTCCGGCGTGGTGTCGTGGTGCAGGGACCGTGCGGCCCAGATGACCTTGCCGGTGGTCGTGTGACGGGTCCCCCAGCGTTCGGCGAAGCGGGCGACCAGGAAGAGTCCGCGGCCGCCTTCGTCGGTGACCTTCGCCCGGCGCAGCCGTGGCGAGGTGCTGCTGCCGTCGGCGACCTCGAAGATCAGGGTGCCCGCAGCGGGGCTGCCGACCGGCTCCGTGCGGAGCAGTCGCACGGCGATGGGCTCGGCTCCGTAGCGGACGGCGTTGGTGATCAGCTCGCTGAGGATGAGTTGGGCGGCGAAACCGACCTGCTCCAGCCCCCATTCCGCCAGCCGCCGGGCGCAGGCGGTCCGCACGGAGGCCACCGCCGCCGGGTCACGGGGCACCTGCCACTCGGCGACCTGATCCGGTCCGAGCCGGCGCGTGCGGGCCACGAGCAGCGCGATGTCATCCTGGGGCCGGTCGGGCCGCATGGCCTCCATCACCGCCGCGCAGGTGGCCTCCGGCGTGCGACAGGGCCCTGTCAGAGAGTCGCGCAGGGCCTCCAGGCCGGCGTCCAGGTCCCGCGTGCGGTCCTCGATCAGTCCGTCGGTGTAGAGCACCAGTCGGGAATCCTCGGGCACGGTGAGCTCGGCGGTCTCGACAGGCAGGCCGGCTCCGATGCCCAGTGGCGGGGAGACGGGCAGCTGAGGGAAGCCGACGGTACCGTCGGGCCGGACCACCGCCGGTCCCGGGTGGCCGGCGGTGGCGATGGTCAGTCGCCCGGAGGTGGGGTCGTAGACGGCGTACTGGCAGGTCGCCCCGGTGATCACCGCCTGGCCCTCCTCCGCTGGGGTGACCTTCTCGGCGTCGATCTGCGCCACCAGCTCGTCCAGCCGGCCCAGCAGCTCCTCCACGGGCATGTCCAGGCTGGCGAAGTTGTGCACGGCGGTGCGCAGGCGGCCCATGGTCGCCGCGGCGTGCAGACCGTGGCCGACGACATCGCCCACGACCAGCGCCACCCGGGTACCGGACAGCGGAATGACATCGAACCAGTCCCCGCCCACCCCGGCCTGGGCCGGCAGATAGCGGTAGGCCACGTCGAGGGCGGGCTGCTCGGGCAGCGCGCGGGGGAGCAGGCTGTGCTGCAGGGCGACGGCCATGGCGTGTTCGCGGGTGTAGCGGCGGGCGTTGTCGATGCACACCGCCGCCCGGGCGGCCAGCTCCTCGGCAAATTGCACGTCTTGGTCCTCGAACGACGGGGAACCCTGCGCGCGCCAGAAGTCCACCACGCCCAGCACCACACCGCGGGCGCGCAGGGGCACCGCCAGCATGGAGTGGATGCCGTGATCGAGGAGCCGCCGGGTGGGTTCGGCCTGCTCGGCCCGCCCGGCGTTGTCGGCGCTCAGGCTCCTGACCAGGACCGGGCGGCCCTCGGCCATCGCGGTGGAGACGGGGTGGGTCGGGGCGAGCCGGATCAGCTCGCGGACGGGGTGGAGGGGATGGCCCGCGCCGAGACCGGCAACGGCGCTGCGGCGCAGCTCGGCGATCTCGGGGCGCGCCCCGAAGATCTCCTCGCCGCGCAGGACCGGGTCCAGCAGATCGACGGTGACGATGTCGGCGAATCGGGTCACCGCCGCCTCGGCCAGCTCCTCGGCCGTGCGCTTGACGTCGAGCGTGGTGCCGATCCGCAGCCCGGCGTCGTAGAGCGACTGCAACCGCTCGCGCGCCACCTCCGCCCGGCCGGAGAGGGCCCGCAGCTCGGTGGTGTCCCGGAGCGTGACCACGCTTCCGGCCGGTCCACGGGGCGCGGTGAGCCGCTTGCTGACGGCGAGCAGCCGGTCGGCCGCCGGATACACCTCGTCGGTGGCGGGGCGGTCGGAGACCAGGAGCCCGGTGAGGTCCTCGTCCAGCCCCAGATCGGTGATGTGCCGCCGTTCCGCGTCCGCCGGTAGGTCCAGAAGCCGTCGTGCCTCGTCGTTGGCCAGCAGCAGCCGGCCGTCACCGCCTAGGATCAGCACCCCTTCCCGCACTGCGTGCAGCACAGCGTCGTGGTGCTCGTACATCCGGGTCATCTCCGTCGGCCCCAGGCCGTGGGTCTGTCGCCGCAGCCGCCGGCTCACCAGGCCCGCCCCGCCCGCGGCGGCGGTCAGGGCCGTGACGGCGCCGCCGAGGAGGACCGGCAGCTGCCGGTCCACCCTGTGCCGCACCCGCTCGACCGTGACGGGCACGGAGACAATGGCGATGACGGAACCGTCGGGACCCCTGACGGGCACCGCCGAGACCACGGAAAGCCCCAGTGAGCCCCTGAACGTACTCGTGAACGGCTTGCCGGCCGCCGCCGCCGCGTAGGGCCCGATGACACGTTTCCCGATCTGACGCGGGTCGCTGTGGGTGAGGGTGATGCCGTTCAGCCCGTACACGATGACGGCGTCGACGCCTCCGGCCTTCCGGACCGCCTCGGCGTCCGGCTGCAGCACCGCGGTCGGGTTCGCGCTGTTCAGTGCCGCCACGATCCCCGGGGAGTTCGCGAACGCCTGCGCCGTGGTGAGCGTCCGGTGGCGGGCGTCCGCCATCACGTCGCGTTGTGCCTGCACCACGAGCACCACCAGGGCGGCGGTGACGAGCAGCATCACAACCGCCAGCTGGAGCAGGAAGACCTGGCCCGCGAGGCTGTGCACGCTCAGCAGCGAGCCCCACCACCGTGTCTCTCCCGCCCGACGAGGCCGACCGGGCCTATGAGCCGCCCTGGACGTATCAGGCGGATCCTGCCCGGAGTGGCCTGAAACTCCTTTCATATCCCCTTTCTATCGTTTCTGGGTGGCCAACCACCAAGCGACCGGGAAGGGAGTCCAGGAACCGCAGTGCGTCCGAAAGAAGGTGGTCATCCCCTCCCTTGCCTACGTGAAGAAGGCGCTGACTGTGGCTGACGACGATCTCGCGCTGCACATCGTCACGGTGGCGGGTGCGGCTTGCGTAATGGTGAGAACCGGACGGTGAACGGCAGCGTCGTGCCGGACGATGTCTGTCGGGTGCACGAGCGGGTCCACTCTCGACATCGACTGGAACGGGAAGCGAGCCGAGATCCCGTGTTGCGCTTGCCCTGTGACTGACGTGGCGTCAGAAAGGTCGGCAACGGGCCAGTGTCTCTGCCGTGGCTCGGCCTGCCCGTGGACCCTTGACGAGCGGCGATGGCAGTTGAAGCGACAACGGTTGCCCGCCCGGGGCAAGGACCGGCCTGCATCCGCTCCAGTACATCGGTCGGGGCGGGTTGGTTCCCCAGAGGCTCGGTCCGGCCCAGAAGGCGCGTGCACGGGATACGGCGGCGGCGGACCATTCGCCCAGAACACCGGGGCAGCTCGGTGGCCAGGGGGCGGTGTCCGCATGCCCGGACAGCTACCGTGCCCTCGCCGTCTGCGGCTGTCGGAGAACCGGGGCGCCGTCGGGTACCGGTGGTCGTGGTCACCACCGTCCGTGCGCGGGCGCGGGCCGGGTCGGCGTGGCAGGCTTGCAGGGGGCCGCGCCGTTCGTCGCAACACAGCAGCGAAGGAGGACGACGCATGGATGAGCAGGAATTCGTCCGTACCATCGCCGAGCGCACCGGACTGAGCCGGCAGGAGGCGGCGGACCTGACCTGGGCCACGCTCGAGACGCTGGCCCACAGGCTGAGCCAGGGGGAGGCCAGGGACCTGATCACCGAGCTCCCCGAGGGCCTCGCGGAGGCGGTGCGCCGGGGAACCACGGACCGCATCGAGCGCTTCGGCCACTACGACAGCGTGCGGCGCGTGGCCGAACGCACCATGCTCAAGGAGGAGGAAGCCGACCGGGGTGTGCGGACCGTACTGACCGTGCTCCGGGAGGCGATCAGCGAGAAGGAGTTCAACGACCTGATGTCGCAGCTCGGAAAGGACTTCTCCCAGGCCCTCGAATCCGCCGGGTGACCCCGGAGCCGTCGGCACGCCGCCCGCGTCCCGGCGGTGGCGGCCCGGACGCTGCGTGTGCGCCGGGGACCGGACGGCACGGTGGGTGACACCCGCGGACCACTGGAGTGCTACGTCATGCCCGGCCTGGCGGCCACACCTGACTCGTCTGGTTCATCACCGCCCTCCCGATGATCGGCGGGGCCTTCGGCACCAGCCTCGAAGGGGACGAGGAGGTGTCCGACGCCGCCTATGGACGACGGCAGCGTGAGCGTCAGCGGATGCTGCGGCAGATGTCGTGGCCGGAGCGGGGCGGACGCAGGATGCCGGACACCACCGACGGGTGACGCCCGGGCCGCGGCCCGGGCGTCACAGGGCGATGACGTGGAGGTCGACCAGGTCGAGCAGCGCCCGCAGAGCCGAGCTGGGCCGCCGTGTCGACGACGTGCCGAGATGCATGCTCCAGCGGAGCATCGTGCCGTGGACGTCCAGGACGTGCAGGCCGGGGGTGCGGGCCACGGCGAACGCGGGCAGGAAGGCGATGCCCAGACCGTGCCGGACCAGTGCCGCCCCCATGTCGATGTCGGGCACTTCCAGTGCCACCCGTCGTACGACGCCCGCCGCCGCGAACGCCCGGTCGACCACCTCGCGGTTGCCGTAGCCCGGCGGGAAGTCCACGAAGGGCTCCCCCGCGAGGTCCGCAAGTGCCACCTCCCCCCGCTGCGCGAGCGGATGGGCGGCACTCACCACCAGGATGAGCGGCACGGTGGCCAGCTCCCGTGCGTCGATCCCGGCGGGCTTGTGCTCGGGCAGCGACAGGAAGGCCACGTCCAGGTCACCGCTGAGCAGCGCGTGCGCCAGTCCCGCCGACCCGGTCGTCGCCAGCCGCAGCCGGACGTCGATCGACGGATGCCGCGCGTGCAGCTGCCCGAGGAGCGCAGGCAGGTCGACCACCTCGACCGAGGCCATGGCTCCCACGTTCACCGTTCCGCGCAGAGTGTCCTGTGCGGCGCGCACGGCGTCCTGGGCCGCCTGGGCGGCGTGCAGGGTGGCCCGAGCCTCCGGCAGCAGCGCCGCGCCCGCCCCGGTGAGCCGGACCTGCTGCGACGTGCGCTCGAACAGCGTGCAGCCGAGCTCGCGCTCCAGGGACCGGATCGCGGCGGACACCCCGGACTGGACCACGTGCAGCCGACGGGCGGCACGCGTGAAACTCAGCTCCTCGGCGACCGCGATGAAGTGCTCCAGCTGACGTAGCTCCACGCTAGAAGTATCACTCGCATTGCTCGAGCCCAGCAAAAACATTCGTTGGCACTGATCCCGGCTGGTGAGGAGGATGGAAAGCGCCATCCACTTCCGCCCGAGGAGGGGTACCCCTGCCTGCCGTTCCGACGCCGCTGAGCCGCCCCACAGCCGACGCTCCCGGCGACCCGACCCACCGGATTCCAGCGCCCGCTTCGGGCGACGCGGCCCACCGGATTCCAGCGCCCGCTTCGGGCGACGCGGCCCACCGGATTCCAGCGCCCGCTCCCGCCGACCTGCCGCCCCGCCGCCCCGCCCGGCGCCGTGCCCCGCACGCGACCGGTTTCTGGTTCGTGGCGGTGGCCTTCACCGTGCTGATGGCCTTCGGCACCGCCCCGACCCCGCTGTGGCCGCTGTACGAGGCCCGGGACCACTTCGGCGCGACCACGGTCACGGTGGCGTACGCCTCGATGGTCGTGGGCGCAGCGGCCGCCTTCCTCGGACTGGGACACCTGTCGGACCGGCTCGGCCGGCGGCGCATCATCGTCCCGGCGCTGCTGGTCGGCATCGTCGCCTCGGTCGTACTGATCGTGTGGCGGGACCTGCCGGGGCTGATCGCGGGCAGGATCCTGAACGGTGTCGGACTGGGGCTGATGGCCTCGACCGCGACGACCTACCTGCACGACCTTCACCACGAGGCCCGTCCGGAACGGACGGGTTCGGTGCTGCCCGGCATCGTGGCGACCGCCGCCAACCTCGGCGGCCTGGCCTCAGGGCCTCTGGTCGCCGGGGCCGCCGCCGAGTGGCTTCCCACGCCCCTGATCACCACCCAGGCGATCTTCACGCTCGCCATGGCAGTGTGCCTGGCGCTGGTGCTGTGCACCCCGGAGACCGTGGACCTGGAGCTGCCCGCGGCCGAACCGCCCAGCAGGTTCGTCCTGCGCCCCGGCGGCCGGCGGACGTTCGGCGCGGCCGGCGCGCTGGGCGCCTTCGCCTTCGCCATCCTCGGCCTGATCTCCTCGCTCGGGGCGAGCGTGCTCCACGGCATCCTGCACACCGACTCGCACCTCGTGGCCGGCCTGGCGGCCTTCCTCATGTTCGGTTCCGCGGCGGCCGCCCAGCTGGTGCTGGGACGCCTCCCACTGCCCCGGGTCCTGACCGTGGGGGCAGTGGTCTTCCCGATCGGCCTGGCCCTGTGCGCCGTCGCCCTCCACCACCCGGCGCTCTGGCTCTACCTGGTCGCCGTGTCCCTGTCGGGAGCCGGCTCCGGTCTGCTGTTCAAGGGAGGCGTCGAACGTGCCGTTTCAGTGGCCGAGCCCGCCTCACGCGCGGGGGTCCTCGCCGTGTTCTTCGTCGTCGCGTACCTCGGAATGGGCCTGCCCTCCGTCCTGTTCAGCATCGCCCTGCGGCACTTCGCCGTGCAGACCGCGATGATCGGCTTCGCGGCGGTCCTCTCCTGCGGCGCCGTTGTGTCGGTCGCTGTCGCGTTGCGCGACCGCGCATCAGGTCCCGGCGCGCTCTCGGCGCAGTCCGCTCGCCCCTCCTGACCCCCCTGCGGCGCATGCGAGACCGGTTGCCTGGGCGGCGCGGACCTGGGCACTCGGTGCTGGTGCGCATGACACGGATCCGCGGCAGACGGGAGGCACGAGATGTCTGCGGAATCGGCCAGAACGATCGCACTCCCCTCCGGTGAGGGGATCTCGGCGCTCGGGCAGGGCACCTGGTACCTGGGCGAGGACCGGGCTCGGCGTGAACAGGAGATCGCCGCGCTGCGGCTGGGCGTGGACCTGGGCATGACCGTCGTCGACACGGCGGAGATGTACGGCGACGGCGCAGCCGAGGAGCTCGTCGGGAAGGTCCTTTGGGGACGCCGGGAGGGGTCTTCCTCGTCAGCAAGGTGCTGCCCGGCCACGCCGACCGGAAGGGCACCGTTGCCGCCTGCGAGGGCAGCCTGCGGCGGCTCCGTGCGGAACGGCTGGACCTCTTCCCCATACCCAGGGGCCTGGCTCGGGCGTTGAGCTGGGACGTTACCAGGCGAGTTACTTGTTCGATCTCGGGCGGTCCGGCGAAGGACCGGCCTGCGAGGGCGGCCTTGCGGAAGATGCGCCACCGGCCTTCCTGGAGATTGAGCCAGCAGGCGCCGACAGGGATGAAGAGGTGCCGGACTCTGGGACGGTCCTCCAGCCAGGAGCAGGTGGACAGGCTGTTGTGCGAGGACAGGTTGTCGGTGACCAGGTAGATGTCGCCGGCCGGATTGGCTGCCTCGACCCTTTGAAGAAACTTCTGGTAGCAGGCACTGTTACGGGAAGAGGCGGTCGTGGTGACCTCGTGGCCGGCCCGAACCCGCAGAGCGCCGTAGATCCAGGTCTTCTCCGGCCCACGGCCGTAGCCGACCTCGGACTTGATGCGATGGGCCGTCCGGCGACCAGCCCGGCGCCGGCGGGAAGGTGTGGGGGATCACCGGTCCGAGCTCGTCGGCACCGACGACCGTCGCGCCCTCGGGTGGGCAGGGACGGCGGGCACTCCCGTTGAGCTGCCCGTGTCCCGGCGGCCCGCACCGCTGATGTGCGGCGCGGACCTCGCGGCGTACCGGATCGTGCAGGAGGCGCTGACCAACGCGCGGCTAGGAGGCGCGGAAGACCTGGACCTCCGCGAGTGTCAGGTAGTTGGTGCCGGACAGTTGGATCATCACGTAGCGGCCGGGAGCCGTGACCGGCAGCCTGGTCGGGCGACCCACGGTGCCGGGCTGGTGGCTCGACCACACGCCGGCCTGGGCGGCCTGCTGCTCGGGGGGCAGCGACTGGTCGAACGGTGTGTCGGATACGAACACCCAGTAGTCGGTGGTCCGTTCGGCGCAGCAGTCCGTGCGGTCCCAGAGATTGACGCCGGCGATCGGCTGCGTGGAGCCGAGGTCCACCTGCCACCAGGCGTTCCGGTCGTTGTCGGTGTGCGAGACGGAGCCGGAGGTGTACGTGCCGTCGGTGTCGCCGTCCGCGGCGCGTGCGGCGGAGCCGTCGAACGCCGTGGACGACTGGGTCGCCGGAGGCGCCGTGCCCGTCGGGGGCGGCGTGGACCACGTCCTCGGCGCCGGTATCGGCCTGGGCCGCGCTCGGCCCGGCTGTGAGCGCGGTGGCCGCGATCACCGTGAGGCAGGCCAGGCGCGTGAGGACACGCGGTGCCCACCCGGAGAAAAGACGTGACATGCGGTTTCCATCCTGTGTGGACTACCGGTTGTCGAAGCCTGTTGGCGGCATCGCCGCGTCCCGCCGAGGGGAGATGGTGCCCTCGGCGGGAATGTGCGGTCTGTCAGGGGCGGATCGTCGTGGTGCGGCTGTTGTAGGCCTCCACCGTCAGTGCCGGACGGCGTGAGGGGAGGGCCTGCGCCGGCCAGGACAGGGTGACGGTCTGCGACTCGCGGGGCAGCAGCCACAGGTAGTTGTGGCTGTAGAGCGTCGGCAGCACCCGCCGGCCGTCGGCCTCGTCCACCAGCGACAGCCGGACCATCGCGGCGACGGCCGACCCGCGGTTGCGGACGGTGGCGGTCAGTTCGTGACGGTCTCCGGAACGGGACACATGCCCGACGGAGCCGGACACGTCCACCTGCTTCACCTTGTTGAGGGCCTGCATGGAGGCGGGTTCGCGGTGGCGCCAGTAGGTGTTGCGGGAGAGTTCCCTGCCCCGGGCGTCCTCCAGGGTCAGGCGCAGCAGGTGCAGGTCGGGCAGGTCGTCGGTCCAGTCGGTGGTGAACGCCTCCGCCGTGGCGGCCCGTGCCACGTCCACCCGGGCGGTCCTGCTCGTGCCGAGCTGCCGGCCGGACAGGTCGTAGAGGCAAGCGCTGACGGTGGCGTCCTTGAGATCGGCGCGGGTGTGGTTGACCGCGAGGACCTGCCACTTCACCGGGTCGGCCTGGACATGCAGCGGCTCACAGGCCGAACGGGCGCCGTAGTAGGCACCGTTGACGTCGAAGTCGTAGTCGTAGGTCTGCCAGACGGTGCTGTGCCAGGCCGGGTGGGACATCCACAGCATCAGGCCGGTGGCGTCGTCCCAGAGGTTGGCGTTCCAGGCCTCGAACATGGCCCGGTAGTTCTCATAGTTGACGAACTGCGCCTTGCGGGCGAAGTCGTCCAGGCCCGTGGCCTCGCCGAGGCGGGACTCGACGGCGGCCCTGTAGTTCTGCGGCGCCTGGTTCCCGCGCTCGCTCCAATCGTGGTAGTACCAGGCGCCGCGGATGGGCCACTCCGGCTCGTCGCCCGTCATGTTGCGCAGGCTCGCCGCGGTGGAGACGACCGGCATGCCGATCTCGGTGTGGAAGCCGAAGTCCTTGCTGCCGTAGGTGTCGGGGTCGAAGTACTTCTCCGGCTCGACCCAGCCGTAGGGGCCACCGCCCGTGATGATCCCGCCGGCCGAGTTGCTCTGGTAGAGCAGGCCGGGAACCTGCTGCTCCACGGCTCCGCGCATCCCCTTGTCGATGGCGGCCGGCGGGTTGCCCTCGTTGGCCCCGCACCAGACGACCACGCAGGGGTGGATGCGGTAGCGCAACACGGTGTCCCGCGCCGTCGAGTTGAACGCGTCGTGGTCCGGCGGGTCCATGCCCCAGGCGTTGGGGAAGTCGTTCCAGACGAGGATGCCGTGTCGGTCGCAGGCGGCGAAGAACTCCTCGCGGTCGCTGGTGCCGACCCAGTTGCGGATCATGGTGAAGTTCATGTCGCGGTGCATCCGCACCGCCGCGTCCATCCGCTCCGGCGGCATCCGGCGCAGCAGTTCGTCCCAGCCCCAGTTACCGCCGCGGGCCAGCACCCGGACGCCGTTGACGAGGATCTTCAGCGGATCGGGCGCGTTGTTCACGGACTTGACGTCGGTCCACTGCTCACCGTCGTCGGACACCTGGATCACATACGTCTTCGGGTACGCCGTCTCCCAGACGATCGCCACCCGGTCAAACTTCTGCGCGGAGCCCAGATCCACCTGGATCCACTGGTTGTCCTCGTACTGCGACGACCAGCGGGTGCCCGCGTCACCGTCGGTGGCGTACGAGGCGGGGCCGTCGGACTCCTCGGTCGAGGCGGTCGCCGTCTTGTGCAGGGCGAGGTCGGTACCGGGGGCGGTGCGGTCGATGACACTGAGTGACCAAAGCGAGTTGCCCCAACTGGTGTTGCGCAGCCCGCAGTTGATACGGACGTAGCGGGCGGTCCGCTGGTCGAAGTCCTCGACCTGGAGGCTGGCGTTGCCGTTGTTGAACGGTAGCGGCACGGCTCCGTTGTCCACCGACTTCACGTCGGTCCACTCGGCGCCGTCGGCGGAGACCTGCACCACGAAGGTCCTGGCGTACGCCCGTTCCCAGGTGACGTCGACCTGGTCGAAGGGCTGCGCCGTTCCCAGGTCGACGCGGATCCACTGGTCGTCCTCGTACGCCGAGGACCAGCGGGTGTCCGGATCGCCGTCGGTCGCGTTGGCCGCACTGTGGTCGTCGCCGTCCGTGCTGGAGGCGTCGGCGGGGGCGTGCAGGGCGAGGTCGGTGGTCGGCCGGGTGCTGTCCCGCACTGCCAGGGTCCACAGCGAGCTGCCCCAGGAGGTGGCCCGCGTTCCGCACTTGATGCGGACGTACCGCGCCTGCTGCCGGTCGAAGGTGACGGACTGGGTGTACGAGTCGCCGGACGCGGTGAACGGCAGCGGCACCTCGTACTCGTAGCCGAACTGGCGGATGCCGAAGCGGGTGGTGCGCCGGTCGCTCTCGGTGCCGTCGACCGACGTGGTGAGCGTGAGGTCGTGCAGGTCCGGCTCGCCGAGGCCGTTCGGCCACCACAGCTTGGGGTCGCGCAGCCGCAACTGCCCGAAGGCGTCGGGGGCGAAGACCACGTCGACGCTCTCGCCGGCCGGCACGGTGACGACCTTGGACACCCGGACGCCGTCGAAGGCCGCAGAGACCGTCGCCCTGTGGTCGGTGGAGTCGGCGTTGCGGACGGGGACGACGACGGTCAGCTCGGCGACCGACACGTCCGGCAGGTTCGGCAGGACGGTGTCCACGCGCGGGTCGCCGATGACGACCTGCCCGGTTGACCTGAGCCGGACGTGGTTCCAGATCCCCGCCGCACGGTCGCGGACGGCCGGCATCCAGTCCCAGCCCGAGGAGGCCAGGTAGGTTGGCGAGTTGAGGTTCATCTGTCCGGCACCGGCATCCACCCAGGACTCGCCCAGGGGACCCTTGTCGCCGGGGCTGCCGGGTACGGGCATCGGTGTGATCTTGACGGCCAGCGCGTTCGCGTCATCGGCGGCGAGCAGCCGGGTCACGTCGTACGAGGAGCGGGCGAACGGGTACGTCAGGTCACCGACCTGCTCACCGTTGAGCCAGATGTCGGCCTTGTGGTTGACGCCGTCGAACTCCAGCCAGATCCTGCGGCCGGACCCGGTGCGCAGGCCGTGCGGCAGCTCGAAGTCCCGCTTGTACCACCAGGAGTGCCGCGACAGCGCCTCGGGAACGTGCAGGTTGTTCAGCCCGGCGACCGGGTCCGGCAGCTTGCCCTGGTCCACGAGGGAGGCCAGGACCGTGCCGGGGACGGTGGCGGGCAGCCAACGGCTCGTGTCGACGGAGGTCTTCGACAGACCGGGACCGTCGTCACCGGCCCAGTCGTCCAGGGTGAGCCGCCAGCCGGACTCCACCGGCACGGTGCCGTCGTCGGCAACGGTCAGCTGGGGCGCCTCGCCGTGCTGGGTGCCCCAGTCGGTCCAGCCCGTCACCGCGGGACGGTGCCCGTCGGCGGTGCCGTACACCTCGAAGCCGTTGAGCCCGAGGGGCAGGGGGCTGGAGCGCTTGTGGGACGTCATGCGCACCCAGCGCGCCGGCACCGGGCGGGGAAGCTGGATGTCCACCGTTCCGCCGGTGGTGCGGTAGACACTCGTCCACGACTTCTTGTCAAGGGATGTCTCGACCACGCAGTCCACCGCGTAGCTCGACAGGATTTCCTTGCCGGTGGTGCCATCGGCCGGGTTTCCGCTGGTGGGTGGCGTGAAAACCGGGTCTGCGGCGTCGGCTTCGAAGGTGAGGCGGATCCAGGTGACCTTGCAAGCGGCCTGCAGGTCCACAGTGATCCACTGCGGGTCGCCGGTTTCCGCCCGCCACCCGCTGCCCCGCACGCCGGGTGTGGTGAGCCGGTCGACCACGAAGGCCCCGGGCGTGGGGGCGTAGGCCGTCGAGGAGACCGAGACGGGCCGGTTGAGCGCGAGCTCAAGAGGCGAGGCTGGTTGCGTCGGTCGGCCCGTGGCGGCGGTCGCGGTCGATGTGGGGAGCAACGAGCTGAGTCCGAACCCGGCCAACAGGGCGGAGCCCGTGGCGACTATGGACCGGCGCGACGGATTGCGCCACGGATCCGATTGATCGGTCATGTATCTGACGTCCCATCAAAAAGCGACGGAGCAAGCCGAAGCGGCTCTGCACACCTCGCACGGAGCAGAATGACAACGTTGCCAAAGGCTGTGGCGTGAGGAGCTTTCTGTCAACCCCTGGTGCGGACATCCGTGCTGAACCGCAGGTAGGGAGCCTCCAGGTAGGTGTGCGCCATGCATCCTGGGCAGGAGCGGACAAGGAGGCCGCGGTGCACCGTGCCCGGGCCGGGCTCCGTAAAGCGGAGACCCTGTGGTTGCGCGGCGAAGCTCGCAGTACGGGGCAGGGCCGGGCATCCTTCAGCGCGCGCGTTCTACCGCCTGCACGTACCGCACAGCCCACCACAGGGTCAGCGAGTCCTCGGTGCGGGCGGGATCCAGACCGGTTGCGGCGGTGAGTGCCCGCAGTCGGTAGCGCAAGGTGTTGGGGTGGATGAACAGGGCAGCGGCGGCCTGGTCGATGTTGGCGTCGGCGGCCAGGTAGGTGTCCACGGTGTGGACTGCGGTCGTGCGGCGCTCGTCGGTGAGGTGTCCGAAGCAGCGGGTGACCAACTGTTCTCCGACCGTGGGAAGGGCCAGCACTGCCGAGTGGAGGGGGAGCTCGCCTGCGGTGACGCAGCGCCGGATGCCAAAGGCGACGGCCAGTTCGCTGGCCTGCTCCGCCTCGGCGAGTGACGCGCGCGCCCGGCTCAGTGGCCTCGGTTCACTCAGCCCGACGGGCAGCCCCAGTGAAGCGGGCAACGGACCGACGGCCAGCCCGATCACCCGCTGCGGAGCCGGCTCGGCCAGCAGGGCGACGGTGTGCGGGCGCAGCGCCCGCTCGGCTGCGGTGCCGCCCGAGGAGTGGCAGACCCGGTACTCTGCGTGCAGGTCCAGGCCCAGCATGTCGGCCGCGGCTGCCAAATACTCGACGGGCAGTTCGCCGGTCAGCAGCTGGCGCAGCAGGAGCGTGCGATGTTGCTCGGCGGCGTGGAGTTTCTCCAATTCACGCTCCCGGTGCCCCTGCACCATGGCGGCGAACATCTGGTCGCAACAGACCCAGAAGTCCCGGGTGAGCTCCAGTCCGACCTCGGGTGTCGCGGCGCGCCGGGCCTTGTCGTAGAGCGTGTCGAAGGTCCTTCGAGTGGTCAGCCGGAAGCCCTCCAGCAGCGACTCCAGGGCTATGCCCATCTCGGCGCGCAGGGCGCCGAAGTCGGAGAAGGCCGCCCGCTCTTTAACCGTCGCCTCGCGGCCCGCGCGCAGCATGGCGAATATGGGGTGCAGAACGGTGAGCAGGTCCGTTTCCAACTGCTGCGCGCTCTGCTCACGATAAGCCGCGATCTCGCGGACGAGGGCAGTGGCCAGCTGGGCGGCAATCTCGCCGAGGGTGAGGTCGTCGAGGACGTGACCGCGTTGCTCGTTGTTCATGAGGACAATTCTTCTCGTCTCAAGTGTGTGCTGTTCGCCATGGTCGGCGGGCCTGTCCGGGGACAGACTGGCGCCGCAGGGCCCGGTGCACGACCTTGAATCTTTGTATCGGGCTACAGAGGCTGATGATCGGCGGCCAGGGTGCGGATGATGTGTGACGGTTGCCACAGTGGTGGGGCGAGGAGGGAAGCCTGCTTGTCAGCTCCGGTGCGTGATCCGCCGCCAGAAGCCGTCACCGTCAGGTGCCGGCGCCCGCGTACCTGTGGCACGCCGACAGACGCAGCTCGCTGCGCCGTCATCCCCGCAGCCGAAGGCGCGGCGATCCCCTGCCCGGCAGAACGGAGCACCACCTCGATCGAGGCGACCGCCGCCTGGATCGACGACCTGTTGATATCCGACCTGCGCGACCGGCCCACATCCAGAACCGGCGCCAGCCGTAAGCCACCACTGTCCCTGACCCGCCCAGCTCGAAGGAGCCGCCATGCCCACGCTCGCCCGCCAGGACAACATCTTCGTCCTCGACCTCGGAGACGGCGAGAACCGCTTCCACCCCGACTGGATCAGCTCTGTCAACACCGCCCTGGACGAGGTGGAGAAGGCCGAGGGACCTCGGGCCATGGTGACCACAGCAACGGGCAAGTTCTACTCCAACGGCCTCGACCTCGAGTGGCTGTCCGCCCACTCCGACCAGCACCAGGACTACGTCGTGTCCGTCCATGAGCTCTTCGCGCGGGTGCTGTCCTTGCCGGTGATCACAGTGGCCGCCCTGCAGGGGCACACCTTCGCGGCCGGCGCGATGTTCTCCCTCGCGCACGACTTCCGTGTGATGCGTGCCGACCGCGGCTACTGGTGCCTGCCCGAAGCGGACATCAACATCCCCTTCACGCCCGGCATGGCCGCCCTCATCCAGAGCCGGCTGACGCCGCAGACCGCCCACTCAGCTATGCTCACCGCCCGTCGCTATGGCGGAACGGACGCCGAGGCCGCCGGCATCATCGACCGAGCGGTCGCCGACGACGCCTTGCGCGCCACAGCCCTGGAGTTCGCCCAAGCGCAGGTGAACAAGGCCGGTGACACCCTCGCAACCATCAAGGCCCGCATGTACGCCCCGGCCCTGGCCGTCCTGCGCGACGCCACCAATCCCCTCGGCTGACCGGGGAAGCGGGCGGAGGACTTCCGGGCCTGACGCCCATGGCAGTCCGGCGACCGCGCACGGCGCAGGGCAAGGTCAGCCGGCTCCTCGAGTGCCGGGAGTGGCGAGGATGCTCGAAAACCTGGGGACAGCTACCCGAACATGGGGTGTGGAAACAGTTCGCGCAGGTCAGAGCCCTTTCGGCTCGCCCCGGTCGGCAAGAGGTCAGCACGCGTCGCAGCAGTGCCGCTGCGTGCTGACCTCCCGCTCGCTTCGCGGCCGTACGACCGACACACATCGTGCGTCCGGACGGTCGGCGAACAGCACTCCCCCTGAGAGCCCTTCGTCCCCGAGGCGGAAGCAGGCGTCCACCTGGAGAAGTACGGCGTTCCGCAACAAGATCTGCCGGACCACGCCGATGATCGGTCGGCACCCGCAGCCCGTACGGCATGGTCCGCAACGCCGTTGCCCCCGGCGGGGGTGGCGGTATCGGCACGGTGGCAGCGAACTCAGCAGGCGGTCAGCACAATTGCCGAATCGGTCGGCGGACGCCTGCCGGGAAGCGCGCCGTTGTAGGCTACGAGGACAGCCCTTGACCTGCAGCGAGCAGGCAGGGAGCGATATTCGGGAGTGCTGAATGCTTCGTACCGTATTCAAGTCCAAGATCCACCGTGCCACGGTCACCCAGGCCGACCTGCACTACGTCGGATCCGTGACCATCGACGCCGACCTCCTCGACGCCGCCGACCTGTTGCCCGGTGAGCAGGTCCACATCGTCGACATCACCAACGGTGCCCGTCTGGAGACGTATGTCATCGAGGGCGAGCGTGGTTCCGGTGTCATCGGGATCAACGGGGCCGCGGCCCATCTGGTCCATCCCGGCGACCTTGTGATCATCATCAGCTACGCCCAGGTCACCGACGTCGAGGCGCGGGCCCTGCGACCGCGGGTCGTGCACGTGGACGCCGACAACCGGATCGTGGAGCTGGGCGCCGACCCGTCCGCGCCGGTGCCGGACTCGGACCAGGAGCGCAGCCCGCACGCCGTCACGGTCTGAACGCTCCGACCGACGGATCCGCTCCCGATGCCCCCGTACGCCGGCCCGCTCGCCCTGCTGCACACCTCGCCGGTCCACATCCCCGTCTTCGAGGCCCTGCGTGACGCGTCCCACCCGGGACTGGAGTTGACGCACCTCGTGGCCGGGGAACTGCTGGACCGGGCCCGTGCGCACGGGCCCGAAGCGGTGGCGGACGGGGTCCGCGAACTGCTCGGCCGGGCCGTCGCATCGGGCGCCCGTGCCGTGCTCTGCACCTGTTCGACCATCGGCGGGGTCGCCGAGCGCACGGACGTCGGCGTGCCGGTGCTGCGCGTGGACCGGCCGATGGCGGCCGCCGCGGTGGCGGCGGGCACCCGCATCGTGGTGCTCGCCGCGCTGGCGAGCACGCTGGAGCCGACGGTCGCCCTGATCCGCGACGAGGCCGGGGGCCGCGCAGTGCGGGTGCGCACCCTGGTCGTCGAGGGCGCCTGGGACCGCTTCGAGGCGGAGGACACGAGCGGCTACGTCCGCGCGGTCGCGCTCGCCGCCGAGGCGGTCACGGACGCCGACGCCATCGTCCTCGCCCAGGCGTCCATGGCTCCCGCAAGCCGTCTGGCGAGGACCGCCGTGCCGGTCCTGGCGAGCCCCGGCCCGGGCCTCGCGGCGGCGGCCGCGGCCCTGGCGGTGCCAGGGGCACACGCAGCCGCACGGCCCGACGGGCAGCGGCGGCCGACCGCGTGAGTGCGCGGGATGTGTGCGCACGCTACGCAAACGCACGGCGGCTCATGGTGTGAGTGTGCGCGGGGCGGCCGGGTACCCGAAGGGCAAGTCCAGAGCCGACGCATCCACTGGCCGGAGGACACGATGACGCATCCGCTCCCCGATCCCGCACAGCCGGGACCGCCCCCCGGACCGGGACCGACCCCGGGACCGGAGCCGACCCCCGAACCCGTGCCACCGGGCCCCGAACCCGTGCCACCGGGCCCCGAACCCGTGCCACCGGGCCCCGAACCCGTGCCACCGGGACCGCCCCCCACACCCCCGTCCCCGCCGCCCCCGGCACCCGGGCCGACCCCGCCCGGACCCGGGCCCACGCCCCCCGGGCCCGGCCCCGACCGTCCGCAGCCCGGGCCGGAGCCCGTGCCCGAACCGGAGCCCCGTCCCACGCCGGAGCCGCCCTCGCCGATTCCCGAACCGCCGGGTCCGGACCCCGTTCCCCGGCCCGAACCGGGGCCGCCCCTGAAGTGAGGCAGCCAGTCCGGAACATCGAAGCCGACGGCCCGCGTCAGAGCACGCGCGGGCGACGGAGCGTTACGCCTCGACCTCCGACCGGTCTCCGCCCCACAGCGTGTGGAACGAGCCCGGGCGGTCCGTCCGCCGGTATGTGTGCGCCCCGAAGAAGTCCCGCTGCCCCTGGGTGAGCGCGGCGGGCAGCCGCTCGGCGCGCAGGGCGTCGTAGTACGCGAGAGCCGCCGAGAAGCCGGGTGTCGCCACGCCCTGGCGGGTCGCCGCGATCAGGACCTCGCGCCAGTCGTCCTGCGCCGCGGCGATCTCCTGGGCGAAGGTCTCGTCCGACAGCAGACTGGGCAGGTCGGGACGGGCGTCGTAGGCGGCCCGGATGCGGTCCAGGAAGGCCGCGCGGATGATGCAGCCCGCGCGCCAGATGGAGGCGACCTTCCCGAGGTCGATGTCCCAGCCGTACTCCTCGCCGCCCGTCGCGATCTCGTGGAAGCCCTGCGTGTACGACACGATCTTCGAGGCGTACAGCGCCTGCTCCACGCGGTCCGCGAAGGCCCCGGCCTCCGCCTTGCTCAGCGGCGCGGGCTTGGGACCGGCCAGATGGCGCGACGCCTCCCGAAGCGCCGAGTGGCCGGAGAGCGAGCGGGCGAACACCGCCTCCGCGATGCCCGAGACCGGTACACCGAGGTCCAGCGCGATCTGGACCGTCCAGCGCCCGGTGCCCTTCTGCTCCGCCTGGTCCTGGACCACGTCCACGAACGGCTTGCCCGTCGCCTCGTCGATGTGGGAGAGCACCTCCGCCGTGATCTCGATCAGATACGAGTCCAGGCGTCCGGTGTTCCAGGTGCGGAAGATCTCCGCGATCTCGGCGGGCGAGTAGCCCGCGACGTCGCGCAGCAGCTGGTACGCCTCACCGATGAGCTGCATGTCGGCGTACTCGATGCCGTTGTGGACCATCTTCACGAAGTGGCCGGCACCGTCCGGGCCGATATGGGTCACGCACGGAGTGCCGTCCTTCGCCTTCGCGGCGATCTTCTCCAGCATCGGGCCCAGAGAGGCGTACGACTCGGCCGAACCACCCGGCATGATGCTCGGTCCGTGCAGTGCGCCCTCCTCGCCGCCGGAGATGCCGGTGCCCACGAAGTGGATGCCCCGCTCCCGCAGGTCCTTCTCCCGGCGGCGGGTGTCCGCGAAATGGGCGTTGCCGCCGTCGATGATCATGTCGCCGGGCTCCAGGAGCGGGGCGAACTCCTCGATCACCGCGTCGGTCGGCGCACCCGCCTTCACCATGATCATCAGGCGTCGCGGGCGCTCCAGCGCCGCGACGAAGTCCTCCGGGGCCTCAGCAGGCGCGAAGTTGCCCTCGTGTCCGAATTCCTTCACGAGATCACGGGTCCGCGCGGGGGTCCGGTTGTGCAGCGCGACCGTATAGCCGTTGCGCGCGAAGTTCCGGGCGAGGTTGCGGCCCATGACCGCGAGGCCCGTGACGCCGATCTGAGCGGAAGCGTTCATAACGGTTGGCTCCTAGAGGTGCTGGGATCGTCGGTGCCGGTTCGGTCTTGAATACGTCCTCGACGGGTGGTGCCGGTCGTGCACGCCAGTATTGCCCGATGACCATCCTGACGTGCCGGTACGGCCCCCGCACATCCGGACGTGTCGGACCGGCTCCCCACCGGCCCCCACCGCGCCTTTCGTCCCCGCTGTTTTCGCCCGCTTCGTCAACCAAGGGTGTTTCTTGGCCAGTTGATATTCGGAGCGGCCGATTGCCGTCTTGTCCCGGCCGGTTCGGGGCCCATACTTTTGGCCCTTCTGACGCATGGCGAGGGGGCTCACCATGGCCGCACGCGGTCGGCACCGCCGGTATCAGCCGACGAGGATCAACCGAGCGTCGCTCACCGTCACGGCGGGGAGTGCCGGCATGGCGATCCCGCTCATCGGCGCCGGAGCGGCACACGCGGCCGACGTGGACACCTGGAGCAAGGTGGCCGCCTGCGAGGCGAGCGGCGACTGGAGCATCAACACCGGCAACGGCTACTACGGCGGACTTCAGTTCACCCAGTCCACGTGGGAGGCCTACGGGGGCACGGCCTACGCCGGACGGGCGGATCTCGCCACCCGGGACCAGCAGATCGCCGTGGCCGAGAAGGTGCTGGCGGGCCAGGGCCCCGGCGCCTGGCCGGTCTGCTCCGTGCGCGCCGGACTCACCGCCGACCATGCCTCCCGTCATACGAGCGGCGGGACCGCCACCGGCGGCGACCGCGACGCCTCGCGTGTCGGCACGCAGACCGCCAAGCGCTCCGTCCGCGATGTGAAGCCGCAGACGACACCGCAATCGCAGGCGGGCACCGCCGAGATGTACACGGTGGTGCACGGCGACACCCTCTCCGGCATCGCCGACTCCCATCGGGTGCAGGGCGGTTGGCAACGCCTGTACCAGGCCAACCGCACCACCGTCGGCACGGACCCGGACCTGATCCTGCCCGGCCAGCGGCTGAACCTGCGGGGCAGGGCCCCCGTGCACCCCGACGCACCCTCGACCCACCCCCACAAGCCGGTCCACGAGCCGTCTCATCAGCATTCCGGCCACCCGTCCCGCAAGTCGTCGTCGGGAAAGGCCACTTCCAGCCGGGCGGCCACCACCATCCACACGATGGTCGCCCCGGTGAACGCCGCGACCGGCACGCCCTACCACGCGGCGGGCTCCTCCTGGTCGAAGGGCTACCACACCGGCGTCGACTTCCCCGTGCCCACGGGAACCTCCGTGAAGGCGGTGGCGGACGGGCAGGTGGTCAGCGCGGGCTGGGGCGGCTCCTTCGGCTACCAGGTGGTCGTCCGGCACGCGGACGGCCGCTACACGCAGTACGCCCACCTGTCGGCGATCTCCGTGAGGGACGGGCAGAGCGTGGTGGCCGGTCAGCGGATCGGCCGCTCCGGCTCCACCGGGAACAGCACGGGCCCGCATCTGCACTTCGAGGTGCGGACGGGGCCCGAGTTCGGCAGTGACATCGATCCGATCGCCTATCTCCGCGAGGGCGGCCTCAGGATCTGACCCGGTCCCGCCCCGCCCCCCGCCCCCGGGCCGGGCCCGGCACGCGCAGGAGCGGCCCGCCGTGGACAGAGCCGTACGGATCTGACCGCTCGCCGCCGTGGACAGGGCCGAACGGCCGCGGCGGCTCACCGTGAACCGCCTGTTCCCGGCTTGCGGACGACTCCTGCCGGACGACCGGCGCCGGGACCCCGTCCCGTTCCTCCGCGCCCATCCGCTCCGAGGTCAGCAGGACCAGACCGCCCGCGGCGACGACCGCGCAGCCGAGCGCCCCGGCGGTGCCCGCCGTGCCATGGCGAAAGGTCTCCCCGAACAGGGTGATGCCCGCCGCGGCCGCGACCACCGGGTTGACCACCGTCAGCGTGGACAACGGCGCAGCGAGGCCCGCGCCCCGGTAGGAGGCCTGCGACAACAGCACGCCGACGACGGCGAGGACGCCTATCACGGCGAGGCTCGGCAGGTCCGTGAGCACGACGCCGCCCGTCCAGTCCACCGCGACGGTCTTCGTGAACACGGAGGACATACCGAACGCGACACCGGACGCCACCGCCAGCAGCACACTGCGGACCGCCGGATGCCGGTGCGTCGCCCGGGCCGCGACCATCAGCGCCACGATCCAGCCGGCCGTCACGAGCGCGGCCGTCACCCGCTGGGGGTCGTCCAGCGAACGGGTGTCGTTGGTGCCGATCAGGGACAGCAGGCCCGCGAGGCCCACGGTCGCCATGACGGCGCCCCGCCAGGCGGTCGCCCCCGCTCTGCGGCTCACGAACAGGGCGGCCATCGGCAGGGCGAACACGATGGTCAGCGCGCCCAGCGGCTGAACCAGGCTCAGCGGACCGTAGGCGAGCGCCACCACATGCAGCAGCCCGCCGAGGCCGTTCAGCACCACGGCCGCCCACCAGGCCGGCCTGCGGAGCGGCGCGTACGACGGGCCGGGGGTGGACACGGCGACCCGCTCCTGCACGATCGCCCCGCCCGCGTAGGCGACCGCGGAGACGAGCGAGAGGAGCACGGACAACGCGAGGGCGCTCATCGGCGGCTCCTTCGCGCGGGACCGGGACGGGGGGCCCGGAACGACGAACGGTCGGCATGCATTGCCCATACGATGCCGTCCGGGAATCCTCCTGTCGTCGTCCCTGAGCACGCATTGGGTCATACTGCCGACGGAGTACGGTCGCGACCTCCTCCTCCCCGGGAGGGGTGGCGCCGCACGCGTCCCCCCAGGTGGGAGCCCGACCGGGTCCTTGGTACTACTGGCCTTCGTGGACCTCGACCTCGACCCCGAACTCGCCGCCCTGCGCCCCCTCGGCGGCTTCTTCGTCCTGCACACCGCGCTGCCGCCCCGGACCGGGCTGCCCACCCTTGAACAGGCGTACACGCCCGCGAGGCCCGCCGCCCCCTCGGAGGCGTACGCGGACCCACTGGCCTTCCGCGTCCGCAAGGTCGCCCGCGCGCTCGGCGCGCCGGAGGACCGGGTCGCCGCCTCCCTCGCCCACCAGGGCCTCGCGGCCCGGCTGTGGTCCGTCGCCCTCGGTGCCGCCGCCCTGTACGGGCAGGTGCCGGACCTCGATCCGCGGCTGCTGCGCTGGGACCCGGACGCCAGCGCCCCCGACGACCTGTGGCTCGGCGAGGTCCGGGGGCTGCCCGTCGCATCGCTCGACGCGGTCGTACGGGAGAGGCATCTCGTCCCGCTCGCCACCGCACTGAGCAGCCGTCACGGGGTCTCCGTCCGGCTGCTGTGGGGCAACGCGGGCGCCGCGCTCGCGAGCAGCGTCCGTATGATCGACCGCTGGGCGCGGACGGCCGGCCGCCCGGATGCGGCGGAGCGCGCCCGCACCCTGGCCGCCGGGCTGTTCACGCACCCCGACCTGGCCCGCACGATCGACCCCGCCACCGGGCGCCGCCGCACCTGCTGTTTGTACTACCGGCTGCCCGGTGGCGGCCTGTGCGGCGACTGCTGCTTCGGCCGACCGCCGGGCCGCCGGTGACCACGCGTGGTCTTCCCCAACCGCCGTATCTGGGTGACCATGTGGGAACCAGCCGCTGAGACAGGGGGTTCCGGGTGCGTGTGGGACTGCTGACCCGGGAGTACCCGCCGGATGTCTACGGCGGGGCGGGCGTCCATGTCGAGTTCCTCGCCCGGGAGTTGCGCTCGCTGACGGACCTGGACGTGCACTGCTGGGGTGAGGGCGGCGCGGGCGGCGTCGTACGCCACCGGTCCTGGGCCGCGCTCGACACCGCCAACGACGCACTGCGCACCTTCTCCGTGGACCTGTCCATGGCCGCCGTCCTCCAGGACCGGGAACTGGTCCACTCGCACACCTGGTACGCCAATCTCGCCGGGCATCTCGCCAAGATGCTGTACGGCATCCCGCATGTGCTGACCGCCCATTCGCTGGAGCCGCTGCGACCGTGGAAGGCCGAGCAACTCGGCGGCGGATACGCCCTCTCCAGCTGGGCGGAGCGCACCGCGATGGAGGCCGCCGACGCGGTGATCGCCGTCTCCGGCGCCATGCGCGAGGACATCCTGCGCTGCTACCCGGCCCTCGACCCGGCGCGGGTCCACGTCGTGCACAACGGCATCGACACCTCGCTCTACCGGCCGGACGACGGCACGGACGTGCTCGCCCGCCTCGGCCTCGACCCGAGCCGCCCCTACGTCCTGTTCGTCGGCCGCATCACCCGCCAGAAGGGTGTGCCGCATCTGCTGCGCGCGGTGCGGAACATCACCCCCGAGGCACAGGTCGTGCTGTGCGCGGGCGCGCCCGACACACCCGAGACGGACCGCGAGTTCCGCGATCTGTACAAGGAGTTGAGCCTGAGTCGCGAGGGCGTCCACTGGATCCCGAAGATGCTGCCGCGCCCGGAGGTGATCCAACTCCTGACGCACGCGGCCGTGTTCGTCTGCCCGTCGGTGTACGAGCCGCTCGGCATCGTCAATCTGGAGGCCATGGCATGCGGCACGGCCGTGGTGGCCTCGCGCACGGGCGGCATCCCGGAGGTCGTGGACGACGGCCGCACCGGTCTCCTGGTGGACGTGGACGACGACTTCGAGGAACACCTCGCACGCGCCCTCGACACCCTCCTCGCCGATCCGGCGGCCGCGGAACGCATGGGTGAGGCGGGACGGCAGCGCGCGGTACGGGAGTTCGGCTGGGCCACGGTGGCCCGCCGCACGGTCCACCTGTACGAGAAAGTCCTCGCACAGGGGTAGTCATTGAGCGGAGAGCGTCACAACCGGGCGTAGAGGGGCGGCGGTATGCGCGGTGGACCTTCGGTGCTGGGAATCGTACTGGCCGGTGGCGAGGGGAAGCGGCTGATGCCGCTGACCGCCGACCGGGCGAAACCGGCTGTGACCTTCGGCGGAACCTACCGCCTCGTCGACTTCGTCCTGTCCAACCTCGTCAACGCCGACATCCTGCGCATCTGCGTGCTCACGCAGTACAAGTCGCACTCGCTGGACCGGCACATCACCACCACCTGGCGGATGTCCAGCCTGCTCGGCAACTACGTCACCCCGGTGCCGGCCCAGCAGCGGCTCGGGCCGCGCTGGTACCTGGGGAGTGCGGACGCGATCCTGCAGTCCCTGAACCTGATCTACGACGAACGGCCCGAGTACGTGGCGGTGTTCGGCGCCGACCACGTCTACCGCATGGACCCGCGGCAGATGCTGGCCCAGCACATCGACAGCGGCGCGGGGGTGACCGTCGCGGGGATACGCGTCCCGCGCGCCGAGTCGTCCTCCTTCGGGGTGATCACTCCGGGCCGCGACGGCCAGACCGTGCAGCGATTCCTGGAGAAGCCCGCCGACCCGCCGGGCCTGCCCGACGACCCCGAGTGCGTGTTCGCCTCGATGGGCAACTACGTCTTCACCACCAAGGTGCTGATCGAGGCGCTCCAGCGGGACGCCGAGGACCCCGACTCCGTGCACGACATGGGTGGTTCGATCCTTCCCGCGCTCACCGACCGGGGCGAGGCCGGGCTGTACGACTTCAGCGTCAACCACGTGCCCGGCGAGACCAACCGCGACCGGGGCTACTGGCGGGACGTCGGCACGCTGGACGCCTACTACGAGGCGCACATGGATCTGATCGCCGAGCGTCCCGCCTTCAACCTCTACAACCGCAGCTGGCCCATCTACACCCACTCCGGCCAGCTGTCACCGGCGCGCTTCAACGCGGGCGGGATCGCCGGCGAGTCCATCATCAGCGCCGGCTGCCTGATCCGGGGGCAGGTGACGCGTTCGGTGCTCTCGCCGGGCGTCGTGGTGGACCCGGGCGCCGTCGTCCAGGGGTCGGTCCTCCACGACAACGTGCACGTCGGGCGGGGCGCCATCGTACGCGGAGCGGTCCTGGACAAGAACGTGGAGGTCCCGCCGGGCGCGACGATCGGCGTCAACCCGGACCGGGACGCGGAGCTGTACACGGTCTCCAAGGCCGGGGTGATCGCCCTGGGCAAGGGACAACGCGTGCTGTGAAGGGCGCCGCCCCCGGCACCGCCGGGGGCGCGTGAGAGGTCACCGATCCGCGACGCGCCGCAGGTCAAATCCGCTCATTGCTCCGGAATCCGACATCGCGCCACCACCATGTGCACCAACGATGTCGATCCTCCGGAGGTGTTCCGAGATGAGATGGACCCGGTGCCTGCGGGTGTTGGCCGTGGGCGCGG
Source organism: Streptomyces sp. NPDC001222 (assembly GCF_042896945.1). NCBI lineage: Bacteria > Bacillati > Actinomycetota > Actinomycetes > Kitasatosporales > Streptomycetaceae > Streptomyces > Streptomyces sp. NPDC001222. The sequence goes on from NZ_JBIAXT010000018.1 coordinate 111,218, forward strand.
CGGTGGTCTCGGCGCTGTTCTCGCCGTCGGCGGGCGATGCCGCCGAGTCGAACAGCGGCAGGCTCACCGACCTGGTCAACCCCTTCATCGGCGCACAGAACGAGGGCAACACCTTCCCGGGCGCCGCCGTTCCCTTCGGCATGGTCCAGCTCTCGCCGGACACGGGCCACAACACCGGCTACGACTACACCCAGCACCGGATCCGCGGCTTCTCCCTGGTGCACCTCTCCGGTGTCGGCTGCGCCATCGGAGGGGACCTGCCCGTGCTGCCGACGACGGGCGACGTGACCGAGACGGACTACGCCAAGTACGCCGCGACGTTCCGGCACGCCGACGAGCAGGCGAGCCCCGGGTACTACCGGGTCCGGCTGGACAGCGGTGTGGAGGCCGAGCTGACGGCGACCGCACGCACCGGGGTGCAGCGGTACACGTTCCCGGCCACCGGCAAGGCCAATGTGCTCCTCAACGCCGGCCAGGCGCTGCACAAGAACGTTTCGTCCAAGGTCGAGATCCTCGACGACCGCACAGTGCGCACCCAGATCACGGGCAGTGGCTTCTGCCGTTCCACCCGCCCGTACACGCTCTACACGGTCACCCGCTTCAACCGGCCGTTCACCGTCCACGGAACGTGGTACCAGGACTCGATCACGTCGGGCGCGACGAAGTCCTCGGGCCCGGGGCGCAACGGCGCGTACGTCACCTTCGACACGAGGGCGGACCGCACCGTCGAGGCCACCACGGCTCTGTCGTACGTCGACGCGCACGGTGCCGCCGTCAACCTCGCTACCGCGCAAGGACGTTCGTTCGACGACATCAGGGAGGACGCCCGCCAGGCCTGGGAGAGCCGCCTGGACGCCGTCCGGGTCCAGGGCGGCGGCGACACCCTGCGCACCACGTTCTACTCGTCCCTGTACCGGTCCTTCCTGGCCCCGAACGTCGGCAGCGACGCCGACGGCCGCTACACCGGCTGGGACCAGAAGATCCACCGGGCGACGGGGTTCACGTACTACCAGAACTGGTCGCTGTGGGACACCTACCGCACCCAGATCCAGCTGCTCGGCCTGCTCGCGCCGCACGAGGCGCGGGACATGGCGATCTCCGTGCTCAAGGTCGACGAGGAGGGTGGCTGGCTGCCCAAGTGGGGCTACGCCACGGTCGAGACGAACATCATGAGCGGTGACCCGGTCACCCCGTTCCTCACCAACGCCTATCAGCAGGGGCTGCTCAAGGGCTACGAGGCGCGGGCCTACCGGGCGCTGAGGAAGAACGCCGACGGCGTGCCGCCCGCCGACACCATGTACGTGGGCCGGGAGGCGAACCGCGAGTACATCGCGCACGGATTCGCGCCCTACGTCAAGGGCCGCCCGTATGCCAAGCCGGGCGACTCCGACTACCACCACGGCGCCTCCGTGACGCTGGAGTACGCGCTGTCCGACGCGATGCTCGCCCAGATGGCGCGCGACCTCGGCCACCCCGCGGACGCGGCACGCTACGCGGCCCGGTCCCGCGACTACCGCAACCTCTTCGACGCCTCGACCGGCTTCTTCCGCGCCCGGGGCACCTCCGGCACCTTCACCGGGCAGGCCGACCCGGCCCGCGGCGAGGGCTTCCACGAGGGCACCGCCTGGCAGTACCAGTGGCTCGTGCCGCAGGACCTGCGCGGCCTGATCGGCCTCCTCGGCGGCGAGAAGGCGGCCAACGACCGCCTCGACGCCTTCTTCGCCTACGACCGGCTGCTGAAGGACCCGGCGGGGACCGCGCGGAAGGTCTGGGTGAACGGGCCGTACGCGTACTACAACGCGGACAAGTACAACCCGCAGAACGAGCCGGACCTCATCGCCCCCTACACGTATCTCTCGACCGGCCAGCCCTGGAAGACGACGGACGTGGTGCACGCGGCGCTGACCCTGTTCACGGACGGGCCGACGGGCATGACCGGCAACGACGACCTCGGCACGATGTCCGCCTGGAACGTGTTCTCGTCGATCGGCCTCTTCCCGGTCCAGCCCGGCCACGGCACCTGGGGCCTGAGCACCCCCGTCTTCGACCGCGTCGACCTGCTCCTGGACCCGGCGTACTACCCACGCGGCGGGCTGACCATCACCGCGCCGGGCACCTCGGAGCGGGACCGCTATGTGCAGGGGGTCAGCCTCGATGGGGTCGGCTACGACCGGACGTACGTCACCAACGCCATGGTGCGCCGTCTGGGCACGCTGGCGTTCACGGTCGGCGCGCGCCCGTCCGGGTGGGGCACGGCGCCGGACGCCGCGCCGCCGTCGCTGAAGTGACCTCGTACGCCACCCCCTGAGTCCCGCCCTCACCGGAGAGGCGGGACTTAATGCGACGTTAACTGTATGTAGCCTGATCGTACTTGACCGTAATCATCTATCGGAGGTTGACTTCTTGCTTCATCCATCGTCGACGCGAGGCAAGCCATTGACTTCCGACCTGCTCGCACCACTCGACCTGGCCTTCTGGAACATCGAGTCCGCCCGTCACCCGATGCACCTGGGCGCCCTCGGCGTCTTCTCCTGCCACTCGCCCACCGCGGGCGCCCACGCCGCCGACCTCCTCGCGGCGCGCTCCGCCGCGGTGCCCGGGCTGCGCATGAGGATCCGCGACGTCTGGCTGCCGGAGGTGCGTCTGCCGCGCCACCTCTCCGACGTGCGCTTCCCGCTCGCCCTCGGCGGCGCGACCCGCGAACCGGCTCCCGACTTCGACCCGCTCGACCATGTGCGGCTGCACGCGCCCACCACCGACTTCCACGCCGCCGCGGGCCGGCTCATGGAGCGCCCGCTGGAGCGGGGCCGGCCACCGTGGGAGGCGCATGTGCTGCCGGGGGAGTCCGGCACCAGCTTCGCCGTCCTGTTCAAGTTCCACCACGCGCTCGCCGACGGACTGCGTGCCCTGACGCTCGCCGCGGCCATCATGGACCCGACGGACCTGCCGGCGCCCCGCCCGCGTCGCCCGGAGCCCGCCCGCGGCCTCCTCCCCGACGTGCGCAAACTCCCCGGTCTGCTGCGCGGCACCCTCGCCGACGTGGGCCGGGCCCTCGACATCGGGGCCTCCGTCGCCCGGTCCACCCTCGGCATGCGGTCCTCCTCCGCGCTGGTCTCGCAGCCCAGCGGCACCCGCCGTACCGCCGGGGTCGTCCTCGACCTCGACGATGTGCACCGGGTGCGCAAGTCGGCGGGCGGCACGGTCAACGACGTGCTCATCGCGGTCGTGGCCGGCGCCCTGCGCCGCTGGCTCGACGAGCGCGGCGACGGCAGCGAGGGCGTCGAGCCCCGCGCCCTGATCCCGGTCTCCAACCGGCGTCCACGCACCGCCCAGCCTCAGGGCAACCGGCTCTCCGGTTATCTGATACGGCTCCCGGTCGCCGACCCGGACCCGCTGGAGCGGCTGCGGACGGTGCGCACGGCCATGGACCGCAACAAGGACGCCGGGCCCAACCGCGGCGCGGGAGCCGTCGCCCTGCTCGCGGACCATGTGCCCGCGCTGGGCCACCGGCTGGGCGGACCGCTGGTCAGCCAGGCCGCACGGCTCTGGTTCGACATCCTGGTCACCAGCGTGCCGCTGCCCAGCCTCGGTCTGAAGCTCGGCGGCGACCCGCTCACCGAGATCTATCCGCTCGCCCCGCTGGCCAGCGGCCAGTCCCTGGCGGTGGCGGTCTCGACGTACCGGGGGCGTGTCCACTACGGGCTCGTCGCCGACGGCCGGGCGGTCCCGGACCTGGAGCTGCTGGCCCGTGCGGTGGCGGAGGAGGTGGAGACACTGCTGGAGGCCTGCGGCACCTGAGCGGGCCTTGGAGCTCCGGACAGAATGGGACTCCCGTTTTGTCCGGAGCTCTTGGTACGCAGAGGGCCAGGTCGAGGGGGATGCCGGTGTCGGCCAGCTTGCGGCCGGCGACGGCCGCGTCCTTGCGGCCCCGGTCTGCGAGGGGCCGCTCATGGTCGGCCACCTGCGGCCAGTCGGCCTTCGCATGCCGGAAGAGGACAATCCGCCAGGCCGTCCCTGCCGTGCGCTGTCGGCCGGTCACCACCCGTCGTCGTGATCAGGGCGGGTTTGGTGACCCGGCCCGGCGCTCCGTAAAATTCCGCGATCGAAGGCGAGCGCGGTTCGGAGCGCTGCGCGGGTGAGTGAGGAACGGCAGCGCGATGACGGTGACAGAGGACGGCCTGGCGGGCGGTGGCCCGGCGGCCATGGACGAGCTGCCGTACGGACCCGGCATCGACCCGGAGCGCCTGGCCGTCTGCCTCAGCGTCCTGGAGGAGCTCGACGACCTCGACGTCGACCACCCCGACGCGGTCAAGGTGCGCCGGGCCACCTCGCACATCTACCGCACGGTCAAGCAGCGCCGCCGCCAGGAGCGCCGGGCGGCCAAGACCGCCCATGACAAGGCGGTCACCGAGGCGACGGCGACCGGCTCCGCACAGCGCATCGACGACGAGACCGAGGGCATCCTGCCCTCCTCGGTCACCGAGGCCGGCCAGATCGCGGGGATACTCCAGCGCCCGCGCTCCTGCTACACCTGCAAGAGCCGCTATGTCGAGGTCGACTACTTCTACCACCAGCTCTGCCCGGACTGCGCCGCCGAGAACCGGGCCCGCCGCGACGCCCGGGCCGACCTCACGGGCAAGCGGGCGCTGCTCACCGGCGGCCGCGCCAAGATCGGCATGTACATCGCCCTGCGGCTGCTGCGGGACGGTGCCCACACCACCATCACCACCCGCTTCCCGAGCGACGCGATCCGCCGCTTCAAGGCCCAGCCCGACAGCGACGAGTGGATCCACCGGCTGAAGATCGTCGGGATCGATCTGCGTGACCCGGCCCAGGTGGTGGCGCTCGCCGACTCGGTGGCCGCCGAGGGCCCCCTCGACATCCTGATCAACAACGCCGCCCAGACCGTGCGCCGTTCCCCGCAGGCGTACAGCGAGCTGGTCGCCGCCGAGTCGGCCCCGCTGCCCGCGGGTGAACTGCCGGCGGCCCAGGTCATCGGCGCCTTCGGCTCCGGCGCCGTGACCGCGCTGCCCGTGGCCGGCGGCGGCGCCCTGACCGCCCAGGACGTCACCGACCTGGCACTGGTCTCCGGTTCGGCCTCCCTGGAGCGGATCGCGGCCGGCACGGCCATCGACGCGGGCGGACTCGTGCCCGATCTCCACGACACCAACAGCTGGGTGCAGACCGTCGAGGAGGTCACGCCGATCGAGCTGCTGGAGGTGCAGCTCGCCAACTCCACGGCCCCGTTCATCCTCATCAGCCGTCTGCGCCCGGCGATGGCGGCCTCGTCGGCCCGGCGCACGTACGTCGTGAACGTGTCGGCCATGGAGGGCGTCTTCAGCCGCGGGTACAAGGGCGCGGGACACCCGCACACCAACATGGCCAAGGCCGCCCTCAACATGCTCACCCGCACCAGCGCCCAGGAGATGTTCGACAAGGACCGCATCCTGATGACCGCGGTCGACACCGGCTGGATCACCGACGAGCGCCCGCACCCGGACAAGGTGCGGCTGGCGGACGCCGGCTTCCACGCCCCGCTTGATCTCGTGGACGGCGCTGCCCGGGTATACGATCCGATTGTGCGCGGCGAGCAGGGTGAGGACCTGTACGGCGTCTTCCTGAAGGACTACGCGCCCGGCAAGTGGTGACCGGGTCGCGATCCGGCAGGCGGTGATGATCCGCCTCAGGCGTGTAGGCCGGCGGCGGACGGGAACTCGCTCTGGTGAGACCGCTAGGAGTTCTCATGTCCATTCCACACGGGATCGACCCGCGTGCCCACGGCGATCCCCGCAACCGGTACGTGACCGACGAACAGTTCTACCGTTCCGACCGCCCGGCTGACAGCTCTCTGCCCGAGGACCGGCCACGCGGCGGCCGGCCGCCGACCCCGTTGAAGCACCGCGGGACGTGGGGCACGGTCGCGATGGTCGCCTGCATCATCCTGCTGATCGCCGTCGGGATCGCGTTGTTCCCGTGAGTGATCGACCGACACCGTCCCCCTCGTGATCGGCGTAGGCGGCATGCGCCCCGGAGGCGGAGGACTCCGGGGCTCACGCCGTCCTGAGCACCTGTACGAAAAACCGTTGGCCGGGACCGTGCGCCGCTGGTTAGCGTCCCGCCATGACCGTGCGCCATGTCCTGCTCTCCGGCATCGTCGGCTCGACCGCCTACGGGCTCGCCCACGCGGGCTCCGACGTGGACCGGCTGGGCCTGTTCGCGGCGCCCACCGAGCAGTTGCACGGTCTGCACCGGCCGAAGGAGTCCCAGGTCACCACGGCCCCGGACCGCACCCTGCACGAGGCCGCCAAGTGGTGCCGGCTCGCCCTGGGCGGCAATCCGACCGCCATGGAGCTCGTCTGGCTGCCCGCCGAGCTGTACGAGGTGCGCACACCGCTCGGCGAGGAGCTGATCGGCATCCGCACCTCGTTCCTGTGCGCGAAGCGGGTCCGCGACGCCTATCTCGGGTACGCGACGCAGCAGTTCAGGCGTCTCGAAGCCCGCAGTGCGGGTCCCCTCCCGGCGGAGGCGCGCGCACGTACCGCCAAACACGCCCGCCACCTCAAACGGCTGTGCCACCAGGGCCTGGAGCTCTACGCGACGGGGCAACTGACGATCAGCGTCGAGAACCCGGAGGAGTACCACGACTTCGGCGAGCGGGTGGCAGCGGACCCGTCGGTCGCGCTGCCCGTGCTGCGGTTCTACGAGAGCGCCTTCGACGAGACGCCCACAGCGCTGCCGGACCAGCCTGACGAGGCACCGGCCGAAGCCTGGCTGCGCAGGGTCCGGGCCCACTTCTACGAGCCCGGCACCACGCTCTCCCCGGGCCGTCCCGTGGGTGTGCCCGGACAACGGCACTGACGGCGCTCTACACCCGGGCGGGAGAGAAGTGCGCGGGCAGGCGCCCGGGAGCCCCTTCCCGGCTCGCGGCGACGGCGAGCAGGGACAGAACGGCACAGACGGCATAGGCCGCGCCGGGCCAGGCCAGCAGCGCCGGGTACGGGCTCGGGTGCGGCAGCCGGTCCTCCGCGCGGATCAGCAGCGGGACGAGGCGGCCGAGCGTGACGAGGGCCCAGGCGGCCAGCGTGAACCGGTGCAGCATCCGCCGCCGGCCCGGTCCGTGCGCCAGCCACATCATCGTCGGCAGGCACCAGACCCAGTGATGGCTCCAGGAGATGGGGGAGACCAGCAGCCCGTACAGCTCGGCGGTGACGAGGACGCCGAGCAGGTCATGACGCCGTACGGCGCTCCACAGGGCACCCGCCGCCACCGCTGTGACCAGCACCAGGCCCGTCCACCAGACCACGGAGGCGAGAGCGTCGGGGCCGAGCAGCCGGTCGAGCGCTCCGCGCAGGGACTGGTTGCGCACCGACCAGGCGGGGCCGATGCGCTGAGTGTCCGTCACCAGCCCGAACCAGTAACGTGCCGACTGCCGGGGGGCGATCAGCCAGGCCAGGGCCGTGGCTGCGGCACCGGCGGTCAGGGCCCAGCCCGCGGCCCGCCACTGCCGCGTCGCCAGCAGATACAGTCCCCCGAAGGCCGGAGTCAGCTTGATCGCGGCCGCGAGGCCGAGGGCCGCTCCCCGGGCCACCGGCGTGAGCGGCACCGCGAGCGCCGCCAGGACCACGGCGCACAGCAGCAGATTCACCTGGCCCTGGTCCAGGGTGTGGCGCACCGGCTCCAGCCACAGACCGACGGCGGTCCAGAGCAGGACACGGGACCGCGCGGGCCGGTCGCGGCCGCCGCACAGCAGCCGGGCCGCGCAGTCGGCGACCACCGCTAGCGCCGCCACGGAGGCCGCCTGCCACAGGGCGACCACGACCGTCCAGGGCAGCCGCGCGAGCGGCAGGAACACCAGGGCCGCGAACGGCGGATAGGTGAACGGCAGCACGGGGATCGGCGGAGCGGTGTGCAGTTGGTAGTCGTAGAGGCCACCGGTGAGGACCAGCGGGGACGCCTCGCGGTAGACGCGCAGATCCAGGGGCGCGGGCGGGGAGACGACGACGGCCAGCAGATGAAGGGCCAGGGAGGCGGCCAGACACCACCCGGCGTGCCGCGCCGGCCACGTGCCGATGACCCGTCCCCGGCCCGGAGCGGTTGCGTGTCGGCGGCGCATCCCGCCGAGTCTGACACGGCGGGACGGCCGCCCCGGCGATTGCTCCGACCGACAGCACGTCGTACATCACGCGCTGTACAGTGCGCGCCGCACCTCACGCGTCGTACGTCGTGCCGTCGCGGTGCGTCTCGGCCGCGCCGGCCTCAGTCCACGGCCCACAGCCGGGCACGGCCGGCCGCCACCAGTTCGAGCACCGTCCGCCAGTCCTCCAGCACCCCGGCGTCCAGCCCCCGCACCTTGGCCGCTTCGTCCGCCTGACGCAGGGTGAGGGCGTCGTCGGCCATCGGGTCGCGGACGAACGCGGCCGCCTCCTGGGGCGTCATCGCTTCGCTCCGCCGGGCCGGGAGCGACGCGCTCCGCGCGGACGGACCGTGTGCCGAGACCGCGGCCAGATAGCGGTCTGCGACGGCATGCAGGCGTACGAGGCGGGAGACCCGCTCACCGAGCAGCGGCCGTACCGCGTCGGCCGCCCGGTCCGCATGTCCGGTGGCGTCGTCCGGTCGTAGCAGCAGCCCGATGTCGTGGACCAGGCCGGCCACCTGGAGTTCCTTGTCCGCAGGGCGACTTCGGCGCAGCAGGGCGGCGGTCTGCAGGGCGTGTTCGTGCACATCGACCGGCTCGTTGTCACGGTCCTGGGTGCGCCGCGCGCCTCGGCAGGCGTGCAGCAGATCCATCAGCTCCTCGACGCTGCGCAGCTCCATGCGTCAGTCCTCCCGCGAGAAAAGCCGTTGCCGACGGTCAGCAGATCATGGCGAGCTTGCGACTCAGCCAACAGGACCTGAACTGAGCAGCGTCCGCGCCGGACCGGGCACCGGCCGTGCCGGTGAAGCAGTTCGAGCACTGGGCCGAACGAGTGACGACAAAACGGATGCTTGATGTCAAAAACGTTAATAATCTGACCGGATGAGAGGTGGATGACCCAAGACAGTTACCTGTTTGTTTCAGCCCCATCGAGCGGGTACCCGCTCATTTGGTTAATCTGGACGGTACGGACAGTCTTTGGGTCCACCCGACCCACAGTCCGTCCCGGGACACGCCGGTCACCACGGCCTGCTCTCGTACGAGTTGCCGGCGCCACCGCGTCCGACCTGTCTTTGACTCAGACCCGAGCGGACGTCGTGGGTGCAGCGGCAGACTGGACCGGTACGTCCTGAGGGTTACCCGACACAAAAGGAGTGCGCGGTGACACCGGAGAAGACGAATCGCGATCAGCGCCCCAAGGAACACGGGGAGCGCGGGGGCCGCCGGACGGAGCAGAAGCTCGGCAGTCTCGACGTGTGGGCCAGGTCCGCCCCCATCCGGCTGGCGGGCTACGAGGAGGACCTCGCCGAGCCCCACATCCTGCCAAGCGTCGACTGACCTCACAGTACCGTCATGATCGCTGACGGCATGGGCGTGTCAGACTCGCGCCCATGCTGATCAGAGAAGCCGCGGCCGACGACTGGCCGCGCATCTGGCCCTTCTGGCATCGGATCGTCGCCGCCGCCGAGACGTACACCTGGGACCCGGAGACCTCCGAGGACGCGGCCCGCGCCCTGTGGATGGCGCCGGGGAAGCGTGTGTACGTGGCCGAGGACGACACCGGTGCGATCGTCGGCTCCGCCTATGTCACGCCGAACTACGGCGGCCCCGCGGCACGCATCGCGAACGCGGCCTTCATGGTCGATCCGGACTGCGCGGGACGCGGTATCGGCCGGGCTCTCGCCGACCACATCCTGGCCGTGGCGAGGGCCCAGGGGTATCGCGGCATGGTCTTCAACGCCGTGGTCGAGACCAATCCCGCGGTGAAGCTCTGGATGTCGCTCGGCTTCAGCATCCTGGGCACCGTTCCGGGCGCCTTCGAACACCCCCGCCACGGCACGGTCGGGCTCCATGTCATGTACCGCGCACTCTGACATCCCCGCTCGGCATACCGCCCGAGAGCGTCGACGCCAGGGGCGGTACGCCGTTGCCCCGACCGCCGCGGCGTCGGCCGCTCGCCGGCTGCTTCGGGAGCCCGGTTCGGGGAACCCGGCCGTCATGACCGAGCGCACCGGAGCCCAGGCGTCGTACTGGATCGAGACCGCGCCGGGGCTTCCCCGTCCGGCCCTCACCGAGGACCTCACGGTCGACGTCGCCGTGATCGGGGCGGGGATGGCGGGGCTCAGCACCGCCTGGGAGGTGGCGCAGGGCGGCCGGAGCGTCGCCGTGCTGGAGGCGGGCCGTCTCGCCGGCGGCGTCACGGGGCACACGACGGCCAAACTCACCGCCCTGCACACGCTCGTCTATCAGCGGCTGCGCCGCACCCGCGGCGCCGAGGGCGCACAGCTCTACGCCCGCTCCCAGACGGAGGCCCTCGGCAGAGCGGCCGAGCTGGCCGAGCGGCTGGGCATCGACTGCGACTGGGAGACCGCCCCGGCGTACACCTACACGTCGGACCCCGACCGGGTTCCCGCACTGCGCGCCGAGGCGGAGGCCGCCCGGGAGGCGGGACTCCCGGCCGAGTTCGTCACCGACACGGAGCTGCCCTACCCCGTGGCGGGCGCGGTCAGGGTCACCGGCCAGGCGCAGTTCCATCCGCGCAAGTACCTTCTCGCGCTGGCCGACGCGCTCGAACAGCGGGGCGCCCGGCTGTACGAGCACACCCGCGTCGTCGGGCTGGACGAGTCGGACCCCTGCCGGCTGCGCACCGAGGCGGGGCACACGGTCACGGCACGGGACGTGGTGGTGGCGACCCATTACCCGATCTTCGACCGCGCGATGCTCTTCGCGCGGCTCTCGCCGAGGCGCGAACTGGTCCTCACGGCCCCGATCGACGCGGCCCGCGCCCCTCGAGGCATGTACATCACACCGGAGGAGAACACCCGTTCCCTGCGGACCGCGCCCGTGGACGACGGCACCCGGCTGCTGATCGTCACCGGGGAGCACTTCACGCCGGGCACGGCGGACGTCGAGGAGCACTTCACCAGACTGGCCGAGTGGGCCACCGGGCACTTCGGCCCCCTCGACTTCAGCCACCGCTGGGCCACCCAGGACAACGACTCCACCGACACGGTGCCGCTCGTCGGGCCGTTGCATCCCGCGAGCCGCCACAGCTATGTCGCGTCCGGTTTCGGCGGATGGGGCCTCAGCGGGGGCATCATGGCGGGCCTTCTGCTCTCCGCCCTGATCGACGGGCGGGAGCCTGCCTGGGCCGGGCTCTACGACCCGCGCCGCGTGGTCTCCGTGGTGCGTGAGGCCCCGGCCTTCGTCAAACACCAGGCCCAGATCGCCCAGCACTTCGTGGCGGACCGACTGGCACCGCTGGCCGGAGGCTCGGCCGATGACCTCGCCCCCGGCGAGGGCGCGGTGATCCGCGTCGGCGTGCACCTGCGTGCCGTGGCCCGTGACGAGGTGGGGCAGCTGAGGGCCCTGTCCGCCCGCTGTACGCATCTGGGCTGCCTGGTCGCCTTCAACCGCGCCGAACAGGCCTGGGAGTGCCCCTGCCACGGCTCACGGTTCGGTCTCGACGGGCGGGTTCTGCAGGGCCCGGCCACCCGGCCGCTGGAAAGGCGCGACCTGTAGACCGGCGCGCGGCCACGGAGCGGCCGGGGCCTCAGCCCCCGGAGCCCGCCCGGGCGCAGACGGGCGGGGTCTGCAGGGCCCCGCCACCCGGCCGCTGGAAAGGCGCGACCTGTAGACCGGCGCGCGGCCACGCAGCGGCCGGGGCCTCAGTCCCCGGAGCCCGCCCGGGCGCAGACGGGCGGGGTCTGCAGGGCCCCGCCACCCGGCCGCTGGAAAGGCGCGACCTGTAGACCGGCGCGCGGCCACG